>CAYJGX010000005.1:50337-53928 GCA_964369795.1 uncultured Spirochaetaceae bacterium
TATCTTTAAGGACGGTTGCACATCGAATAATAAGATAGTCTCCATGATTATGGCCTAATTTATCATTTGCCTCTTTTAGACCATTAATATCGACATATAAAATCCCTACACACCCAGGATGCTTTTCTGTCAAATCGACAATTTGCGCCTCGTAACCATGTCTATTTCTGACCCCTGTTAAATTATCTAGCAAACTGATAGTCTTAAATTTTCCTAGTAGATAATATTTGCAATTGTTTTTATTATTATGCCCTAAGGCCAAATCGTATGCGAAATCGTAGCAATTCCCATACCCACAACTAAAACAGTTGATATGACGATCGGCTTCTGTAAATTTTCCAAGAGAGATAAAAGCTTCTTCGATATTGACATCTTCATCTTTATGATAATTGATACTTCTATCCATATACTTGCGAATAAAGTCGTCAAACACTAATTTTTCATCGAAAAGTTTAAAGAGTGAATCTGATGTCTCTTTTTTTAGCATTCGCTTTCTAGTGTTAAGTTTATAATCTATTTCGTTCTTTTTCGCTTCTTTAGTTGTTCCTGTCCCGAAATTGCATCCATCTTCACAGTTTAAGAGATCGACAATATCGGGAACAGGATTCCCGAGTTCGAGATCCTGTTTGTATTCAGCAAAATACTCTGAAATTTTTTTAATCCCTTCGAGTTGAGTGATCCACAGATCCTCGTCCATGTAGTATTTAATATTTTCGGCTAAACCACCCGGTCGAGGAAAGACAAAACCCAGTGCACCCTGAATATTGTCAAATTCTGCTTCTGGTGCAGAAGAGAGGCTTATCTTTTTTTCCTTAAGATAGGTAAAAAATTTCTGAAAAGTAACATTATATTCTATTGCTCCGTGTGTATTTTCACTAAGGCATTCTCTTTTTTTACCCACACAAGGCGACAAAAACATTATTTCATCGGTTATCCCTAAATACTTTTTTAAATATGTTGCTGCACACATGACAGGACTATGTACAGGAGAGAGTCTATTTATTAGTTCTGGAAGATATTTTTCGACATAGCTAACAACAACTGGGCAAGGCTGAGTAATTATATTTTTAATTTTTTCTTCTTTAATTGCTTTGATATGTGCCCATGTACAGATATCGGCACCAAAGGAAACGTCGTAAACTTGATTGACACCTAGTTGTTTTAGCAGCCCGACAACCTTTTTAACCTCTTTGGTGTTAAAAGAGAGTGCGGGTGCGATTACGACAGAAATCTTTTTTCCTCGTCTTAAATCGGAAAAAAACCTCCTTAGGTCATCATAGTAATCACGAGCATTGTGGTCGCAAATATTTAAACATTCACCACACGAAATACAGTAACCATCTTTTATGAAAACTTTCCCTTCATCTTCTCTAAAAAATGCTTCATTTGCATGTGTGGCACAGACATAAATACATTTGTTGCAACCTTTGCAATTTTCCCCTTTCGTATAAACGAAACTAGACTGATCCACAACTCTCCTCTTAACATTTTATGTCACAAATTTGCATAAAACAAATTATACCTCGATTCTCCATAAAACACAAGCTAAAGGAAATGGAAAAAGAAAAAATTAAATCTTGACCTCTACCAGTATCCGATGTATAGTTTAGTCTAAGGAATGACAATGTTAATTAAAAACTTAAAACCTACTATTATTGGTATCATAGCACTCCTATTTTTAGGGTGCAATCTCACAACGAGCGAAGTATCCTTTATAGAAGACTATGCCTACAAAAAATTTCCCCTTTTTCGGGCGGAAAATGAAAAGGCAATAAAGAACGACCAAACAGACGGAATCGTCTTTCTTGGCGATAGCATTACCGACCATGGCAACCTTGACAAATATTACTCAGACATCGAAGAAGACTACGACCTATCTATTTTCAATAGAGGCATTGGTGCAGACACCGTAGACAAACTCTACGACCGAGCCTTTGTTTACGACGTCTACCACGACACCCAAGAAGAGGGCTTTAAAATGCGCCTAGATATCCAACTCTTCGATTTAAAACCCAAATACATCGTCTTTCTAATGGGAATCAACGATCTTTACCAAGGCCAAACCGACGACATCTTAATGGCAAACTATGACGGCCTATTTTCCGTAATAAAAGAAAAGCTTCCCGAAACAAAAATGCTAATTCAATCCGTCTACCCAATTTGGGAAGACCCTACAAAAGTACCAGAGGGAGAACTAGCGACAGGAATGAATCTTAGGGTAAAAGGAATAAACGAGAAACTAAAAAATTTAGTCGAAGCAGAATTCCCAGAGTACACCTATTTAGACATAGCAGATCAAATGATTATCGAAGGAACTTATATTTTGGACCCAAAATTTGTAGACGAAAAGGTCGATGGCTTGCACCCTGACGACGAGGGAAAAGCATTAATCAACGAAATTGTAGAACCCATTCTTCGGTCTATCATCAACGGAAATAATTAAAGCGAGGTAAACATGTACCTTTTAGAAACTAGCCTTCCTTACGGATTGCTCATCATTGGATTTGTTTTTCTTATCAAAGGAGCCGACTTTTTTGTCGATGGCGCCTCTAATATTGGAAAACTTATAAAAATCCCCTCAATTATTATTGGCTTAACCATTGTTGCCTTTGGTACAAGTGCCCCAGAATTAGCGGTTAGCGTCACATCTGCTCTTAAAGGGAATAATGGAATTGCAGTAGGTAATGTAATCGGTTCAAATATCTTTAATCTCTTAATGGTTTTAGGAGTTGCCGCCCTCATCCGCCCAATTAAGGTCGACAAAACTATTTTAAAACGAGATTTCCCCTTCTCCATTTTATGTACAGTAGTTGTTTTGTTGATGGCTAGCGATATCCTTTTAGATAAAGCTTCGGGAAATATTATTTCCCGTACAGAGGGATTTATTCTTCTCGCTTTTTTTATCCTTTTTATGTTCTCCCTTGCAAAAGAGGCAAAAAATCAGCCCATCGAAATAGAGCCACCCGCTTCTGACCAAGAAGAAACTCCGCGCTGGTGGAAATCTATCTTGCTGACGGCTATTGGACTTGCGGGAATTGTTTTAGGTGGAGGATGGGTTGTTGATGGTGCTTCTGCCATTGCTCTTAGACTTGGAATGAGTGAAATCCTTGTAGGAGTGACCATCGTTGCTATAGGCACCTCTCTTCCAGAACTTGTCACCTCTATTGTTGCAGCAAGAAAAGGAGAAGATGACATTGCAATCGGCAATGTTATCGGTTCAAACATCTTCAATTTTCTCCTTATATTAGGAGCCTCTGCACTTATCAATCCGATGGTGCTCCCAAACACAATTGGAGTAGATTTAATTGGATTACTCCTAATGACCCTTGTTGCTTTTCTATTTTCTCTTAATGCAAAAATTTCTCGTATCGAAGGGCTAATTTTTCTCCTCGCATACATAGGCTACTTTATCTATTCAATTCTTGTGGCATAACTCCTAAAAAACAATTTTCTCTATATATTATCCTTATTACCACTATTCTTTTTCAATTTTTTTAACTTTTTAAAAATATGCTATTACAACTCACTGGAAGGCGGGGCTTTTTTAACCTTGACAATTTTTAAATATCAATAAATACTAAAACAGGAGTC
>CAYJGX010000006.1:0-1398 GCA_964369795.1 uncultured Spirochaetaceae bacterium
CTAAGTCGACGGTTAAATAGCATTAACTATCGTCTTATTTAATATACTTAACTTTTAAAATTCTGTCAATAAAAGTTTACTATTTTTAACATTTTTTTCATTTGTTATTGGGCACCTCGGCTTGCCTGCGAGCAAGCCGACCGCGAGTTACGCTCCCAATCTTTCTTTGCCTATGCAAAGAAAGGATTTCCGCTCCTGTCACTGGTGCATTTTGCCCGCATCAAACTCCGTTATCGGGCCCCAAACCCTTGCAGTCACATTTTATGTAGGCAAAATGTGACTATAATCACTTTTTATGTTGACAAAATGTGATTGGCTCCTTTATCTTTAATTAGAGGAGTCAAGTATTAGTAGAAGCCATTTTGAAGCATTACATTCCTTTCTTTTGTGGAATGCATGAATATTTTAAGAAGTTAAATTGATATGAGTGATACCGGGTTAAGCGATAAAGTTGTGAGTAGCATCAAAAATGAAAATTTAAGAGAGCATATAGATAGGGTTGGGAAACGACTAGTGGAGTAGGCAGTTAAAAATGAATTTACAATTAGATTTAACATTAGGCGAAAATTATTCAAGTAATTCTCAAAAAATACGAAGAGTGACAGAGGGCTGGTTTGAAAAAAATATGTTTTGCCCGCGATGTGGGAATGAAAAATTACAATCGTATGAAAATAATAGACCTGTAGCTGATTTTTACTGCGAAAGTTGTGAAAACCAGTATGAACTTAAAAGTAAAAATGGTGGCTTAGGAAAAAAGGTTAATGATGGCGCTTATCACACCATGATAGAGCGGATAACAAGTTTAGAAAATCCAAATTTATTTTGCATGAACTATTCTTCAGAGAATTATATTGTTGAAAAACTTATTTTGATTCCTAAACATTTCTTTATCCCAGCGATTATTGAAAAGCGAAATCCGTTGTCAGCAAATGCTCGTCGTGCAGGCTGGGTAGGATGCAACATATTGATAGACCAAGTGCCAGAGCAAGGAAAAATAGAGATTATTCGCAATGGGCGTTTGCTTGATAAAGACAAAATTGTAAGCCAAACACAAAAAGCACAAGGATTAAAAACGAAAGACATCAAAGCCCGCGGTTGGTTGTTGGATGTTTTAACTTGCATAAATAAAATTGAAAATAAAGAATTTCAACTTGCTGAGATGTATAATTTTGAAAAAACACTGTCTATTAGCCACCCTGAAAACAATAACATTCAAGCAAAAATTCGTCAGCAACTTCAATTTTTACGAGATAAAGGTTTTATAGAATTTTTAGGAAGTGGAAAATATAGGAAAATTAATTAAGGGGGAATTGAAATGAAATTTGTTGTAAATATTGAAGAAAGTATTAACCAAGAATTTGAAGTTGAGGCAAAAGATAGATGTGAGGCATTAGAAAT
>CAYJGX010000006.1:1498-53884 GCA_964369795.1 uncultured Spirochaetaceae bacterium
GCTTAGCGGTAGTAGCAGTGCCGAAGGGCATCCTTGCCCAAGGCAGCCCAAACGAAGTGCGGGCCAGGCTGCGAATGACGCGACCCAGAACGAAGCGAAGCGAGTGGAGGGTAAGCCCCAAGACAAAAGAATCAAAAAAAATCGGGAAAATTGCTAGAGCATTCTTGAAGTTGGAAAAAAATCTTTGTATATTACAAAAAAGGAGATGACGATGTCACAATTTCAATTTAAAACCGAAGTTTCTCAATTAATGGAACTGATTATTCACTCTTTGTATTCGCACAAAGAAATTTTCTTACGGGAGTTGGTTTCAAATGCCTCCGATGCGCTAGATAAACTCAAATATTTGACGCTTACAGATGAAAAGTTAAAAAGTTTGGATTTTTCGCCTCGGATCGATATCAATTTTGAGGAAGAAAAGGGGATTTTGACGATTACCGATAACGGAATCGGGATGAATGAGGAAGAACTCATCAATAATTTGGGAACGATTGCCAACAGCGGAACTAAGAATTTTCTTAAGAACTTAACGGGCGATGCGAAAAAGGACTCGAATTTGATTGGGCAATTTGGGGTTGGATTTTATGCTTGCTACATGGTTGCCGATAAGGTCCAAGTGAAGTCAAAAAAGGCTGGCGAAGACAAAGGCTATGTCTGGGTGAGCGATGGAAAGAGCGAATTTACCATAGAAGAGATGGCGAAAGAGGGTCAAGGTACCGAAATTAAGCTTTTCTTAAATGAAGAAGGCAAGGAATATGCTTCTAGGTGGCAAATCGAGACTTTGATTAAGAAATATTCGGATCATATTGCCGTTCCTATTTTCTTGACTTACGAAGATAGCTCCTACGAGCCAGCAAAAGAGGGCGAAGAAGCGGTTAAAAAAACCGAAATGAAGACCGAACAAATTAACAAGGCTTCGGCTCTTTGGCAAGTTTCTAAATCCGAACTAAAAGAAGAAGATTACAACGGCTTTTACAAGCAAATTTCCCACGATATGGAAGACCCTCTTATGACGATGCATACAAAGGCAGAGGGGACATTAGAGTATACGACTTTGTTTTACGTTCCATCAAAGGCGCCTATGGATATGAACTATGCCGATTACAAGTCGGGTGTTAAGCTCTATGTTAAACGAGTTTTTATTACCGACGACAACAAAGAATTGCTTCCAACCTATTTGCGATTTGTTCGAGGGATAATCGATAGCGAAGACCTTCCATTGAATGTGAGCCGAGAGATTTTGCAACAAAATCGCATTATGTCTTCTATTAAGAATGCATCGGTTAAAAAGATTTTAGGCGAAATTAAAAAATTATCAGAAAACAATGCAGAGCGTTTTGAAACCTTTATTAAGGAATTTAATCGCCCAATGAAAGAGGGGATTTTAAACGACTATGCAAACAAAGATGCGCTTTTAGAAATCGTGCGTTTCAAGTCGACCGAGGTGGAAGGATTTACCAGTTTAGCTTCGTATAAAGAGCGAATGAAAGAGGATCAAAAAGCGATTTTCTTTATTTCTGGAGCAAAAGAAGATGCACTACGAAACAGTCCGCTGTTAAACGGTTATAAGGCAAAAGGAATTGAAGTTCTTATTTGTGATGAAGATATTGATGATTTCGTGATGCCTTCGATTGGGAAGTATGGCGATTTAGATTTGAAAGCGGTTAATCGAAGTGATGCGGCGGAAGAATTTAAGTCTGAAGAAGATAAGCAAAAAGAAAGTGATTTTGCCCCTGTTATCGAAAAAATTAAGGCTGCACTTGAAGGACGAGTAAAAGATGTTAAAACTTCTTCGGCTCTTGGCGATTCTCCATCTGCTGTTATTGCAGACGAAAACGATCCAAATGCTCAAATGCAAATGATGTTTAAAATGATGGGGCAAGGCGACATGGGAGAAATTCTTCCTATCTTGCAAGTGAATCCAGACCATGCGTTGCTAAAAGCGATTGAAAGTGATGATAAATTAATAGAAGATATTTCTGCTGTGCTTCTTGATCAAGCGATTTTAATCGAGGGTGGGGAACTTAAAAAGCCTGCCGATTTCGTTGCAAAAATCAATAAGTTAATGGTTAAAGGAATTTACTGAAAACTCCAGAAGAGATAAAATTCTTTTCCGTTTTTCGTTAAAGCCGATTCCTTTAGGCTTTAAATAAAACGAAAAACTAATTTTATCTCTTCTAAAAATGTTCCCTAACTTCCATTCTAAATGGGTCAAGGAACCTTTTCGCTTGATTTGAGTTTTGCAAGCGAAAAGTTGGGTTTTGTTAAAGAATATTTATTAAAACTTCAAAAAGGGAAAACAATGAAATACGATTATACACCTAGAGGAGTTTGCACAAGAGGCATCTACTTTGATATTGAAGCTGGAAAGGTTACTAATATCGAATTTGATGGTGGATGTGATGGCAACTTGAAAGCAATCGCTACCCTTGTTGATGGGATGAGCGCACAAGAAATTTCAAAAAAGCTTGCGGGAAATACCTGTGGTCATCGCTCGACTTCTTGCGCCGATCAACTTGCAAAGGCGGTATTAGAGGCAGAGGCTAAGGCTAATTCATAATTGCTTTTATGATAATAACAATGATTTAATTTAGAGCTCCTACTTTGTCGTTTTGGCAGAGTAGGAGATTTTTTTCTGTAATTATTAGGAATTTATTGAAAAAGAGAGAAAAGTTGTCTATTTTTGCCTTTTAATTCTACATAGTCGGAGACTTCGGTATATTATTATATTGACAGTTAAAATGAACGGGCTTATAATTAAGGATAGAAGGAGAGATGATATGAAACGGATTTTATTAGCAATCAGTATCTTTTTAGTTTTTACTTGGGGATCCTGTCGAAGTACCACTTTCACACTTAATTTTGATGGAAATGGAGCAACGGGTGGCGTGATGGCTTCTGTGCTGTTCGAAGAGGGAAAGGAAGAGAACCTCCCTAGCAATGTATTTACGAAAGCTGATCATTCTTTTGTCGCATGGAACACCGTTGCAGATGCATCGGGGACTAGTTATCCAGATGGTGCCTCTATTTCGTTAACAAGTAGTTTAACACTATATGCAATTTGGCAAGAAGATTCCACGAATCCAGATCCTCCAGTTGAAACCTTTCGCGTTAGTTATAACACAAACGGGGGCGTAGAAATTCCTCCTGTCGATGTAGAAAAGGACAGCAAAGTAGAAAGACCAGAAGGTCCAATAAATGATAAAGCAAGCGAATTTCTTGGTTGGTTTAAAGATGCAAATTTTGCAACTCCTTGGGTTTTTGATGTAGATCTCGTAACAGAAGATCTTACCTTGTATGCAAATTGGAAATATACTATTACGTTTAATGGGAATGGCGGAAGTTTGCCATTGGCAGAACAAACATATCAACAAATTTTTACTCATAATGAATTTCCATTCCTAGATGCAAATCTTTTCACCAATACAGAAAAAGGTTTTATTGGTTGGAGTGAAGTTGAGGGAGGTTCTCTTACCTACACCGACCGAGCAAAAATAGCATTTAACGAGAATATGATACTATATGCGAGTTGGTCCGCTAGTTCTTATACTATTACTTATAGGGGAAATAATGGCAGTGTCCCAAACTCGGGAGATCCTCTTTTAACAGAATATACGCAAAATGTACCAGAAGGCAGTACGGTTCGTTTAATTATCAACAATTTTACTAATGGCGAGCAAGGTTTTGCTGGTTGGAATACAAAGGAAATTCCAACAGAACATGAACCTGGTGAGAGCTTTCTCAATGGCGCAGAAATCACACCTGCAGGAGATATGACTTTATATGCACAATGGGCAGATTCCGCGGTCATTGTATTCTTTAAAAATGATGGTGGGGAAGAGAGTAAAACTCAAACCATTGCCAAAGAGACAGAAACCCAACTAGATGCAAACACATTCGAATGGGATTCTCATCGTTTTGAAGGTTGGGCAGAAAGTGAAACAGGCGATGTTCTCTATGTAGATAAAGGA
Organism: uncultured Spirochaetaceae bacterium; assembly: GCA_964369795.1. GTDB lineage: Bacteria > Spirochaetota > Spirochaetia > JAFGXN01 > JAFGXN01 > CAYJGX01. The sequence continues at coordinate 5,470 of CAYJGX010000006.1, forward strand.
TTGGTTACATTAGCAGGCAGTATCAACCTCTACGCAAAATGGACTCAATTTCATACTATTACTTTTAACGGAAATAACCCTACAACAGGCGAAATGGAATCTATCACTATCGATAATGGAGTTGTGACTAACTTGCCTGCAAACCTCTTTTCAAAAGATGGCCATAATTTTGCGGGTTGGACAATCACTCGAAATGCAGACGAAGTTGCATACGCTAACGAAGCAGAGATCACAGGAACTGCTTCCTTTGAACTCTTTGCAAAATGGGAGCCAATTGTTTATACGATTACCTACAATGGAAGTGATGCAGCAGAAGCAAACTATACACAAAAATTTGAACACGATGCACGCGTTAGTTTAATTCCAAATGCTTTTACCAAGGCAGATCATACTTTTATTGGTTGGTCAGAAACAGAAGGTGGAACAACGGTCAATTATAACGAGGGTGCCGCTGTCGATTTTAATGAAGATAAGCCATTATATGCCATTTGGGAATCTACTGCTAATACATGGACCATTACTTTTATGGGTAGTGGAGGTAGTGTGCCTAATACCCTCCCTCCAATGGAAAGCTATACTCAAGCGGTTGTAAAAAACAGCAGTGCAAACCTTGTTATCAATAACTTTGTCTTTGGAGAGAGTGCTTTCTCTGGTTGGACAGTAACTGAAAATGGAACAACGGCCGAATATGCTAATGGGGACAGCATTACCCCAGCCGATAATATTACCTTGTACGCGGTATGGGCAGACGCTGCATTGGTTACCTTTTATGCAAATTATGAGGGTGATAATGGGATAAGTCTGACTCAAATTATGCTAAAAAATAAATCGACCCCGCTAGATCGAAACAAATTCTCAAGACATCAATACTATTTTGAAGGATGGAACATAAATCCTACAGGTGGTGGAGATTTTTATGCTGATGAAGAGTTTGTTGAGTTAGCAGATGATATTGATCTATATGCACAATGGGTGCAAGCTCCTTATAGTGACAGTAATGGAAAATTCATCTACTCAAATGGACAAAACCTCAAGTTAACTAAAGGTGCGACAGGTTCGACGGTTACATGGATTGAAAAAAATATCACTCTAGCAGAAATTAGTAGTGCTTATATTGCGGATGATAGTGATTTAAGTGAATATGTAATTGTGGGAGCAGGTAACCACTTGCTAGAGGGTGGTGCCATTAAAGGCATTAAAGAGATGTCTAGTGTTACTATTAGCGGTGAACTTGCAATTGGTAGCGAGGCAATTACACTCACCTCAGGTAGCCAACTTCAAGTTGGCGAACTTACTGGAGCCGATGATAGTATTCGTATAAAAACCTATAACAACTTTGATGGAACAAAGATTGCAACTCTTGTTTCTGGCACCGCTTTTGATACAGTGAAAGAAAAACTCTATCTACTTAACAAAGAGGGGAATCTTAACCTACAAATAAAAGCAGTAGAAGATGATATTCAAATTAATGGCTCGCTAGGATTAAGCCCCGATGACCAAGTTGAATGGAGAGACGATAATTCCTTTAAAGTTCCAACTGTAGTACTTGGAAAGCCAGGAACTATTTTTTCATTGTCTGTTGAGGATGGCTATTTTATGTTACCTGAAAGCAACTCGATTGGATATGCAGACTTTAATATGGCTATTCCTGTGGTCGATGACGGTTCTGGGCTTAAACCAAGCGGATATGTAGAAGCTTCAGAAGGCCTTAAAACGGATGGAAAATATTCCTATGTACAATTCTTTCCTTCTACTATTACCGATTCATTTCCAGCTGCAAACGCAGAAAACTTTGTGAAACAAGCCGTATTTTATCCGTTTGATGTAACAAAAGGAATGAGCGTAAAAATTAACCTTGAAACTTTAGCGTTGACAGAGGGGGGATCAGAACCCATTATCAATACTTCGGGAACAGATTTTACTAAACCAACCTACTTTAACGGAAGCTTTTATAAGGTAGTGTCGCAAGAGGGGGGTGTTACAATTCAATGGAATAATGCTTATGATGAAGCTAAAACTCAATCTTTTAATGGTCTTAAAGGCTATCTAATGACGATAACTTCTAGTTCCGAAAATGATTTTATCTATGATAAAGCGGGGGGTGTAGGTAAAAATTCATGGATTGGCTCTACTCGTTTGCCAAGTGAAAATGGTTATGACAGTGACTTATGGGGTACTGTAAACACATCAAATTTGGTTACTAAGTGGAACTGGGTTTGTGGTCCAGAGGCGGGCAAAAGTTTTTTCCCAGTTGCTGAACATCCAGGGAAGGATTATATTATGCCAGATGGTGAGGTTGATTTTAGTTATAATAATTGGGGACTATTTGGTTGGGGGAACGAGCCTAATGCAGATTCTTATTCGCCAGGTGGAATTACATTTGTTGAAACTTGTGCACATTATTTTAGCTCAGGTGGACACGAAAAGAAGTGGAATGACGTTCCGCATCTTCCACAAGAAGATACTATAGTAGCAAACTACTTTTTAGAGTTTACACCTTATGAAGGTGGCTACAAAGAGGGGGAAGTTCATGCGAAACCTCTTAATGTAAAACAAATTTATAAGAAGCCATAATCGGTATTAACGAGAGGCTAAAACTCCTGCTTCGTCAGTTTGACGGGGTGGGAGTTTTTTTTGTTAAAAATTGGAAAAGCTAAAGTAAAAAAGTGTCATACATATGTATGACACTTTTTTAAGGACGTTCAATTAATAAACAAAACAGTAGAGGAAAAGTTACTAAGCTAGAAATTATTTTAAGTAAACGTATCGGATGTCTGTTCCCATGTCGTGGCCACCAAGTAGGTCGAAGGTAATGTTGCCAAAACGGTTTTTGTAGGCGGCGAAAGAGTAGGGGTAGGGAAGGTAGATGAGCGGGACTTGTTCTAGAATGAGGTGTTGGTAGCGGTCCCAAGAGTTTTTGGCATCTTCGGGGGTTTTGGCAAAACGGCCTTGGTTGTAGAGGGCGTCGACTTCAGCTTCCCAGGGAGTGACGGGGGAGGTTTGGTTGGGATGCCATAGGTGGAAATTGCCCGAAGATTGCCAGACGTTAGAACCGCCTGTGGGCCAATAGTTTCCCCCAAGAGCGACTGAGGTCATTTCCCAGTCGTAGGTTTTTAGGATGGAGTTGACGAGTTTTTGAAAATCGGTAGGTTTTAAGTTTACTTTCATGCCGAGAGATTGGAGATTGTGAGCTATGATAGAAGCCATTTTTGCCATGAGGTCGTTGTCCCCTCCAAAGGAAAAATCAAATTCGATGAGGTTTCCTTTGGAGTCGGTTAAAGAGCCATTTGCGCCGGGAGTGATTCCAATTGAGGCGAGTAGGGAGAGGGCACGTTCTGGATCGTAGGTGTACTCTAGGGAAATTTCGGGATTGTACATTGAGTTTGCTTTGTTAAAAAATTCGTTGTTAGGTTCGGCTAGGCCAAGGTAGATTTGTGAGATGAGTTCTTGGCGGTTGATGGCACAACTGATGGCTTGTCGAAATTCTTTTTGGATGAACCATGATTGGACGACAGGATCGATGACGGCCGGATTTTGGTTTAGACAGATAAAACTTGAAGAGAGGCTAGCTCCGCCGAAGTAGATTCGAAAATCTTTTGATTCTTGTTCGGTGATAAGGCGTTCAAGTTTGTTATGGGGGACACCTGTAAAATCGGTTGTGCCGTTTAAGAATTCGAGAATAGCACTTTCGTCGTCTCGGATGATGTGATAGATAAGGCCATCGAGGTAGGGGAGGCGGTTGCCGGCGGCATCCCTTAAGAAGTAATGGGGATTGCGTTTTAGGGTGAGTTTGATGCCAGGTTGATAGCTATCGATGTAGAAAGGACCACAGGTGGGGAGTTCTTTTGGATCTGTGTCGATGGCAAAGAGGTTATTGACGGCAGCGGCGGCTTTGCCTGATGCAATATTTTTAGCTTCGTCGGGGGTGCTAGTTTTGATGGCTTGGGAGTAGGCGTCATTGTAGGCGGACTCTTTTGCGGGTTGGAAAATAAAGTAGGGGCCAAAGTCGCCTGCGATTTCTAAAATGGGGTCGGAAGAGATTCGGGGGAAGGTGTAGAAATAGTTTTTATCGTCTATCGCCTCTATGGTGATTGATTTTTCGCTGCCGTCGGCCATTTTAACAAAGTGGTTTGCATAGGCGGGGTGTTGGATTGCAGGGTCGCCTTCGATTTCGTTAAACCAAAAGACGATGTCGCGGGAGGTAATTGGTACGGTTTTGTCGTCGTTTGGAAGGTACCAAACGGCAGAATCGTTTATTGTACAGTAAATTCGTTGAATGTCGTTTTGAATGTCGTTTTCGATGCGAAATGAAACGAGGCCAGGGGACCATTGTCGCGTGAATGGATCGTATTGAACGGTAGAGGAAGAGGTCCAATCGATAGCGGTTCTTGAGTCGGTGTCGCGCGCGGTTAGGGTGTTAAAGGTCATGGGGTCGGCGGCAATTCGGCCATTCCAGTATCCGCCATAGGTGCCTATTTCGCGTTCTTCGCCGCGTTTTACTAAACATTCTGAGATAATGGCTTGTTTGTGGCTGTTGCCAGATTTTAGGCTAAGCGCTGTGGCTCTATCGACTTCGGGTAGTTTTGTGCAACCTGTAAAGGTAAAGACAAAGGTGAAAGTTAACATTTGTATTAACATCAATGTTAATTTTGAATCAATAAATCTGGTGCCAATTGTAAAACGGTTCATATACACTTCCTTTTTATAAAATATAGCGAAAAGGGTAATCTGTCAACTTAGTTCACTTGACCGACGATGAAAAAGGGGGTAAATTTAATTATGATTAGAAGATGGAGCTCTTTTTTTATTTTACTCTCTTTGCTTTTTTTGTCTCAAGGCTTGGTGGCTCAATTTAGCCCGATTGAATATCCTATGCTAGAGGTGTCGGGTTATAATTGGAAATTAAGTAGGACAGAAGTGGCTTTGGCAGAGGCTGATTTTTCTTTTTTGGAGATGCCTACTCTTGATGATTTACTTGAGGCAGATTGGAAAAGGGATGCTAAACTTTATACGAGTGTGATGGCTTTTTTTACTGGAGATGGAATTCCAGATCCAGGGGTTTTAGACTTAGAGAGTGGGATTGTGGTGGAATGTCACAAGAAGCGCGGTGTCGTTTTGTTTTCCTCGGGTGAAGGGCTGAGGGGAAAACAGATCTTGCTTTTAGCTGATGGTTCTAAGAACCTTCTTGAGGGGGGGAAGGTGAGCGATTTTTATTTGCCTGGGAATTTTGTTTTTCGGGGAATGGATGGGAAAAATCCTCGATTGGAGGTAACCCCCTCTTGGCCGGAGAACTACAGTGAAATTAAAATCGGAGATTTTTCCCTTCTCTTCCAAGGAAAAGATCGGCGGCACGCCGAATCTTTTTTATCGTATGCAGAGCCTGCATTAGGGCAGTTAAGAGGGAAATTAAACGAATTATTCGGGTTTGAAACCGACTCTTCGGTGCCAATTATTATTCCCCCGAATTTAGAGTCTTATGCGAAACTTTTTCGCGAAAACTCCAACCAGCCGATGTCCTGGTGGCCATTAGCCTTCCATAATTGCGGTTATGTCGCCTTATGGCCCCTCTCGCTGCCGCGTTACAACGACCCCGAGGGGCATGGCGAAAAATACTTCCGCGAAAAAGATCTCCTTCGGCTTGTCTACCACGAAGTGGCTCACCTTGCGGCACTCGAAGAGGCGGGTTGCTTGACCCAGATACCCGTCTGGCTAGACGAGGGAATTGCCGTTTACTTTTCCGCGGAAATTCAAACACAAATCAAAACCAGTTATCCTCGCTTGTTAAAAGAAAAGAAAGGCCTTCTCCCATGGGACTCCCTCGTGGAAGAAGGATTTACCGAATTTGCAGAGGCACAGTCACATCTAATGTACTTGCAAAGTTACGCTATGGTTGCCTATCTTTTAGAGGAATATGGCAAAGAGAAGCTACGAGCTTACGTACAAAGTTTTCAAAATGGAAAAGAATGGAAAAATCAATTTGAAACTATTTATGGAGAAAGCTGGGAATCAAATCATAATAAATTTGAAAAAAGCCTTTTTGATTGATACTTAATACAAAAATTATGCTATAATTATTTTATAATGAGGATTTTATGAAACGAACACTTTTATTTACCCTTTTCATTTTCATCACGATAAACTCTTTAGTCGCTCAAGAGAGTGGCATAAAAAGCAGAATACGGACACTAAACCCAGGAAAGCCCGTTTATTCATTACTAGAGCTTTCATCCGAAATACGAGAAAAAGAATTTTCTATCGAAATTCCTAGAAATGCATCTGGGTTTAAAATATCTTTAACCGAGGCAAGTGGTGATTTATCCTTACAATTTATACACGGAGAGATCGAGTTAGAATCTGCTACAAGTGAATGGAATGAAACTCTCACATGGAATACCCCTACCGAGGGTAACTTACCCCAAGGCACAGCTAAAGTAACTGTTTCTGCCGATATTTTTTACCTATCAACTTTAACAGAGCCTTATAGCGATTTATCTTTTATTCTATTGCTAGAATGGACAGAACCCCCTCGAGCAAAAAATGCCAATCTCAATCAAAATAACCGTTTCCTATTACAAGATGAAACTCAAAACATCAGCATACATCAGCTAGGATTATCAACTGCTATCAACCCCCTTCTATTTAATTGGAAAACATCGCAAGGGAGCGCAAAGGTTTTTATCAAATTCGGGAAAATTGCTTGGAAAGAATCGGAGGCCGATTACTCCTTCGACATCGGAATGATCGAGAGCGATTTTATCTTAGACAGTGACTCCGCAACCCCCCTAAAACGAGGAAACTGGTATCTTACCTTTATTAACACCGACGATGAATCCTCGGCAGGGGAATTTTCTGCAAAATGGATTCAAACAACATCAACCCGGCTTTCTGTATTAACAGGGGTTCCAATTATGGGTGGCAACGAAATTGAAGCAGCAATGTCTGCGGTTGTTGCTGTAAAAACCTCTTACCGCACAGTGGCAGGTGCTTTTATCTCGTCTAAAGGAGATGTTTTGACAAGTTATTCCGGAATTGCTAGTCCTTCGGGAGAAACGGCTTCAGAAATAGTGGTTGCGGTTTCCCCTTCTATTCACGAGAATCCCGTTTTCGCCTTTACGGCACAATTAATCTCTTATAACAAAAAGATGGATTTAGCCTTGCTAAAACTCAAAGAGGCGGCTTACGGAAAAACGGTGCCTGCAAATTGGTCTTTTCCTTATTTAAAAGTGGCAAACTCCCTCGAAATATCGACGGGACAGCCTATTAATATTCTCGATTTCCCATTTGACCGCATTACAGGCAAGGCAGACACCATTGTCTCCTCCCGCGAAACCATTGGAGGATTCGAAAAACAAGGCAATCAGCGCTGGTTTAAGGTCAACACAATGCTAGGCGGTGCAGGCGGAATTGCAATTAATGTCTATCACGAGATTGTTGGAATCAATGCAGTTATGCCTCGGCGGACAAAAGATTCGAGCGTCGTCTATTTTACACCTGTCGAAGACTTTCCAACACAGTGGCAATCCATCATTCGGGACAACTAGTAGGTAAATATGGCTTGCTATTCTACCGAAGATTTATCTAAGACAAGAGAAATCATTGTCCCCCTTTTGCAAAAACTCATACAAAACCGTTGCATCAATTGCTCCGACCGTTCGGGCGGGAATGAAACGGTCAATGCCAAAGCACTCCAAGATTTCTTTGCTCAAGCGAACATTCCCTCCATATTAAAAGGCGTTGTCGAAAATAGAGACTCTCTTGTCGCCGTGGTGCCGGGCTCCTTAGAAAATCCAACCATCTATTCTCTTATGGGTCACATTGATGTTGTTGGAGCCGATTCTTCTAAGTGGTCGTTTGATCCTTTCTCTGGCCAATTTGATGGTGCATGGGTGTATGGACGCGGAACGGTGGCCATGTTAGGACAAATTGCAATCATGGCGGCGGCAATGCGGGAGGTCATTCAAGAAAATGGAACCCCTTTACAAACGATTAAATATTTTGCGTTTGCAGATGAAGAAGCCGATGGTGTATTAGGAGCGGGGGCACTGCTTGATAGCGAGGCGGAGCTTTTTCGATGTGATAAAATGTTGACCGAGCTTGGTGGCTATTTTATTGATGATAATCATATTTCAATTGCCTCTTGCGAAAAAGGGGTTTTGAGAATTCAGCTGGTGGCGCATGGTTGCTCTGGACATGGGAGCATGCCGTATAAGGCGGAAAATGCCGCCCTTCTTTTAAACAAGGCCATCGCTAAAATATCAGAAATCGAAATAAAGCCGCTTTACACTCAGGAAGCCCGCTATATGATACAAGCAATGCCATTTCCTGCGGAATTAAAAGAGGCTCTCTTAAATCCTGCGACACTCGAGGAAGCTTTAAGCGATTTATATAAATGCTCTCCTTGTTTGGCAAAACTCGTTCATTCATCGCTCTTTTTGACAATGAGCTTAGGATTAGTCAATGCGGGGATTGCAGTCAATGTCATTCCCTATTGTGCAGAGGCGCATTATGATATTCGTATCCAACCTGGGCAAACAAAAGAGATGATCATAAAACTATTTAATGAAGCACTATCAGGACTCAATATCGACATCTATGAACGAGAATATTGCGAACCTAATGCCTCTGCCATCAACACTCATTTCACGAAAACATTAGAAGAGACGGTTAAGTCTTTCTACCCCGATGCGAAACTTGTGCCAGTTGTTCCAGCTGGGGTGACAGATGGCAGGTATTTTAGAAAAAAAGGAACAGATGTATATGGCTTTTCACTCTTTTCACGAAAGTATAGCTATGATTTCTTTGCAAAAAGGCTTCATGGGGTCGATGAAAAGATTGATTTAGAGAGTTTGGCGATTGGTTTTTCTTTTTATAAGAGATTATTAAAAGAAATTTTGTATGTGGAAAATTAAAAATAGATTAAAAAAAGATAAAAAACGCAAAAATTAGGCAATTTAGTCTATCTTTTTTTCTATTTATAGATTAATGTTATTGAACATGAGAAGATATTTACTTGGTTTTATCTTAATTTTTATTTTTCTCTCTCTTTATATATCATGCGAAAAGAAGCAATCGGGCGAATCTTCTGTTATTAGCGAAGTAAATGTAGATCCTATACGGGTTCAACCTTCCATCGAATTAGTCGAACCAGAGGCAAAACCTATTATAATAGAGCCCACAATAGTAAAAGCGGCTCCCCGAAAAGTGGAAAAGATCAATCCCACGACTCCCTTTCAAATAGAAATTAATGCGAGTGAGGGGGGAAGGGCTTTTTTTAAAGAAGAACGAGTCCTAACTGGAAATCCATTTATTGCAATTGCGCAAGCTAACGAAGGTTACTACTTTGATCATTGGGAAATTCAATCGGGAACGACTCAAGATCCTGTTACGCTTGAACAAATTTCAATTAAAGAGGCAGAAAACGGTATTTCGGTAAAGGCTATATTCAACAAAGCCTTAAACACTCTCTTTGTTAATAATCGGGCAACATCAGTTGGTAACGGAACCCACGATACGCCCTATAAATCTTTATCAAGTGCAACACGCGAGGCAGTTTCTCGAATAAAAAAAGTAAATGCGCTTAAAATAGAAATTCGTGTCGCGTCGGGGAACTACCAACTAGCACGGCAAGAAATGCTAGAATTGGTTTCTGGGATTTCAATTATTGGTGGCTTCAATCCAAATTCATGGGAGCAAGAAGGAAAGGGAGCTCCCCCCACATTAATACGAGCGGCTAGCTCTTTTATAGCAGAATCTCTTATCTCTATTTCATCAATAGAAGGAGATCATTTTTCAAAAAACAACACGGGAGAGGTTAGCTTATCTTCTTTAGTCATAGATGGGGCAAGCAATAGAGCTAGGCTTATTTCGGCAGAAAATATCCACCTTAAGTTAGCGGAAATTCGCTTAGAAGGGTATGGAGACTCTCTTGTGACTGCTTTTAATGCAGGACTTACCCTTGTCGATTCTACACTTCTTTCGTTAGGTCGTCGAACGACGGTCATCAATGTAGGGCCAGCCTCAGATCCTGGAGTCTATATTGCCAATAATGAAATTTTGCTTGGTAAAGAAACTAGAAAAGCTCAACAAGCTGTGGGAATTCAAATTTATAGCCCAGAATCTCTTTCTTATAACAGCATACAGGTTATTGGAAACCAAATTTTAGCCCATGTGAACGAAAGCTTCACCGGGATTAAAATTGACAATGGCTCCATGATTTGTAACAACAATCGCATCGAATCCTTTAATCCAGCGACAAGCAGTAGTTTTGGAATGGAATTGCAAGGTGAGGCGGTAGTCAATAAAAACTGGATTTCGATTGGGTCGGAAAACGGTTATGGTTTAAGCCTTCGAAGCAATAAATCATCGGGGCGAATATTAAATAATACAATTATTACTCGTTCGATTAGCGATAATGGCAAGCTCACTGCTTGTGGTCCTATTTCTGGCGACGACTTAATGATCTCTTACAATATTTTTGTTAACCCCGCACAAAGCAGCGAAGCAGTCTTGGGCGTCAATCTTCTTACAGAAGGACATACCGTCTCTAATAACCGACTTATTTCTAATAATGTGGAAGAAAAACAATTTCTAATTGGCCTCAATGGAAATATGGATGTGCTTCCAGACGAACTCAAGTCAATCGCAGAAACGGCTCAAGAGGTCGAAATCTTATACTAATTTAATATTAGTTGCTTAAAATTCCGTATACTGTAAACTGATAACTCTTTGATCGTGTCGAATAGATGGGTCTAACTTGGATATAGTGGCGAGCATTGGTCAAATCGGTTGCAATATAGATTACTTTGTCCTCTTCTATAGGAGAATAGAGACTAATTTGTTTGGTATATTGGCCATCTATTTGAGTTTCGATAATTCCTTCGTTCGGCCCTACTTTAACCCAATAAGCAATTGTATTCCCGTGGACAAACCCCGTAAAGCCAGCACTCTTGCTTGTTGCACGAAAACATTTATCTGGCGCCTTTCCATTAAAATAACGAAGGGCATTTTGATTTTCTTCTGGGGTTAGCGAATCGCGGTTGATTTCCCAATGGCTTCTCATTTGGTCTGCATCATGAACATCGGCATTGTCGATTGCGCCTGTAAAAATTTTTGGGGGCTCTTCTAGTCGGTCGGATTCTAGGCTTAGTGGATTGGGGTCGTTTGTGACCTTGGAAAAATAATTGGCAATCGCGTCGTGTGTGATTTCGATGGCCGCTTTTGAATCGGAGGTTGCGAAATCGGCAAGCTTGTATTCTCCTTGTTGAATTTTATCTGCTACGATTTTTGATAAGTTGATGTAGGAGATGGGATATGCAGAGACGATTTCGTCTGAGAGGTGGGCGAGGGTTGGGATTTCGCCGTTTAAATAGGATTCGATAAAATGGATGTTGATACTATACAAAAATAAAATTTGGGTAGTCTTTTCCTGGTCGATAGAGCGTCTAATCCCACCTTCGAGGGCTAGATTGTATTCTTTACCCTCCGTTTTATAGATCTCATCTTCCATTAGAGAATTGATAATGAGAAAATGGGGCTCTTCTTCATCAACAACCTCTTCTACGGTAAAGGGGAAGGCAAGCGTTCCCGAGTTGATGGTGGGCATATGTAATATTTGGAGACTCTTAAAAAGGCTTTCACTACTAATTTTGGATTGGAGTTGCGAATTATATTGAGCCTGTGTGTCGGGCTGATAAAGGGCTACTAGTAGGGGTTCTTTTTCTTTGGTAAATTCTTCTATATCGAAGTTGTAATAATACTTTTGGGTTGCGGACAAAAATGACAAGCTAAAAGTTGTGATAAGAAGATATGCTATTAAATGTTTTTTCATTGTAAACCTCGGTAGAATTATAATCTAACAATTTTGCTAAGGCAAGCGGAATATTACCTAAATATGAAAAAGGCGCATTTAATGGAACCGTTAAAAAAGACTATTTTTTGGTGTGTAATTCCATTGGTGTTGCTTAGCAAAGCCTTTTCTTCTTCTTTTCCTGGGGTGATGAGGGCGACACGAGCGGGCGAAAAAGATGTTGCAATCATCGTTCCAAGTTGGCTGAATTGTTGAGTGTTTGTTGAAATTCGTTTTCCGTAGGGCGGATTTAGAAGAATTAGAGAATCCGCATCGAGCTTTTGGTTTTTCCAATAGTTAGGATCAAAACAATCTTGGATTGTTGGGGTTGGGGAGCTAAGGCTGATGGTGGAGGGCATTTTATTTTGAAGTTCTTTTAGGTTGATGGCTGTTGCGTTGACCGCTTTGGGGTCGAGGTCGCTTGGATAGAATTCCTGTGCCATGGAGGGAACTTTTGGTGTGCATTTTTTAGCGAGATAGTCAAAGGTGCTTTTTCTAAAGGAGGGCCACTCGTGGAAAGGAAAAGTGCGAGCGATGCCAGGAGCGAGCTCTAAGGCGTTTGCAATGGCTTCTAGAGTAAAAGTTCCACTGCCGCACATGGGGTCAAATATGCGCCTGTATGAGGCTACAGAGGCGGATTTTAGCATGAGTGCGGCAGTGGTTTCTCGTATTGGGGCATGATTAATGGCTTTCCGATAACCGTGTTTATAGAAATTGCTGCCACTGCAATCGATGCTTATCTGATATTGATTGTTTTCACCTCGGATATAGAGTTTTTGGATTTGCTCGTGGGTCATTGTTTGACTGTTTGTTTTAGTTGCAAGAGTTTTAATTATTTCGCGGTTTAATATATTTTCGAGTAAAAGCGCCTCTGGAATTCGGCAGTTACTTAGTTTTGAATCGACTACAAGAAAAGAGGTGGGCAAAGAGTGGGGTAAATAGAGTTCCCATGGGATTTCTTTAATTTTAGAAGAAAATTCGCCGATAGTTCCCGCCCGAATTTTCTTTATTCGCAAACGGACAGAAGTTAAAGTTCTGGATTTAAGATGTAGTAGCCATACCGATTCTAGTTTGGCAAAAAACTCTACGCCTCCTTCGCAAAGAGAGGTTTCTGTGTTAGGAAGAATTTCTAAAATTTCATTTTGGGCTATGGATTCAAATCCAGGGCGTACAACAGCAAAAAAAGGAAGAAGGGGAGCTTTTAGATATTTTTTAATTTTACGCTCAAAAGCAGTCATTATTTATTCTAGCATATTGTCGTTAAAAATTATATACTGTTAACAGAGGAAAAAAATGACAAATTCTGAAGAAAATTTACTTTGGCACGAACTTTCTCGTGAAAAGGTCAAAGATTGTGTCATCTTTGACTATTGGAAGGTCAATAGAAAAAACATAGCAGGAAACGAAGCTTCGTTCGCTTTAATCGATGCCCCAAACTGGGTGACCATTGTCGCGCCCATTAGTAATAATGGACAACCCTCTTTTCTAATGGTAAAACAATTTCGCCATGGGAGTGCCTCGCTAACAATGGAATTTCCTGCGGGCACCGTCGATCGGGGGGAAGAGCCTCTTAGTGCAGCTAAGCGCGAACTTATGGAAGAAACGGGCTATGAAGCGAAAGAGTGGGTAGAACTAGGAGCCATCAATCCAAATCCTGCATTTATGGCAAATACAAGTTACACCTACTTAGCCCTTGGACTCAAAAAAGTTGGAGAATTAAATTTAGACCCGCTAGAGTCGCTTGACCCTTACATCGTCCCAGAAGAAGAGGTTCAATCCCAAATGGGAAGCGGACTTTATGATAATGGGATTATGGTTACTGCCTTAGCCTTGTACAATCGGTATAAAAGCGAGCAAAATTTCTCGATTGACTAATTTGTGATTGATTTATATGCCTTTTAATCGTATAATAAGCTATCGTTAAGAAAAAGGAGAAAAACTATGGCAAGAGTTATTTCATCAGATTGTATTGCTTGCGGTTCATGTGTACCTGCATGTCCTGTAGACGCAATTGCGGAAGGCGATATCTATGTAATCGAAGCAGATGCATGTATCGATTGTGCGGCTTGTGAGGGTGAATGCCCAACAAGTGCTATCTCAGAGGCGTAAGTTTAAACGTCTTTTAGTGGAAAGGACTGTCTTAAACGTTGTTTACAACGAAAGGCAGTCCTTTTTTTATGGGTAATAGGGGGCAATCTCGGCTGTTTGTAGTCGGATTTTAACTTTTGCAACCCATTCCCCGCTTACGATTCCTAATAGCGGGGCTTCTACTAAGATAAAAGATCCTTCAATCATTCTTGGCTTTCCAATTAAATCTTTTTTATAGAGCCCAATAATAGCATCCTTAATAGCAAGATCAATTGCCACTTGTTGAATATCTTTTCCCTCTCTCATGGAAATAGTTGCTTTGCCATGGGAGTCCCATGCCTTTGCTTTCCTCCAAAATTCTCGCTTGCTTTTTTCGTATGGATTAGGAGAATAATGAATAACCGACAGGGTCAACTCAGGATTTTTAGTTTGTGTTTGGATTTTAATCTGTTGGGGGTCGATTCTACCTTTGTGGGTGTATGAAAATTCTTGCTCCACCTGATTCAAATAGCTATTAGGCACAAAAACAAAATCGCAGCCAAAGATCATTGAAGAGAGAGAATCGGAGGCAAGTTTTATTAGATTTTCTTTATTTTCCTCGTCTGAGTAGGGCGGCGAAAAGAGAAATTCATCGATATGGTAATTGGGAATTTGAAATTCACAGATGTAAGTCGATGGATTGAACTCGCTTAGATAACTATATGAAAATAGGTAATTAGGTAAAAGCAAAAAAATGAGGAGTATAATCATAATCCATGTAGGCTTAGACTTCATGTTATATTATCGACTATCTGCGGTTTGGTATTAAAATTTTAATAACATTGATATTTTTTCTTATTTTAAGATAAGCTGCTCCGGCTAAAAGCCCTCCTAAGTGGGTCAAGTTAGAAACATTATTGAGCCCGCCTTGCGAACTTGTTATTAGGTTAAAGATTTCTATTCCACCAAAGAGCAAGATGGCATTACGCGCTTTCATCGGAACAATTCCAAATAGCATAATTTGCGATTCGGAATAATAGACTCCAAAAGCCAAAAGCACGGCAAAGACGGCACCCGAGGCCCCAATGAGGGGAATTCCTGAATAAACTAATGCCGTTTCGTTTCCTGTTCCTGCATAAAAAGCAAATGCTATTGCCTGCAATGCAAAATGCAATAACCCTGCAAGAAAACCCGTTGTTAAATAGTAAGTTAGGAACTCCATGCTCCCAATTCGCTTTTCTAAAGTCCGTCCAATCATCCATAAGGAAAGCATATTAAAGAGGATATGCATGAGCCCACTTGGATCGTGGGCAAACATGTAGGTAAACAATTGCCATGGGGCGGGAATTCCATTTTGTAGAAATGGACTTTCTCCTATAACTCCTGCAAAAGAAAGGCCAAATAGATGTGAAAAAATATCCCCATTGCTAAAGGAATTAACGATAATAGACAAAAAGTAAATTCCGACATTGATTCCAATTAAAATCTGAATGACATTCCAACTTTTATAGGGAAAGGGCTTTGTAATACTAAATTTCGTAACGGGTTTAAACTTGTTCATTTATTTAAAATACGAATAAAACAGGCGAAGGTCAAGCACTTTGTTATGAACAAAAAAAACTCCCTGCCAAAAGGCAAGGAGCGAAATTTAAATAAAGATTATATTATTGTAATCCTTGAGTACCGAAATCACTTGCATCTAAATCGAAATCAAATTTGAAATCTGCATATTCTTCTCCGTTGACTTTGAACGAATTTACAACTTCGCCATCTTCGACAGCAAGGGAAATTTTAAAGAAAACAAGAACAGGTGCCTCGTCATCTGAAAAAACAGTAATAGGTAGAGGAGTATTAATCACTGTGCGGAAATTTAATTTAAAGTCTTTAAATGTTGCTTCTGACGTAAACTTGATTTTACCATTTAGGGTGGATTTTACGCCGTCTTCTTCTGTGGTGACATTTACAAAAGAAATGGTTCCTGTCATGGTAGTTGAGTTGTCTGTGAGTTCTCCCTTTGATTCAAAGGAAAGCGTTCCTTTTGCAGTCCCATCGCCAATTTTAGTGTCGATTTTTACTTCTGTATCAAAATCAAGAGCACCTTTAGGAGCCAGTGCGCTACCTGCTGACATTGCTTCTCCTAGCACGTTAGCAACAATTTCCATTTGAGCTTCTGCGTCTGCTTGGCTTTCGAATGGAGTTCCACAGCTTGCTAAAGCACACATTGCCAAAGCAACCATTAAAATTCTTAATACTTTCATAATCTTCTCCTTAATTAAAGTATAAATAATTTTAAACAACTTGTTATGTTTTGTCAATAGTGTATATCTTTAAAACATCAAAATTAAACAGTTTGCAATTTTAATCTAATTGTTTGTTATTTACAAATGTAATTAAATCGATAGAGGATTGGTAGTTGTACTCCTCGCCATTTATCTCTGTAAAGAGAAGAGGATTTTTACCTTTTTCCCAAACGACTTTACAAGTAAAAACAAGTTGAACTTCCGCATCTTCGCCGTTATCGTCATTAAAAACAAAGGTAATGGGTCCGTTGTTCTTAAAAATAAAAGAACCTTCGACTATAGGGTTAACTTCTATATCGCCTAAGTCAATTCCACCGAAGTCGAGGGATAAATAGTCTTTGGTCGTTGTTTGTTCAAAAGAAGCTGTAATTTTGCCGTTTATGGTATAAGTGGTTTCATTTTCGGAAGAAAGAAGTTGTTCGATAAATTTAACATCTTCAAAGGCAATATTCGCCTTTCCTTTAGAATATTCTTCAAACCAAATGCTCTCTGATGGGGTGGTTTCATTTATTACTTTTTCTTCGGCAAAGACAAAAGAAATATTTCCAGTTGCCGTTCCCCCGTCTTCGTAAGTGGTATTTACATCGCGGGTTATATTGGAGGTTGCCAGCCCTTTAGAGGCTTCTTCGTTCCACGTAGCACTATACATGGCTTTTTTTACCATATCTTCTACAAACCCCATGTAGTATTCTACTTGTTCTTGTTTGTTGCCGGTGAATTCTGTACCGCACCCGATTAGTGCTAGTAATGCACATCCGAAAATTGCTAGATTCAATAGTTTCATAAAAAACTCCTTTTCTTTTCTTACTAAAAAGTCTAAGACTAGAGAGATTTTTTGTCAAGGTCGAAATATGGGCAGTAAACGATTTTGCAAAAAAAAGTATACTTTTTAGGAAAATTAGAAGCTTTCAAACATCCAAGAAATTAAATTTAATGCGTCAGATGCGGGAAAATTGGTTTTTAGTTGGTTTAAGGAGGTTGAAATGAGCGACTGGGCATAGGATTGCGCCTCAGAAAGAGCTCCAGATTCCGAGACTAGACGGATGGCTGCTTCTACGGCATCGTTCGCTTTATCGATTCCGTGGGAGTGTGCTTCGTTCATTAGGTTGATGAGTTGGGTCGTCTCGTTTTTTTGGGCGAAAAGGATGATGGGGAGGCTGCGTTTTCGTTCGACGATGTCGTCGCCGCGTTTTTTGCCAATGTTACCAGTGGTTAGGTTGATGATGTCGTCGCGTATTTGGAAGGCGAGCCCGAGGGTTTCGGCAATGGATGCGAGGAGTTGTGCTTTTTCGGGCGAGCCTCCCCCGAGTGTGTAGCCCATTTCTGCTGCCATTCGGGAGAGTGCCCCGGTTTTTAGGCGGCACATGGTTTCGTATTCGGGTTGGGTTGGGAAAAAATCGGGATGGTTGTGCCATTGGATGTCCATTCCCTGCCCAAAGTGGAGACGGCGCATACATCGGCAATAGATTTCGTAGATTTTCGCCCGTTGGTTTGCATCTAGGGAGGCTGTTTCGATTAGGGTCGTAGGAAGGAAATAGATGAGGTTTCCCGCATTTATGGAGGCATCTTCGCCGTAAATCATATGGACGGCAGGCTCTCCTCTTCTAAAATCGCTGTGATCCTCGATGTCGTCAACAATGAGGCTGCCATTGTGGGGAAGTTCTACAAGTGGCGAGAGGGCAAGGGCGGTGGCGGTACAAAGATCGTGTTTGTTTTCGCAATGCGCCGCTAGTTCTGCAGAGAGGAGCATGAGCATTGGGCGCCACCTCTTCCCACCTCTCGAGATTAGCTGCCACGCAGGTTTGTTAAATTCGGTTGCAAGGGTTGGGTCTAAATGGATAAGGTCACTGCCAGCGTTTGCTTTGATCCACGTTTGCGTGGCTACATCTGGGATAATTTTATTTATTTCGTTCTCGATTGAGTTTAGTCGTTCTTTGTATTCTTTTTCAAGTTGATTTAATTCCATAATTAATGTTACTTACAACTTCATATATTGTCAATATGGAAAAAAGGGAGTAAAATTAACTATGCAAAAGAAAAAAGTGGGAGTCATAGGATTAGGTCGATTTGGATCCTATTGGGCTCAATTTTTAAAAGACGAATTTGATGTTAAGGTCTGGTCTCGGACAAGAAGTCGTGAAGTTCCTACGGGCTGTGAGTGGGTCGAGTGGGATGATTTATTTGATTGTGATGCAATCTTTTTGTGTTGTGCAATCTCCGCAGTCGAAAAAGTGGCAATCCAACTAGCGCAAAAGATTACGCCTAAAACGGTGGTATTAGATACTTGTAGCGTTAAGGTTTATCCCCTAGAGCAACTTTGTCGTATTTTACCCCCAGAAATTCAGGTCATTGGCACTCATCCGATGTTTGGGCCCGACTCTGGAAAAAATGGAACGGATGGACTCCCGATTGTTGTTTCTCCTACTCGGCAAGATCAAGAGCATTTACAATTCTGGCAAGAGGCATTTAAGCGGTTGGGTTTAAAAGTCAGTACGCTTACTCCTCAAGAACACGATAAAGAGGCCGCTTGGACTCAGGGGTTAGCGCATTTTGTTGGACGGCTTCTAGATCGAATGGAATTAAAGGATTCTGCGATAGCGACTAAGAACTATAAAATATTACTGAATATCCGTGAGGAAGTTGCAAAAGATGAAGAGCAGCTATTTCGAGATTTACAGCGACTAAATCCTTATGGCAGTGATATGAGAAAGTGTTTTGTAGACGAAGCAGAAAAGCTTTTTCTGGATATAGAAAAACAAGAATAGGGATCAATATGGCAAAAAAGAGTGGTAATAGCAGAGCAAGTGCCGATTTCTGGACAGAAAAGGCAAAGAAAGAAGGCTACCCTGCACGCAGTGTTTATAAATTAGAAGAAATGGACAAAAAATTTGCTCTTATTAAAAAGGGAATGCGCCTTTTAGATGTGGGGTGCGCTCCAGGGAGCTGGAGTTTATATGCCTTGCGGAAGATCGGGGCATCGGGGTTTGTTTGCGGTGTCGATTTAAAGGAAGTTTCATTAAAAGGGCATGCAAATGCTGCCTTTTTTAAAGGAGATGCCTTTGCCGATGAAAATTTAAAGGCGATCAATGAAAATGGACCTTATAGCGGACTTATTTGCGATGCAGCTCCATCAACAACGGGAAACCGTCTTGTGGATGCAGGGAATTCATTTGAATTAGTTTGGCAGGTTATTGAGTTATCGCCTAAAGTGGTTAAAACAGGAGGCTTTCTTATCGTGAAAATTTTCCAAGGGGGCGACCAGAAAGAGCTTTCCGACAAAATAAAAACATTATATGCCGACTGTAAGGCATTAAAGCCTCAGGCATGCCGTAAAGATTCCTTCGAATCCTTTCTTATTGGCATTGGCTTGCTAGAAGGGGTCTCTTAATTTAGGAGGGAATATGCAAAAGAGAAATATTATATTATTGATTGCTTCAACACTCTTTTTTTCTTGTGCTACTGTTAGTGGTGCACAAGAGGCATCATCAACATTGAGTACAAAAGAAGAAGCATTGACGCAAAAAATTGTAGAGGCGGCAAAAAGCTTTGTTGGGAAAGACTCCCTTCTCGTAAATGGCCGAAAATTTCGTTCGGATTGCACAGGGGTGGTTTCTGCTGCCTATTTTGCTGCCGATATTGACTTATGGCCGATTATGGAACCTTACAAGGGAAATGGTGTCACGCGGCTCTATTTGGCCTTAAATGATAAAAATTTAATGGCAAAGTCGCCTTTCCCGACTCCGGGGGATCTTATTTTCTGGGACAATACCTACGATAAAAATGGAAATGGGAAAAGAGATGATTATTTAACGCATGTAGGTTTAGTGATTTCTGCCGATAATAATGGTAACATCGAATATTTCCATGACCTTGTTAATAAGGGCTTTGTGATTGAAAAGATGAACCTTATCAATGGGGTCAATTTTGAAATAGTCGATGGAAAACGGGTGATTGTGAATAACTATATCCGTGCGCCAAGAAATGGGGATCGGGAGAATTGTCTTGCTGCAGATTTGTGCAGAGGGTTTGGGAGCGCATGGAAGTTTGACTCATTTCGATAGAGAGGGTTTATGATAAAAAGAATTTTGTTGCTTCTTACTTTTATAGGGATTAATTTTTCAATTTTGCATGGTTACGATAGCGGTTTAGATGAACGCCATCGGACATGGGATAAAAAAGGGGAAGAGCTAGAAGAAGAAGTCCATCGCCGAATGAAAGAGCTTTTTGGTGATGAAGTTGACTTCCCCTCCGAACCATCTGCAAAACCGGCGGCTAAGCCGACGGTGAAACCGACGCCTGTGGCGCCTGCACCATCAACAAAACCATCAACAAAACCATCAACAAAACCGACGGTCGCGCCAACAACGATCACCACCGCTCAAAGTAAAATTATCGCGACAGCACAAAGTTTAATGGGGAAAAACTATGTTTGGGTCGGGGGACGCAAATTCCTTTACGATTGCTCTGGGCTGGTGATGGGCTGCTACTATGGCGCGGGAATCGATTTGCTAGCAAAAACGCGAGATTACACGGGAAGCGGGGTTCATCGACTCTATAAGCTTGTGCAAAATAATAAATTATTAAAGAAAACGGCTTTTCCTTCTCCGGGGGATTTAGTTTTTTGGGATAATACATGGGATGCAAATGGAAATGGCTTATGGGATGACCCTCTGACTCATATTGGGGTTGTTTTGTCAGTCGATAAAAATGGAAATATTCGATATATACATTATTTCGAGGGGAAAGGATTTCGGATTGAACGGATGAACTTGCTACATCCAAATGTTGCTTCTGTGACCCGAGACGGCAAGAGATATATTATTAATGATTATTTGCGTCCGACTGCAGGAAATTCGAAGGTGAAGTGTCTAACGAGTAACTTATGTCGGGGCTTTGCCTCTGCCTGGACATTAAAGTAGTTTTCTTAATTATTACCTAAAAGTTTGGAAATCTCTTGCAATTGCATCTTTTGAGCGATTGATAGGGCACTGTGGCCTTTGTCATCGAGCAAAGTTGGGTCTGCATTATAATTGAGTAAAAGTTTAACGGTCTCTTCGTGGTTAAAGTAGACGGCAAAGGCAAGGGGAGAGGTCCCGTTTTTGTCTTGAATGTTTGGGTCAAGACCATATCCAAGGGCTTCCTCTAGGAGGTCGAGTTTCTGTTGGAGGACAAGGCGCGAGAGGTAGCCGATGTATGGAGAGGATTGACGGAGAAAGGCATCGAGTAGGCGAAAGTAAATTGCCTTGTTTGTCGAGAGGGCATATTCGAGGGGAGTAAGGCCGCTTAACGCAGGCAATGCGGGATTTGCGCCTTTTTCGAGTAGGAGCTCGAGTATAGCGGCATTGTTTCTGATGACTGCCATGGTGAGGGGAGTAATTCCGATGTTGTTAAAGCCATCGATTTCGGCTCCTTGGGATAGCAATCTTTCGATTTTACCAATTTCTCCTCGGGAGACAGCGGTGACGAGTTTATTCGTGAGCTCTTTGTTGGTTTCGGAGAAAAGGCTTATTGAGAGTAGGATGAAGAAAAAACTAAAAAAGATTTTTTTCATTTTATTTTTCCTGCTTTTTTCGATTGGTTTGGATTTCTAGGATAATCATGGAAATAATAAGAAGGGAGACTCCGACAACGATCGAGGCATCTGCGACATTCCAAGTGGGCCAGCGACCAGAGGGTGTAAGGTAGGGAATTTTAGGGAATGCCATGTCCATGAAATCGACAACTCCATTGGCTTTGTCGTTAGGGCCAGATGCGTAGCGGAAAATTCGGTCGATTAAATTTCCAATTCCACCCGCAATAATCATGGTTGATGCCCAACGTTGAAATTTTGTCAATTCTTTACTGAAGAAGGTCCAGATTGAAAAAAGAGAAACAAAAGTGAGGGGGAGAACAATCAATAAGATGATTCGCCCAAATCCAACTAAGTTTTGAAGTCCACTCCATGCGACCCCTTGATTCCGAACATGCGTTAATTTGATCCAGTCGCCGACGACGCTAATGCTTTCGCTTTGGTAGAATCCTTCGATAAGAGGCATGTAGGCGACAACGAGAGCCTTTGTGATTTGATCGAGTGCGACTAGGGCGACAAATAGGGTGATGGGCCATAACCGTGATTTAAGCTCGCCCTGGGGGATGTTTAAGAACTCTTTTGTAATTTGCTTGAATTCTTTTTTTTCTTTTTTTGTTGATGATGACATGGAATCTCCTAATTATAGTTGGGTTGGGTTTGATATAAAGATGGTTTTTAGGCCAAGTTCTTTTTCTACTTGCTTTGCTACCGCTTTGACGCCAAAGGTTTCGGTGAAATAATGGCCCGCTGCTACAAAATTGATTTTGCTCTCTAAGCATTCGTGGTAAATTTGATGGGAGACTTCTCCCGTTATGTAGAGGTCGATCCCGTCGGAGATTGCCTCGCGTACATCGTCGGCGGCTCCGCCAGAGACGATAGCAATGGTTTTTATTTCGGCTTTTCCGAGGGGGAGGACGGAGAGGCAATCTTCGCGCTTGGTTCCAAGTTTAGTAATAATTGTGTTAAGGTCCGCTGGAGTTGCAAGGGAGCCCTTAAATCCGATTTGCTTGCCTTTATACCAGCCAAAGGGTTCGATTTCTTGGAGGTCAAGTGTTTTTGCTAGGCTGATGTTGTTGCCATAGAGTGGGTGGGCATCTAGGGGAAGATGGCATGCATAAAGTGAAATATTGTTTTCTATTAGCGTTTTAACGCGGTTATAGTGGTTATTGGTGATAGCAATGGGACGCCCCCAGAAAAAGCCGTGGTGGACGAATAGGAGGTCTGCACCAGCGTTTTTTGCGCAATCGATAGATTGCTGGCAAGCATCGACAGCAAATGCACAAGTTTTAATTTCTTGTTCCGCATCGCCTACTTGGATTGTATTGAGAGAACTATCTGAATTAGAGAAATAATCGATATTGAGAAGTTGTTTAAAATAATGGTCTAATTCTTTTAATTTCATTAATGTTTCCTAGTTTTATTATAATCGAATTTTTACTGTTTTGTCCATAAAAAAAAAGGGTTGTCCGTGGTATTTGGACAACCCTCACTGAAGAATCGTGTATTAAACAAATAAGTCGTTCAACATTCGTTCTGCGACAATTTTAAGTTTGTCATCGCTAAAGTAATTTGGATCTTTCATCGCTTCCATTACTTGAGCAATTCGGTGTTCTCGTACATCGGGTGCCGCATTCACTTGTTGTGTAATTTCATAAATTTCGTTCATTGCAATTGCATCGTCGGAAATTTGAACAACATCAGAAGTATCTGCTTTTTTTACAGGAGCAGTTTGATTTAGTTTGTTTAGCCCTTTGATTGGGTTGATTCCTATTAGTTTATCTATCATCATATTAGATTCCTCACTTCCTTATCGGCACATTCTCTTTATATCTTAACTCTTTTTTTGCCCATTGACAAGCAAAATAAATTCACCTTTGATTGATTCTCTATTAGAAAAGGCAAAAAAGAGCTCTTTCGCTGTCCCTTCAAGCAATTCTTCATGCTTTTTGGTTAGTTCACGTCCAATGAACAACGTCCTCTCACTATCTATATCGGAAATATCTTTTAAAAGTTTAACGATTCGGAAGGGAGATTCGTAAAAAATTGTCGACTCTTCACGTGCCATGTATTCCTCGACAGCGCGTTTTCGTTTGCCACTTTTAGGGCTTAAAAAACCTACGAAGGTGAAGCCCTTTCCGCTATGCGACGCGGCGCTCATTAATGTAGTGACAGCACTCGCGCCGGGGATTGGGACAATTTCAAAGCCCGCTTCGCGCACCGCCCCAGCAAGGCGTGCACCGGGGTCGCTGATGCCGGGAGTCCCCGCATCGCTAACAAAGGCGGCATCTTCGCCCGATTCTAGGTGGGCGATGATTTTTTCCGCGGCATAAAGTTCATTTTGTGCACGGCAGCTAATAAGGCGGGTATGAATTCCATAGTGGTTAAACAATCCCATGCTGTGGCGTGTGTCCTCGCACCCGATAAGAGAGACGGATTTGAGCACCTCGACGGCTCGGTAGGTCATGTCAGAAAGGTTGCCTATTGGGGTTGCAACCATATAAAGAATTGGCATAATGCCTCCTTATTTTTGATCGAGAGCCATCATTTTATCGATTCTAGATTGATGGCGTCCTCCTTGAAATTGTGCACTGATAAAAGCTTCTAGTATTTCGGTAATCGGTTGAGTATATTCAACCCGTCCGCCGAATACAATAAAATTTGCATTGTTGTGTTCTTTTGCCATAGTTGCCGCATAACTGTTTTGTGGCAGAGCCGCTCGAATCCCTGGAACCTTATTTGCTGCCATCGAAATTCCCATTCCTGTTCCGCAGAGTAAAATTCCAAAATCGTAATTATTTTCGTTTTCTAAAAATTCATTGCAGACATTTTCTGCAATATCGGGATAATCGATTGATATTTCGCTGTCGACACCTTTGTTCACGACAGTAATTCCTTTTTGTTCTAAGTAATGAACAAGAAGTAGCTTTGATTCGACAGCACCGTGGTCGTTGCCGATTATAACTTTCATATAGTGGACTCCTCATTTTCCTATTTATAATTTAATTATAGCAAATAGAGAGATAAAAGATAAAGTAAAAGCCTCCTTTAAACTTGATTTTTTGCAAAAATTTGGCTACCTTATTATTAAGAAGAGGTTAGTATGGCAGAATGCAACAAAGAAAAGAAAGAAAAAAATCCCGATCTACTTAACGAAAAGTTTTTAGAAACTCGTACCGTCTTGCTCACAGGAGAAGTGAACAAAGAATTAGCGGACAAGGTCATTCGCCAGTTGCTACTACTAGAGAGTATCTCTTCGGATCCAATCAAAATTTTTATTGACTCCCCAGGTGGCGATGTCGATGCCGGATTTGCCATCTTTGACATGATCCGATTTATAACTCCTAAAGTCACTCTAGTTGGGATGGGGTTGGTTGCAAGCGCCGCTGCCCTTATTTTATTGGCAGTCCCTAAAAATCAACGAGTTGGCTTACCTAATTCGCGTTATCTGCTACATCAACCGATGTCGGGAAGAATGCAGGGGGTCGCTACCGATCTTGCTATTCACGCAGAAGAAATTGAAAAAACCCGCGCAAAAATCAATGCAGTCATTGCTAAAGCAACAGGGACTGCCCTAGCTAAGGTTGCAGCGGACACCGAGCGCGATTTCTGGCTCGATGCTAACGAATCACTAGATTACGGCTTAATTCATAAAGTAGTTTCTACCCGTAAAGAGCTTTAAATGAAATCTTCTCGTTTTTTATCAATCTATTTTCCCGCTATATTTGCCTCGCTTCTTTGGGCTATTCCTTTTGCAGGAATAAAGATTGGATTACAGTATATGACCCCATTTATGTTTGCCGGAGTTCGGTTTATGCTCTCTGGGGTTTTCGTTTTGCTCTATATTGCCGCTATAAATAAATTCCAACTCCGGCGAGTTTGGGATAAGCGTCCTGCTGTAAAGGATTTGCTTGTTGTCGCACTTTTTCAAACCGTATTCATGTATGTTCTTTATTACCTTGGGCTCGATTGGGTTCCGGGTGCGGAATCTGCCATTCTAATGGGAGCTTCACCGCTTGTCATCGCTATGCTAGCCCATTTTACAAGTAATGGGAGCGACCGGATGCATGCACGAAAGGTTTTTTCGCTACTATTAGGTTTTTCTGGCGTAATATTGATGGCGGTTAACAAACAATTTTCAGAGAGTGCAAATTGGACACTGGGTTTAGGGATGGCCTTCTTGTTTGTCTCAATTATTATGGGAGGAATTGGGCAATTGTATATCAAGAAAAAAGATGTTCCAGATATTATTTTACTAAATGGGTTGCAATTGTTTTTAGGTGGGATGGTTCTTATTATCTTGTCGAGTCTATTTGAAGGCAATCCTATCCGAATGGAGTCGGGTTTAGATCTTCGTTTTTACACAGTGTTGATGCTTTTATCGCTTATTTCAGCTGTTGCCTTTTCTGTTTGGTATAAGCTCATTAATCGAAAAGATGTCAAAGTTTCGGAAGTCAATCTCGTTAAATTTTTGATACCCGTTTTTGGTTCTATTTTTGCTTGGATTATTCTCCCAAATGAACATTTTAATTTAATTAGTTTTTTTGGCATGTTGTTAATAGCTAGCTCAATCCTCTTCTATTTCTCAAGAAATAAAAATAGTTAAGAGAGCCATCAATTCGTCCGAAAATAATACAAAGGAGGATTGATGAGAGCTTTTGTCTCTGCCGAGTTAATATCAGCAGTAAAAATTTTATTTGGCGCCGCAAATGAATACAACGATTTTGTCGTTCCAGAGCGTGCATTAATTAAAGCCGCCTTTAGAAAAAAAGTAAAACTCTTTCATCCCGACCTTGCTGTTCAATCTTCCATGAGCGAGGAGCGATTGCGCTCAATTTTTTTAAAAATCAGTTCTGCTTACGATATGCTCATCAATTACTGGAATGAAGAGGGTAAAGGCAATACGATTGCATATAATTCTCAATTTTATGGTCGCTATAATCAATATGAAGTAAAACCCAATATTCCTGTGCCCACTACAGGCTACATGACGCAAGATTATTATTATCGGGGAGAATTGCCGCTACGCAAACTTCGATTTGGAGAATTTTTATTTTATACAGGTAGAATTAACTGGCGCACTTTTATGGATGCCCTAGTTTATCAATGCCAAACACGCCAAATGCTTGGCAGCGTTTGTGTCGATGCCGGTTTTATTGATGATAATGATGTACAAAATATTATGGCAAATCGTCGAATTTTAGAGAGTGAAAAATTTGGCGATGCAGCTATCCGCTTAGGTTATCTTTCAAAACAAGAAATAAGTTATGCTCTACGAAAGCAATATGCTTTTGGACAACCCTTTGGAAAGTATTTCTTAGATAAGAATATTTTTTCTAAGCGACTGTTGCAACAATTACTAAGCGAGTTTCATAATAGAAATTTTCAATTGTCATTGATGGCAAGCTAAAAGCTCGTTAATCTGTTTTTCCGTATCTTTCAAGGACTTTATCTAAATCTGGCATAGCGGGGATTCCACCTCGCTTTTCTATGCATAGGCTTGCAACAGCATTTCCAAACCTAGCAAATTCGGCTAATTTATCGAGTGTTACCGTAGAAAGAGTCGCTTTTTGTTTAATAAACTCCGATAAAAAACCGCCAAAAAAAGAATCGCCCGCTCCTGTCGTATCGCAGACAGTAGACGGCCTAAATCCATCAACTAATATCCCTATCCCCTTTTGCGAAACCCAGACCCCTTTATCTCCTAAAGTGACGCAAACAATATCGACCCCTAGAGAATTAAGCGCTTTCCCAGCTAAGACGGGGTCTGATTCTCCTGTTAAAAGGTGACTTTCTTCATCCGAAATTTTCATGATATTGACAAAAGGAATAAGTGAACGCATTGCCGTTATAGCTGCATTTTCATTGGGCCAGAGAGATGCTCTATAATTTGGATCATAGGAGACAATTACATTATTTAGTTTTGCAATATTTATTGCATGCATTGTGGCAGATTTTGCGGGTTCGTTTGTTAACGAAAGCGATCCAATATGAAAAATTTTTGATGTTTTTATCAAATCCTCATCGACTTCAGTAGGATCAAGCATAATATCGGCACTGTTTTTTCTAGAAAATGAGAAATTTCGTTCACCCGTTTCGGAAATTCCAACAAAAGCTAGGGTTGTGAAGTAATTGTCGGAAACAATAAGATTTTTTGTCTCTATTCCAGCATTTCGCATTGTTTGTTTTAAAAACAAACCGTGCATATCATTGCCAACCTTTCCAATAAATGCCGTTTTTAAACCACATTTGTTAGCGCTTGCAAGTAAATTACAGGGTGCACCACCTGCATTTTGTTCGAATAATTTTTGGCCGTCTTTTGAGAGTCCATTATAAGTAAAATCAATTAAGGCTTCGCCTAGAGCAACTATATCTGTCATATTATGCGCCTACTTTGCAACAGGGTATTCGTTACATAATAGTCGATAAGGTTCTTCGTCTTCAATTATTTGGGGAAACCGACCCACATTTTCGTGAAAACGATTATCTGTGTTATCATCGTTGCACATAGAAACTTCACCAATTAGGACATCGCCAGTTCCTTCTTTTACATCAAAATCATGATATTGATGAGGCCACAGCGTGATACTTTCGCCTGGAGTCAGTTCAATTCCAGTGCCTGCTTTTACATAGAAAGAGCGACCGTCCATATTTACTAAAACATCACTGTCGCAAAGTTCCCCATT
This sequence comes from uncultured Spirochaetaceae bacterium, assembly GCA_964369795.1. Taxonomy (GTDB): domain Bacteria; phylum Spirochaetota; class Spirochaetia; order JAFGXN01; family JAFGXN01; genus CAYJGX01. The sequence goes on from CAYJGX010000006.1 coordinate 33,934, forward strand.
GTTGTCATTGTAAATGTGAATAATGAGGGTGCCACCGCCACGGTTGATAATATCTTCGCTTTTCTTCCAGTGGAAATGCATAGGAGAGTGCTGTCCTTCTTTTAACATCAGTAATTTTTCTGCATATGTTTTTTTATATTTTGGATTGCCTAAATTGCCATTTCGGATAGTAATTAATGCAAATCCTACCTTGTCAAAATCGCCTTTGCCGTAATCCGTGATGTCCCATCCTAACATGTTATCTCGAATTTCATCGTATTCTGCATTTTTGCTTTGCCAATCTTCGGGGGTAAAATGGCAAAATGGAGGGAGAGCAAATTTATATTCATTTATTAAATTTTCCATCTCTTTAATAGCTTTATTGATTTCTGATCTTTTCATAAAAATACCTCTATATTTTATTATTTTTTGATTAGGAATAGGGCAACACCATGCTTTGGAATTCGAAGTGAAATTGGGGAAGAATCATATTTTTCTTGACTCCAAACTTCTAGAACACTAGCAGGCGAGAATCCTGCGATCTTAGAAAAATTAAGATTGATGGTCTTCGAAATTCCCCAATGATTAAAGCATGCGACAGCCTTATCGCCATTGTACAGCTCTTTGACCAAAATGGAATGACTTGCTGTTTTTTTGAATGTCGTAGGAGGTAAGCCTAGTGGATCTTGATTAATGTCGATGAGGTCACTGTTTGTTAAGAGGTCGATAGTGGGTTGATCAAGAACCGTTAGGTCGCAGCTTAGCAAAAGTGGGGCAGAGTTAATCCCCCAGAAGGAGAGTTGAGTTTTTTGTTCGTCGTAGGTTAGGCGCGTAGGAACAGGTTTTTTGATTAACGTATTAGGTGTTCCAAAGGAGCCTACTTGGAGCATATCGGGGTCGTTCCAGTGTCCAGGACTCATGAAGGGACGCCATTTGTCCTGAGAGTTCATAATATGAGAGATTGAATACCATGAATCATGGATGTCACCGGTCGTTCTCCATAAGTTTGACCATTTAGCAAGACCTTCTGCATCTTCGATAGGTGCTGTGTTAGATAGAGAGAGTATAATATCGCGACCACTCTTTCGAAGCTCTTCGTAGTAGCGCTTTGTGGTTGGAACATCGTTAGGATTCCAGTCTAGTTTAAGATAATCGAAGCCCCATGTAGCCCATTGTTTAATGTCTATGTGGGAGAATGAATATTTTCCAAATCTATCTACTCTCCGAGAATGTAATCCAGGATAGCGCCCATAAATTTGGTTCTCTTGATATCTTAAATTTGGGGCAAGCGTATTAGGAGAATCGCCTCCATCTTCAAAATCGGAGCTACTCCCTCTAAACCCAGCATAGGTTCCAATCCACGGAGTGGAATAGATACCTGCTTTAAGTCCGAGTGCGTGTATTTCATCGGTTAAGGCTTTCATATCGGGGAAACGGTCATTTCCCTGGAGAGCACCGTCAATCGTATGGGGTGTAGTTCCTTTTGCGACACGAGTTCCTTGCCAACAGTCATCGATGTTAATATAAGTCCAACCATAATTGATGAGACCAGAGCTGACCATCGCTTTTGCTGTTTCTATTATTTTTTCATGGGAAACGGACTCGCTCCAACTATACCAAGAATTCCAACCCATTGGGGGGGTTAAAGAAATTTCTTCGCCGACAACTAAATCCCATTTCCGAGAAATTTGTGCCCCAGCGGCGTCTGTAACTTGAACGTCCATTGAGTAAGTCCCAGGAGTCGTAACCGATCCTGAAATAATCCCTGTTGAGGTATCGATAGTTACATTATCTGGGAAACCAGCGAGAGAAAAGGTAAGAGGGAGTTCACCGCCAGAGACGGGAACTTTAAACAAAATCGGATGGTCGGGTCGAACACCAAAAACGCGTGCACCATTGATTCGCATCTTTTGCTCTTGAGCGAAAAGAGGGACTGCGGTTAACATTAAAAAAAATGTTACCAATTGGGTAATTTTTTTCATAAAGAACTCCTTTTTTAAAAAATATTTTATTTTAACAGGCATTTGTTATATTTTAGTTTATAATAGAATATAGAATTTGTCTAATTAATTTTTTAAAGGAGGATATTATGGCAGAATTCACATTTAAAGTTGAAAAGTCTATTGGGTTTTTGGCAGAAAGAGATAAAAAAGGATTTGCAAAAGAGTTAACTTTCATTAGCTGGAATGGGGCAGCACCCAAGTATGATATTCGTGGTTGGGATGAAAATCATGAAAAAATGACAAAAGGAATTACTTTAACAGCAGAAGAGTTAGTGAAATTACGAGATGTTTTGAACTCCATCGAAGTTTAAGAATTCGTAGAAGTAGTCAATTGGGAGTCTAACCATAGAAAGAGATCTTCAAAAAAAAGCTGATTATCTTTTTCGTTCATTGGCTCATGGCGGGCTCCCGGATATAATGCAACTTTTAAGTTTTTAATTTCGAGTTTTTTGTATTGTTTATATAATTTGACTACCGATTTCCCGAAATTGCATAGAGCATCGTCTTTGCCAGCGACTAGGAAAATCGGGAGCTCTTTGGGTATTTTCGATCTGTTTGACCGAGAATTATTGCGAGGAAAACTAGAAACTAAATCTCTGTAAAATGAAATAGAGCCTTCCCATCCACAATAAGGGTCCAAAAGAAACTGTTTTATTCTGTCGGGGTTAGAGCAAATCCAGGCGTAAACGCTGTCTGTCTCTTTAAAACGCCTCGAGAAATAGCGACAGACTAATTTTTCGATTTTTGGGATAGGGTATCTTGGTCCCGTTTTTTTAATGTAATGTTCTAGAAGGCTAACAAGCAGTTTTGGTCCTATAGATGGAAGATAGGTACAACCACAAAGAATAACTCCATTTATGGGGAGAGGGTAGGCGGAGATGCATGATTGAGCTATAAATGAGGCCATTGAATGAGCAAGGAGAAAGATGGGGTGATTTGGGTTTTCCCTTGTGATGAAGTTTATTACTTCTGCCATATCTCGTGTTAAAATTTCCCAGCCATCTTGTTCGGCAATAAACCCACACGCTTCTGGGGCGCCCGCAGTAGCCCCTTCTCCTCTGTGGTCATAGCAGTAGACGGCAAATTGTTCCTTCGCCATTCGTAGGGCGTGGGGGAAGTGTGTTCCTTGATGGTCTTGCATGCCATGCACCCAGATTAAGACTGCCTTTGGGTTAGATGGGATAAATTTTGTGGCAGCAAGAGGGGTTTTATCAAAAGAGGGGATAAAAAAAGATGTTCTTGAGATGGCTTGCGCTGTTTTCATAAATCATACTTAATGTTTTGTCTTATTTTTGGTAAAACTTCTTCCTATTGGCATTTTTTCCCAAAGCGTAACAGGAAGAAGTTTCCATATTTTAACTAGGCAATGATAGCGCCAGTCAATAATAACTTCTCTTTGTTTTTTGTCTATTGCACGAACGATTGCCTTCGCAACTTTTTCAGGAGTCATTTGGAGTGGGTAGTTAGGAAATTCTAGAAAATCTGTTGAAGTAAAACCAGGTAAAATGCTTGTGAATTTTATTGGATGTTTGTTGACTGTAGAAAGTTGAGAAAGTGAAGAAATATAATAGTCTTGAAAGGCTTTCGTTGCCGAATAGGCGGCTGAAATTCCGATTCCTTTTGTTCCCGCGATGGAGGTAATAGCTGCAATGTGCCCACCTTGTGGAAGTTGTTTGAAGTAATTAAAAATATAAATAATAATACGTAAAAATCCTTCGACATTAGTTTTAGCTACAGCCAGTTCTTCACTCAGTTCTAGGACTGGGTTTACCTTTCCAATTCCAGAAGCTAAGAAAAAAGTATCTATCCCCCCCATTTCATTTATTAATAGCTGAAGTTTGTCCGTTGCGTCTTCTTGTGTAATGTCGATGGGTTGGTAAAAAACTCTATCGGGGGCGAGAGCTTGTAACTCCTCGAGCAACTCGGTTCGCCTCCCTGCGATGCCGACTGTGAGGCCGCGATTGATATACGTTTGTGCAACTCTTCTGCCTAACCCAGATGTTGCTCCGACAATTAGAATTCTAGAGGGTTTCTTTTGCATTTTTCTTCCTCTTGTTGATGATGTAGTGTTTAATGTTGTGATGGAGTGTGAGAGTCATTGGTAGAAAAAATAGGGATCCTAATGTTGCAGAAAATAGGGCTAATGCGATGAGAAAGCCAAAAAAAGTAATAGGCTTGAATGAGCTAAAAAGCATTGCACTCATTCCAAAGATAATGGCCATACTTGTTAGTAGGATAGGGCGACCTGTTTTTTCTAAGGTTTGGCGAATTGCACAATGAAGCGCTTCTGCTGGAGGCAATTCCTTTGAAGCTTTACTATAAACATTTTTATAGGTTAATAGGAAATGGATTGCATCATCTACACCAACTCCTATAATGACGCTTGTTACCATGAGAGTGGTCATATCGAGAGGAATTCTAAAAATTGCCATAATCGTAAAGTTTAAAGTAATTCCTATAATTGTAGGGATTAGAGCATGAAGACCATACGAAATTGATTGCATAGAAATAGCAACGGTAATGAAGATTGCGAAGATAGCAAACAATGTAGATAAAGTTAAATCCTTATTCATTTGTCCTCGTAAATCAAGGATTCCGATTCTGTAGCCATCAAAGTTAAAATTGACATATGGAGGAAGCGCATCTTTTATAATTTTTTTCCAAGTAGGTAAAATTTTGTAAAAATCTTCTTCTGTTATGCAACCGTGATATATATCAAAATCAGCAATTCTAAAAACGGTAGAAATACGGGTTGCATCTGGGGAGATTAGCTCAAACTGAGCCATATTTTGCGATTTAAGAAAGCTAAAGATATGGCTCATTTTAATTCTTTGAGCTAATTCTTTTGGTATTTCATAGCTTCCTTCTGAGATTTGATTGGCATAACATAGTAAAGTAGGAAAAGAGGTCAAGTAAGGAATAAATTTGTCATTTTTCAATTCTTGTTCTTTGTTTGCAATGAGTGTGAGTAAGTCGTAATTGTGATAAAAAGAAGACATCTTCTTGAAATCTTTTTCTAGATCCAAATTATTTTCTTTAATATAGGTAGCTAGCTTTTTTTTGTCAATTTCATAATCTATATAAATTTGATAAACTCCAGAAAATCTCTTGCTAATATCTGCAGTATCACTAACGACTTTGCTATTGCGGGGGAAATATGTAATATAGTCTGAATCATAGACCATAAAATGTTGTGAGATAATAGGAGAGAAAACTGTTAGCAAAAAAAAGAGGAGTATAAGATATCTAAATTTAATAAGTTGGCGGGATATGTAATTAAAAGCCCTAGAGGAAGTTCCTTCCTGCTGTATGGTTCTTTTTTTGGGTAGCGGAAGAGGTAGATACGATAATATACAAGGGATAACGATTAGTGAAATGAGTGCACTGTATATAATCCCAACGGAAGTAACAACTGCAAAATCATGGGTCTGAGTAATTTTAGAAACAAACAAACTTGATAATGATAATACGGTTGTAAATGTAGCAAATGTTATGGTTTTACCAATTTTCGCGGTAGAGAAAAAAACAGGCGAAAGATTTGCAGGGACTTGTGTATAGTCTTGCCGATAATATTGGTTTAATAAATGAATTGAATAGGAACTCGATAGGGCAAGAACTAACGGAGGACAGACAATTGAAATAACGGATAGTCTTATACCTAGCCATGAAACAGTTCCTAACATCCAGATTGAGCTAACAGTTGCTGTTAGAATGGGGAGTATGACTGCACGTAAGGATTGAAAGCTAAAATAAAAAATAATGAGTATTAATAATAGCCCAAAACCCATCAACAAAGAGAGGTCGCTTAATAGAAATTCCGCGACAATTTCTTCGAAATATGAAAGGCCTGCTAAATTATATGAAAAAGTATCTGTGTGATTGTCTAAAATTTCCCGAACTAAACGAGGAATGTTCATCGATAAAGGGTAGCTATGGTGGTCAATCATAAATGCAATTCGGTCTCCACTTTCGCTTACGACGAGCCTTCGAGCAATCGGATTATTTGTCAAGTCTTCTTTAAATTGATCCGCGGTTTGTTGGTCTGCAAAAAAATAGGGAATTTCGGCATTGTTTGATCGTTTGAGAATAGGGAGAGTGGCATAGGTAGGCGGTTTTCCCTCGACATGAATAGGTTTAATTTTTAGTTGTTCAAATGGCGATATAGCTATCTGAAAATTTTCGATTTTGCTAATTTCTTTAATGGCAAATTGTATCTCGTTTAATACGGTAGGGCTAAATAAGGGTGCTCCACCTTCATTTTGTTTTATTGAAACCACTAAGAAATCGGTATCTTCACGATTAGATACAATTGAATTTGTTGCGACTTTCGAAGGAATTAATGATGCTATATTAGGGTCAAAAATAATTCGGGGGTGAATAAGAACCGAAAAAGCAAAAAAGAGGGTGAGTAAAAATGTTGCTATGATAATGGGCAGGCGAAATTTCGGAATATTTTGATATATTGTATTGGGATTAAGTTTTCGCATGATCTTCCTATTCGGCTTTAATTTTATGATAGAGGTATTCGATTGCAATTTTTACTTTAGTCGCCTGATTTGGGTTTTCTTTGAAATATAAATAATAAGCCGTATCGCCAACTGCTAAATCTAAAGTCATTTCCATTCGGGATACAAAACATCCATCTAGGTGAATTGAATACATCTTTTCGGGTTCACGCGTGATAAGAACATTTTCGCCTTCTTGTACAAAGGAAAGTGAAATTCCATTTTCGTCGTGTTTAAAGTTGCCCTCGCCTAGTTTTACAAAGCCGTTTGGATTTACGAGCCAATCAACCTTTACCGTTTCATCGATAGAATATTTGCCTGATTCGATTTCTGCTTTAACCTCTTCTTTTTGCCATTTGTACCAATCTGGAATATATGGAAATTCGGTGTCCCCACTTTCTGCATTTAGAATATTTAGAGAGTCTAAATGCCATTTTTTTCCACACGCTTCACAAAATAAATCATTTCCAAGCGAATTCATTTTAAATTCTGTCTTGCAGGCCGGACATTGATAGAGAATTCTGTGAAGACCCTCCGCGTTTTTAGCATAGTTGATATGCAGGTTGTTTTCTCGTTGATAGGCATAGTCATCATGTTCAAGGTGTTGAGTTATTTTAGCATGAATTTCTTCTGTTGAAGCGGCTTGGAGTTCTTCGGGGGTGTAAAGTCCCGTTAGTGTTCCGCGGACTTTAGCTTTTCTTTCATGGTAGACGTTGTAAAATGGTTTCTTAATATAGTTCCCTTCCATTTTGTAGGTTACTACCGGATAGTTTAGGAGCTTGAGAATTTTAGCAAAACTTTCTGGGAAACCTTGAAACGTGCCATCGACACAATAGTGGCCTTCTGGAAAAAGAACTAAAATTTGCTTAACCTCATTTAGGACATGTTTGTAGTTTTTTAATGAGTACATGTTGTCGTTAATAAAACGCCGCTTTGGAAAGCCTCCAATGAGTCGAAGAGATTTCTCCGTTTGAAAGAAAGCTTCGTATCCTGCACACCAATTGTGTCCTTTAGGAAATACCGCAGAGATAATCATGAAGTAGTCGATAAAGTTAATGTGGTTAGGAAGTAGGACATATGGGCCTTTTATTTTCTTCATGTCCACTTTAGTGATAAGTGGCTTCGATCTAAGTAATTGAAGTTTAGAAAGTGTTATTGAAACAAATTTAAAAGGTAAAAAATTCTTTGTTGGTTTTATAGACCAGTCAAATCTTTTTTTAGGGATTTTGTTGTAGAAATATTTTTTCATATTGTGGCCTCTCCTTAAGTCCATTTATTAAGAATATAACAAAAAAATTTATAATCTTTAAAACTTATACTATATTTATAAGATTAAGTAAAGTCATGATAAAAAGGTGCCTATCCTCTGTTTATAAGGAGATGCAATTGTATCCCGCAATTGTCTTTGCGTAGAGTAATTCTGTCGCTATACGAATTTTAATGACTTCTCCTACTTTTCTGGGGAAATAACAAAAAAAGGACCTGTTATGCTCGGTGATATCGACTAATTCGGAGGATTTAAGGTTGTAGACAAGTTCGACGTGTACCGAATAATTTTCATGTGGAAGCTTCTTGATGTGAACCGCCTCTCCTCTATAGTTGCAAGTAAATTCGAATCCGTTTGAGTCATGAGAGAGAAAACCTTTACCTGCCTCCACGGTTCCTTTTCCAGAAAAAAAGCATTCAACTTGAACATCGCCACTAATTTTATAGGTTCCTGCATCGATTTCTTTTTGCACTTCTGTAATTTGCCATTTATACCAATCGGGAATATGAGTAAAAATATCTTTTGAGTTTGATGCCTTTAGTTCGCCAGTAGGCTGCTGAATCCATTGATTATTGCAAATTTTACAAGATAAAGTATTTCCTTCACTTGCCATATTGAATTCGCTCTTGCAGCTTGGGCATTTATAAAGAAGTTTTTCGAGCCCTACCGCATTTTTTTTGTATTTGTTGATAATATTGTTTTCTTTTTGATAGCGATAGTCGTCGTTAGTGATTTCGGCTAAGATGGCAGCATGAATTTCTTCGTTCGAAGTCGCTTGAAGTTCTTGAGCCGTGAAAAGTCCCTTTAAGGTGGCTTGTAATGGTAGCTTTCGTGAGATTCGGGGAGAATAGAAAGGCGTGTCAATAAAATTGCCTTGCATCTTTAAAGTGACGATAGGAGCATTGATAATTTTTAGAATTTTAGGGAGACTTGTTGGGATTTGTCCAGTATAGCCTGCGATAGAATAGTGCCCCTCTGGGAAGAAAACGACAGTTTGCTTTAATTCAGTTAAACAATATTTCATATTACGAATCATGGAGACGTTGTCGTGAAGGTAACGGCGTTTAGGAAAGCCTCCAATGCGGCGTAGTCCCCAATCTAACTTCATGAAAGATTCGGCACTAGCAACCCAATTGTATTTTTTAGGGTAAAGAGCTTTGACAACTATAAGAAAGTCAGTAAAACTATAATGGTTACATAAAAGAATGAAAGGGCCTTTTATTTTGTCCATATCGATTTTTTTGATTTTATGTTTTCTTCCCAAGAGAATAAAGAAAGCACCTGTGTAAGCGACAAAGTTCCAAAAGTGGTTTTGTCGCCTTGGATTTCTTTTGTAGTCAAAGGGTCGTGGCTCTTTTTTTCCATGGTATGATAAATCCTTCATATTAGAATCCTCTACTTTCCATTATGAATTTAACAACTAAATATGTCAAGTAAAAAGCCTGCATTATTAAAATTTGATTAAATAAAACAAGATTATATTGAAAAAAAAGGCAAAAATAGATACCCTATGAGTGAAAATCATGAAACATTCATTATTAATCTTTTTGGGAATGTTAGTCTATCTCTTTGTGTGTGGGAATCTTTATGCAAGTTTACCTTTTCCAGAGCAATCCCCCATATATAAATTCATCGATCTTGTTTTTTTACAAGACAATGAAGAGAAAGATGTTTTGGATCTTTATCGGAAGGTTAAGCGGGAATTAGAAGAACCCATAGAAAGAGCTTACCTAGAATATTATTTGGCTCGCTATTATCAAGCTATACGCGATTTAGAGACAATGAAAAATTACGATACGGCAATGATCAATGGAAAGGTCTTTGGTATATATAAAAACTTTGTTCGCCGTGACGCTGCAATAAAAATTTATGACAGGGTTTACGAGACAACGGAGAAAGAATTGAAGGGTGTAAAAAATCCAGCAAAATCTCCTTGGTATTTATTACAGACGCGAATCATTGCAGAGTTATGTCTTCTTAAAGGCAATATGTATATGATGGGTAATGGTCTTGAGGTTCCAAAGCGAGCAAAAAATTTATTAAAAGCCAATCCAAACTGTCTACGATCACAACTAATACTAGTTAATCAATGTGTCTTTGCGGGAGAGGCATGGGGTGGCGATGGAAACGAGGCCATCCGTCTTTTGCAAAAAATGGATATAACAGCCTGTAGAGACAAAGAATTACTTCTTGATTACTACAACAACTTCGCTTATGCCTACGGCCGAGTAGATAATTATGAACAAGCGAATAAATATATACAAAAAGCACTAAAAGTCTATCCTTCTAACTTGCAAGCTAACTTTATATGGAGTAAAATACAATCAAAAGGTTTTTAGCAAGGGGAAAAAATGAAGCAAAAAATTGAAACAATCGTCAGCCATTTTAACATAGAAGGATGCTTTGTCGATGCATCTCCGTGGGGGAGTGGGCATATTAATGATACCTATGTGGTTATCATGGAGGATCCTTGCGAGGAAACAGCAACTGCTGTCGAAGTCCATTATACCTTACAACGAATCAATCATTTCGTTTTCAAAAAACCTATAGAGTTAATGCAAAATGCCATGGCAGTTTCTCGTCATCTTGCGGAAAAAATAAAAGAAGCAGGCGGAGACCCAAATCGCAATACACTCAATTTTCTTTCAACAATTGAAGGGGAACCGCTGCATATAGACGAAGATGGAAATTATTGGAGAATGTACCGATTTATCCATCAGGTTCGAGGCTACGATCGAATCGAGCGCCCCGAAATTGCCTATGAATGTGGCAAGGCATTTGGGCAGTTTCAGTCTAATTTAGCAGATTTCGATTCAAAAAAATTGCACTATACCATCGACCACTTTAATGATCCAGTCTATCTACTACAAAAATTTGAAGAAGTTCTAAAGGCCGATTCTCATGAAAGGGCTAGCCTTGCTAAACGACAAATTGCACTGGTGCGAGAGAGAGCACACGAAATGACGCTTTTGTCTCGCCTTAGAGAAAGTGGCGATTTGCCGTTGCGTGTTGTCCATAACGACACAAAGGCTAACAATGTCCTCATCGATACCATCACCGATAAAGCCGTTTGTGTCATCGACCTAGATACTATCATGCCAGGAATTGCTTTAAACGATTTTGGGGATAGCATCCGAACGGTAACGAATATGGGAGAGGAAGATGACCCAGATTTAACATGTGTTGGGGTCGATTTAGTGTTATTTGAGGCCTATACCCGAGGGTTTTTAAAATATACGAAGTCTTTTCTAACGCCCCTAGAGGTAGCTCATTTAGCTTTTGCCGGAAAACTTTATCCTTTTCTAATTGGCTTGCGGTTTTTAACCGATTTTTTAGATGGGGATAACTATTTTAAAATATCGCACGAACACCATAATTTGCAACGTTGTAAAGCACAGTTTAAATTACTAACCGATATGGAAGAAAATTTTGAAGAAATGCAACTGATTGTTAAGCGAGTTTATCGGGAGACGCCTTAATTTGCTTTTTAAGATTTTTCTTTTCTTTGGTTCTATAGCGAATTGCAATCATAGCGGGAAGGAAAACTAGGCAAGCAATTGTTGCAAAGAAGAGGGAGCCTGAAATAAGTGTTCCAAAATAGGCGATAGGTGCAAATTGCGCATAGACCATCATGCCTAACCCTAAGATAATTGCTACGCTCGTAATGATAATAGGACGCCCTGCTTCGATCATCGTCGTTTCTAGTGCGTCACGAAGTTTGTCGCTACTTGTAGATTTTTTATAGGATTTTTTGAATGTAAGAATAAAATGGATAGCATCGTCGACACCAATGCCGATTGCTACACTCGAAACCATGATTGTTGTCATATCCATTGGTATTCGTGTGATTACCATAACGACTTGATTTAGGCAGATCCCTACTAACATTGGGACAAGGGCGTAAAGGCCGAAGAAGGCTGAACGCATTGCTAGAGTAATCGAAATAAAAATTAAAATAGAAGAAAGAATTGTAGAGTAGAAAAGATCTGAATTCATTTGTGCCTGCAAACCGATGAAATCTGCCTTGTAGCCATCGACCATAAAGTCGACGTAGGGGGGCAATAGTTGCGAAAGTTCTTCATTGATGGAGTCGATAAAATCGCTTAATGCGTCATCGGAGATATAGCCGTGAGGGTTCGAATTGTCGGCGATTCGAATTGTTGTTGTGATTTTATCTGCCCTTGGATTCATTATTTCGAAGGAAATAGCATTTGAATTTCGCATTGTTTTAAAGATGGGATCTAGGCGTAAGCGTTGAATTAGGCTGTGTGGAATTTGATATTGACCTTGCATAAGGTAATTTGCTTCCGAAAGAATTTTAGGAAACGATATTAAGTAGCGAATAATGTCATTATTTTCTAGATTTTGCTCAAATCCTAAAATTAGGTTGAGAACCTCTTCGTTGTGATAAAAGGTTTTGAGTTGGTCGATTGCAATATCATTTTCCCTACCCCATTTTCTGAGTTTCGTCTGATCGATTTGGAAGTCGATACACAATTGAGACATTCCAGCAAAATTAGAGCTAATTTTAGCACCGTCTATTACGGCTGGATTGTCGGCGGGAAAGTAGCTTGCATAGTCGGATTCATAGGAAAGAAAATCTTTCGTGAAAAAAGGAGAAATTAAAATGAGGAGAAGAAGGGCTAAAATAATGTAGCGTCCCTTGATAATTCCAGGAACTCCCTTTTGTAATATCGTTGCGATAAAATTTGTAAGGGTTTTTCCTTTCTTCTTATTTTTTGTCGCAGGAAGGCAACTAAGTGCGGCAGGTAGAAAAGTTAGAGCAAAAAAAGCTCCAAAGACGAGACCGATGGATGTAGAAATTGCAAAAAGGCGGGTTTGTTCGATTTTAGTGACCAAAAGGCCGAGTAGAGCTAAAACTGTTGTAGCGTTTGCCATAAGGATTGTCGGAGCGACCTTATAAATTGCTGTAAAAATTTGTACGCTTCGGTTGTCCTCGGATTCCCGAACTAGAAGAGATTGATGGTATTGATTAAATGTATGGATACAATAGGAGCTTGTAAGGGCAAGAATAAGAGGTGGCGCGACAATACTGACAACCGAAATTTCGATACCTAATAATGCCATTGAGCCAATCATGCAGATGAGGCTCATTACAATAACCGATAAAGTAATATATACGGCACGTAAGTGTTTAAAGCTGATAAAGAAGAGGATAAGCGAAAGTAAAATTCCAAGAGTCAGTAATAGGGCAAGGTCGCTAATTAAAAAGCCTTCGATGTATTTTTCAAATTGAGGCCACCCCGCCATATAAAAATTATATAGATCGCTATCTTGTGATAGAATGCTAGTTATTCGGTCGGGGAGCTCTTTTAGATTTTTTTCATGGGTGTAATCGATTAAGAAGGCAATCATTGTGCCCTCTTCGTTGATAACTAGCCGTTTTGAGATGAAATTATTTAAAAGCTCTTCTTTGAAATGGAGGGCCGCTTCGTCGTCTTCGATACCGAATGGGATGTCGTCTCGGCTAGAGGGGTCGAACTTGAGAATTCCAGCAGGTTCGAAGGTTACCGCTTGCCCGTCGACGATGACAGGGGAAAGCTTAATTTGCTTGAACGGAGAAAAAGCGACTTCGAGGGCGGTTGCATCCACTATTTCGTGGAGCGCAGAAGAAATAGACTCGAGGACTTTTTTTGAGAAAAGGGAAACTCCTTCTATTTCCTCGAAAGCGATAATAAAGTATTCGCTGTTTTCTCTTTCTTTGGTAAGCTTCGCTTCTTTGATATCGGCAGGAATAAGTTCTTTTAGATTTGTATTAATTTTAATGCCTGGAAAAACAATAATAAAAACTGCAAAGAGAACAGTAATGGCAATAGAGAAGGCGACAATATAACCCTTGTACTTAGCTAAATTTTTGTAAAATTCAAACATCAAAAACCCCTTCTAACATCTTAATACAATCTTAATAATATGTAAAGTTTAATAAAAAAAGAATTGCACATTTAAAGCGTTTGTGCGTATAATTGAATATGATTAATAAAAAACCTTTAGTGATTTTTATCCTGCTTTTTCTTTTTTTCCCATTGCTCGTTATAGCAGAATCGGTAGTGGATGTTGCCGCATTTGCAGATGCTGTTTATCTTCAAGAAAAGAACGATAGCGAACTTCGTGCGGAGTATGATCTTCTCTTACCTACTCTAACAGATCCCTATCAAATAGCACTTGCCCACTATTATATGGCCCGTGCCTATCAGTCTTTTGATACAGTCGAAATTTGTATCGAACATAATCGAGATATGCGAGAGGGAAAATTTGTATCCTTGTTTAGTTTTTACAATGAGAGAAAGAATGCAATTAAATTTTATGAACGTGCTCTTAAAATCGTAGAGCAACAAGATGAAACGGCGAATTGGCTTGCACTTAAAGCAGATTCTATTAGCCAGCTTTGTTTACTTAAAAGTGTTGGATACACCATGTTTAATGGACTCAAAGTCGAGAAATTTTCCAAGGAAACGCTTAAACTTGACCCTAAAAATGCGACAGCACAATTTTTAATAGCATCAGCAAAAATATATCCACCAAAAGTCTATTTTGGAAATCCTCCAAAGGCGCTGGAACTTTTAAATGCCATTCAATTACCAGAGTCTCCAACAAAGCCAGTATTATTTGACTTCGCTCTTGGGTATGCTTATACATATGCACGGCTAGGACAAAAAAACGAGGCCCTCCTTAAAATAAAGGAAGCCCTCGCTTTTTATCCGACAAATTGCTTTGCCAATGCCGTTTCTATCATGATTGAGAACGACGAAATAAAGTAATTTTACTCGGTTGCCAGACTGCGTTTTAAGGCTCGCTTGCGCTCGCGTTTCTCTTTTGCACGATACCGAATCGAAATCATTGCAGGCAAGAAAACTAAACATGCAATGGTTGCAAAGAAGAGAGAGCCTGCAATGAGCGTTCCAAAGTAGGCAACCGGAGTGAATTGAGCATAAACCATCATGCCTAACCCTAGAATAATTGAGACACTTGTGATAATAATCGGCCTCCCCGCTTCTTCCATCGTTTCTTCTAAAGCTTCGCGCAGCCGATCCTCGGATTTCGCCTTTTCATAACAATTTCTAAAAGTGAGCAAAAAGTGAATGGCGTCGTCGACACCAATTCCAATGGCGACACTTGAGACCATGACTGTTGTCATATCCATCGGGATGCCTGTGATTACCATGACCACTTGATTTAAACAAACTCCAACGAGCATAGGAATGAGCGAATATAGACCACAGTAGGCAGAACGAAGCGCAACGGTTATGGTTAAGAAAATTAAAATAGAAGAAAGAAGAGTGGAATTAAATAAGTCGGTGTTCATTTGAGTTCGCAAGTCGATAAAGTCAACCCGATAGCCATCAACAACAAAATCGACATAAGAAGGCAAGATTTGCGAAAGCTCATGATTTAGAGAGTCAAGCATGTCTCCAAGTGTTTCTTCCGCTAAATAGCCATGCGCATTGGTTAAATCGCTGACACGAATGGTTGTTGTAATTTTGTTGGCTTGAGGATTGATAAATTCAAAAGCCATTGCGTTGGAGCTTCGCATTGTTTTAAAGATAGAATCTAGTCGTAATCGCTGGATAAGATCCGATGGAATTTCTCTCGTGCCTTCCATAACATAATTGGTTTCGGCAAGCATTTTGGGAAATGAAATTAGGTATCGAATGTATTGAGATTGTTCAATGGTTTGCTCGAATTTATGGATTTGGCGTAAAAGTTCTTCGTTGTGATAAAAGGTTCTGAGGTTTTGAGTTGCGGTGTTGTTCTCTTTTCCCCATTCTTTTAGTTTTTGATTGTTGATGCTAAAGTCGATATACAGCTGAGTGATTCCTGTAAAATTTTTGCTGATGCGAGCCGCTTCTATGACGGCAGGGTTATCTTCTGGGAAGTATGCAACATAGTCAGATTCATAGGATAAAAAATGGGTGGTTACGAGGGGGGCAGCAAGAATCAGAATAAGGAATGCAAGGATAATATAACGCCCTCTAATGAGCCCTGGAACTCCTTTTTTGAGAATGGTAGCAATGAAGTTAGTCGTCCGTCGGCCTTTTGTTTTGACTTTAGGGGCCTTTAGGCAGGCAAGGAGGGCTGGCAAGAAGGTGAGTGAAAAAAGAGCTCCAAATGCAAGGCCAATAGAAGTAGAAATGGCAAAAAGCCGTGTTTGAGGAATTTTCGTTACAAGGAGGCCAAGTAATGCAATAATAGTGGTAGCATTGGCCATAAGGATTGTAGGTGCAACCTTGTAAATGGCGACAAAAATTTGCTCTGCACGATTTTCTTCTGTTTTACGGACTAGAAGATGTTGATGGTATTGATTGAATGTGTGAATACAATAAGAGCTAGTAAGGGCCAAAATGAGTGGTGGCGCAACAATACTGACAACCGATATTTCGATTCCTATGAGAGCCATAGCGCCTAACATACATATGATACTCATCAAAATAACTGAAAGAGTGACAAATACGGCTCGGAAGTATTTAAAGCTAATAAAGAAAAGGACTAGAGAGAGTAGTATTCCTAGCCCTAATAGAAGACCAAGATCGGTAACTAAAAAAGTACCAATGTATTTTTCGAATTGAGGTGTTCCTGCGATAGAAAAGCCAAAGAGTTTGTTATGAGTCGATAAGATAGATGAAAGTCGATCTGGAAGAGTTTTTAAAGATTTTTCTTTTGAGTAGTCTAGAAGAAGGGCAAGCATTGTTCCCTCTTCGTTGATGATAAGTCGTCGTGAGATGAAGTTATTTAGAAGATCTTCCTTGAAACGGAGCGCCATCTCGTCATCCTCTATGGCAAAAGGTAGATTGTCATGGCTGTTAGGATCGAATTTGAGTAGACCTTCGGGTTCAAATGTGACCGTTTTTCCATTGACTATAACAGGGCTGATTTTAACTTGTTGAAAGGGGGAAAAGGCAACTTCTAGTGCCGTTGTATCGGTTATTTCATAAATAACCATTTCAATTGTTTCTAGAACCTCTTTGGAAAAAAGCGGAACCCCTTCTATTTCTTCGAATGCGACAACTAGGTATTCGAAGTTATCTCGTTCTTTTGTTAGTTTGTCCTCTTTTGCCGAGGGGGGGATTAAAGAGCGTAAATCGGTATTGATTTTAATTTGAGGATAAAATGCTAGGAAAAAAGCAAATATACTGGTGAGAAATAGAGCCCCAATGATGATACTGATTTTGTATTTGGCTAATTTTTTATAAAATTCGAACATTTTTGCTCCTGTGGGGGTTAGAATTGCATGTCTGTCTTTTGAGCGGCCCATATGTAGTTCATGTATTTTAAGGCACTAAGACGAGTATTGTTTTTAATTCTATAGGTGATTGCAGGGGATAAAGTGGTTATTTGAAAAGCATTTCTACCCTCGAAAGCCATTCCTCGGATTCTGTCAAATGGGATTTCTATTTTGTCTAAAAAGTTGTCGTTGACAGGTTCAAGTTCGAGTCTGTTTTTGTATAATTGGCATTTGAAGTCTCCTAATAACTCGTTACGGTAGGAGGTGGTCTTTCGCAATATTTTCCATGTTCCGTCCTCTAGAAGAACGTCGTTCTCTCCATAGGAGTCGAAGTCAATCGCTTTTACCTGCTCTTTTTGCCATTCATCCCATTGATCGGTTTGAGTAAAATGGTTTCCTTCTAAATAGCCGTATTCTGTGTAGGTCCATGTTTCACCACATTGTACGCATTTAATTGAATTATTTTTAGAGCGCAAAGTAGAGACGTTTTTACATGATGGGCACATATAGAAACAATGTTCAAAACCTTCTGCTAAGAGTTTTCCTTTGTATGGGGTCGGGTTTGCATTTTGGATTTTATATGAATCTACTGTGAGATTTTCTTCGATTGAAGTTATGAGCTCTTCATTGCTCATCTGTGCGAGTTCTTCTACCGTATAGATTTTTTTGATTTTGACATCGATTCTACCGCGGCGTTTTTTGTGAACAGCCCAACGCGGGTTTGCGAAATAGGCTCCTTCGATATTATAGATAACAATAGGAACATTTAATCGTTTAGCAAGTTTGCTAATGGTTGGGCTGATGTAGGAATTTTTGCCCGCACAGCTTTTATTTCCTTCGGGAAAAATACAGACATTCCCTTTTCCACTGATTGCATCATTGATTCCGCGCAAGGCAGAAGTATCTAATTTAGAGCTTTTTGTAATAGGAATGGGTTCTAAAAGGTATTTTACAATTTTTCCTGCAACAGGCAAGCTTGAAACATGATCGCTCATTACAAAATAAAAGGGTATTCCTAAACATCGAGCCATAAGGAATGGATCAAAATCTGAGGCATGGTTTGCAAGTACCACATAGGGTCGCTTTAGTTTACATTTTTCGTATGAAACAATAAATTTACTTGTAATAATCCGAGCAACGAATAATCCTAAACCCCTAATCCAAAATGAGTGTCTAGCTCTTACTTTCATAGTAACCTCCAATTATACAATTCTACTTCACTTTTAATGTTTTGTCATATGTTTAAACTAAAGATTAATGATTTTTTTTAATAAAAAAAATGCTTACTTTTGCACTTCCTTCTTCTATAGTGATGTTTATAGAGGTTGCTAAAGGGTGAGAAATCGTGATAAAATAGAGATATGGAAAATGTTTTGTTGGGGTATTCGATATTTATTCTAGTTGCTGGGTCCTATTTAGCCTTTGTAACTATAGTAAATATTATTTATTTGATTATTTATTCTCATCAAGGAAAGAAAGAGTTTACTCTTAAAGAGGGAGAAAAGGCCCCGAAAATCTCTGTTCTAATTCCTGCACGAAACGAGGAAACTCGTATTCGCCCAACGCTTAACGCCCTATTAAATCAAAATTATCCAAATTATGAAATTTGCGTTCTAAACGATTCTTCTACCGATTCCACAGGCGATATTTTAGCCGAATACCAAGCGAAGTCTAGTAAAATAAAAATTTTCAATGGCAAACCTTTAGCCGAAGGATGGAAAGGAAAGCCCCATGCACTTCAGCAGCTTATCGACCAGACAGATGGTGATTATGTTATTTGTCTCGATGCAGACTTAACGGTAAGTGAAGATTTTATCAGTTGGTCTATCTTGCGAATGTTAAAAACAGGGGTAGACAGTATGTCGGCTTGGCCACGACATAACTATCAACAAAAACGAGAATATATCGTTTGTCCTGCCATTTATACTCTTACTTCTTTCTTAATGCCTCTTTGGCTCATTCATACGACAAAGAATAAATTTTTTGCCTTTGCTATCCAATTTGCCATTTATAAACGAGAGGCGTTGGAAAAAATTGGGGGCTATGCCGCTGCAAAAAATGTAATGAATGAAGATCTTGGAATGGCGCGAGAAATGAAAGCTGCAGGCTACAAAACTATTTTCTTAGATGCTAAGCGAAAAATTCGTGGCGACATGTATGAAAATTTTTCGTCGGCAGTTACTGGAATCGAACGCAGTATTGCTTCCGTGTTTGAAAATAAATTATATCCAATTCTTATTTTGTCTATATTCTTGTTTATTGCACTTATTTTACCGCCTTTTTTTGTCTTAGCAGTGACTCTTTTGCAAGCATCTGGATGGTACTTAGGGATTATCGGCATAAGTCTTTTTTGCGGCTCTTGGATTTTTGCAATGATTAATAGACGGTTAAACCCTTTGTCGTGGTTTATTTTCCCCGTTACTTATTCTGCAATTATTTTTTTAGCGTGGCGTTCATATTTTAGATCTCGGACAGGCAAAGGTTTTATCTGGAAGGGGCGAAAGGTTGTCTAAACCGCAAGCAATTATATCTTTTAATCCAATTTTTCGCTTTTTTGCGCGGTTCACATTTTTGCTAATCGCTATTCTTGTCACATTTGCATTCCCTATCATGTACAAAATTAAAATTAGGGGTCGGAAAAATTTACACTTGGTAAAAAAAGGAGCCGTATCGATTAGTAATCATTGTACCTACTTAGATCCTGGACTTATTGGACTAGCACTTTATAGAAAACGAATACATTTTTCTGGGACAGAAAAGGCTTTTAGGGTGAAAGGGCTCAATCTTTTTGTGCGTTTGCTTGGAGGTTTTCCTATTCCAGCCGAAAACCCAGGAGCGATTACCCCTTATGTTCGCAAGGCTTTGAAAAAGGGGGATTGGGTGCATTTTTATGCAGAGGGCGATTTGTATGACTATAATCAAGAGGTCCTTCCTCTTATGGATGGTGCTTTCTTTT
>CAYJGX010000007.1:0-52397 GCA_964369795.1 uncultured Spirochaetaceae bacterium
TAGAAAACCAAAGTGTCTAAATCTTTTTTCGCTTCGTCGGAAATAGGTGCGAAAGGCTTTCGCGATTGTCCAACATCGATGCCATGACGTTTGGTGGTTAGGTAACGAACGGAATTATAGAGTCCGTGTTGCAGGATTTTTGCAATTGATTTATTAGCTTGATCTTGGATAGCTAGCGCTTCGTCCATTTTATTGGCTTTAAACGCATTGTAAAGATTGATGAAAATGTCTGCTTGATAATTATATGTCGAACCAATCATGCCGTCTGCACCCATAGAAAGGCCTGCGAGAGCCATTTCGTCGAACCCACTGTAGATATTGAGTTCTGGGAATTTTTCGCGGATAATTCGTAGCTCGTAGAAATTACTTGTTGTGTGGTTAACGCCATATACATTTGGGTGAGTGAAAAGATTTGGACAAGATTCGAGCATCGAAACTCCTGTTAAAAATGGGATATTGTAGATAATCATGGGTTTTTCGCTTGCTTCGATAATGTCTAGGTAGTAACGTTCAATCTCTTTTCCAGAAAATTTATAGTAGAAGGGAGCAAGCGAAGATATTTCATCGACTCCACATTTATTTGCAAATTTTACCATTTCTACAGCATGGTCGGTTGCTAGGGAACCTGTTTGAAACATGATATGAGCTTTGCCTTTTGCAACTCCACAAACCGTTTCAATGATCGACATTCTCTCTTCTTTTGTTTGCAAGAAGGCCTCGCCAGTGCTACCACTAACATAAAATTCTTTAATGCCTTGATTCATGAGTGCGACAACTAGTTCTTCTAGTGCTTTTAAGTTAATTGTTCCGTCTGCTTTGTAGGGAGTGATAAGAGCTGGAACCACGCTTCCTTTATACATAATATTCCTCGATTCTGTGAATTTCTTTAATTATAGAGTATATTTTGAAAAAGTAAAGAGAAAAAAGCTTAATATGCAGTTTTTTCTCTTGCAAAATCTATAAAGTATCGTATTCTATAGGTATCTATAATTACTGAGGATTGATATGAAAGCTAAATTTATTTTTGTTTCCCTACTCTTGTTGATGGGGATTGTGACTGGGAGTTTTTTAAGTTGTGAAAGACCATCGGGGGAAGCTGTTTTTTCTTCCGAACTGAATTCGCAAAAAATAGCAAACCTAGATTCTTTGCCCGATGGGCTAGGAGTAGCAGGTGCATTTGCAGGGGTCCATAACAATGTGCTAATGATAGGGGGTGGAGCTAATTTCCTAAACCCAATATGGGAGACAAACAAGAAGTACCATTCAGATATATCTGTGCTCCAAAAAGTTGTTGGTAAAAACAACGCGGAGGAATATATTTGGATCGACACAAATGCCGCTTTTCCCGAAGAACGAGCCTATGGCGCATCTGTCACCACAAATGAAGGAGTTATCTGCATTGGCGGGCATAACTCAAATGGCGCACTCTCTACGGTGACACTTCTTTCATGGAATAAGACGACAAACTCGGTGGACCAAATCGAACTTCCTGCTTTGCCTTTTGGTATTACAACGGCTACGGCAGTCGTCACCTCTTCTAACTGGAAAGATGGAGTCATCTACCTTCTTGGGGGAAACAGTGCAGACGATATCACAAAAGCAGGCGACTACTTTTATTCACTAAAATTATCCGACATCAATTTAAAAGCAGAAAACCCATCAACAACGGCAGTCTGGAAGAACGAGGGCCCCCTGCCTAACGGCGCTCGGTCGGCAGCAATTTCTGCATGGCAACACGATGGAAAAGAATATTGCCTTTTCTTAATTTCAGGACGCCGTGCAGCTCCGACAGAAGATTCACCTCTTTTTGATTCCACTAAAGTTTATCCTTATGCAATGGAATTTTTAACCGACGCCTACAAATGGGTGCCCTCTAAAAAAGAGTGGCAAGAGTTAAGCAACACGCCTGTTCCTATGGCGGCAGGAACAGGTTGGCCTTGGGGCTTGAACCACATCCTAGTGCTTAGCATGGATGACGGAGACTACATGAACCAACGGCATGCGGGAACCCTTGTGGCTAACGACGACCATCCTAACTTTAAAAATATTGGCTACGCCTATCATGCAGTGACAGACACATGGACTAAAATTGAAAATCTACCTGCAAATCATGTTCAAGTTCCTCCCGCACGCTGGGGAGATTCGGCAACGAGCCCAATTGTCATTGTTCCAGGAGAAATTAAACCCAGAATCCGAGCAACAGAAATTTATTTAGTCTCGGTTGCGGCTCAAATGGCCTCATTTGGATTTATCAATTATTTTATTATTGTGCTTTATCTCTTTGGAATGTTAGGAGTCGGTGTTTTCTTTTATTTAAAAGATCGAAAGGTCGCAAACACCGACACCTTCTTTAAGGGCGGTGGAAAAATCCCCTTTTGGGTAGCTGCATTTAGTCTATTTGCCACAATGCTAAGTTCTATTACCTTCGTTGCTGTTCCAGGAAAGGCTTATGCGACCGATTGGACCAATTTTGTCTTAACAATTACCATGTTTGCAGTGACTCCTTTTGTTATTAAATTTTTCTTGCCATTTTTTAGAGGGATCAAGAGTGCATCGGCTTACGAGTACTTAGAAAATCGATTTAACCTAGTCTCTCGAATTTTTGCGGCGACCATCTTTATGATTTACCATATTCTAAGAATGGGAATCGTCATGTATTTGCCGGCGCTAGCGCTATCGTCTATTTTAAAGATGAGTCCAGATCCACAAACGAATATGGTTTTATCGATTCTAATCATGGGGCTACTTAGTGTTATTTATTGCTCCCTTGGCGGGTTATCCGCAGTTGTCTGGACCGATACAATACAAAGTTTTGTCTTGCTCTCGGCTGCCTTTTTGACCGTATTTATCATTATTGCAAAAGTGGGCGGGTTTGGGGATTTCTTTGCCGTTGCAACGGAAGCGGGCAAATTTAATTTAGCCGTTCCAGATTTTTCTGCAGGAAGTTTTAGAAACCCAGTACTGTGGGTCGTCTTGCTCGGTGGGATTGGACAAAATCTTATTCCTTACGCTTCCGACCAATCGATTATCCAACGCTATATGGCAGTTAAAGATATCAAAGAGACAAAAAAATCGATATGGACAAATGCCTTCTTGTCAATTGGAGCCAATGCACTCTTTTTCTTCGTTGGGACTTCGCTCTTTGTCTTTTATAAATATTTTCCAGCCGACTTAGATCCATCGATGGCAAAAGTGGACCAAGTTTTCCCTCGTTTTATTATCCAAGAACTACCTATCGGGATTGCAGGACTTGTTGTTGCAGCTATATTAGCAGCCGCACAATCGACAGTATCGACGAGTATCAACAGTGCAACAGCCGTTATGGTTTCCGACTACTTACAACGATTTTCTAAAAAGTCTAACCCAAAATTAGAGTTGGCGATTTCTCGCTATGGTTCTGCAGCTTTCGGAATTTGTGGAACCGTTTGTGGATTAGTATTGGTTGGATTAAACAATCCTTCAATTTGGGATAGCTTTTTGTCGATGTTAGGTCTCGTTCTTGGAGCACTTTGTGGTCTCTTCTTACTTGGAATTTTTTCAAAGCGAGCCAATGGAATTGGGGCTATCTTTGGAGTGCTTTTAGGAATTTTTACCACCTTGTTAGCCCAACGAATTGGAATACATCCTTATTTATATGGGGTTGTCAATTTAGTTGCAACACCGATGTGGGGATATCTCTTTAGTTTGGCATTTACGGTACTTAAAGTTCCGACTTTTGCAACCTCAGAGCAAATGCAATTGTCGGGTTTAAAAGGCTTCTATTTCAGGTGGTTTTGCGCCGGAGAAGGAAAAGGAGCTCTTTATTCCTGGTTTGGGAGAAAGAATAAAGAATAAAGATTCTAAAAGTCGAGTTTGCAAAAAACTCGACTTTTTTTATTAATTTTAATTTTTGCCATAAAGAGCTTTGACTTCTAAAATATTTTATTTTAAAATTTTATTAGGGTTAATAAATGAATGTGGAAAAGAAGAAAAGAAATGGAAAATCTAAAGCAAAAATTAAGAAATGGGTTAAAAAAATTTATAAGAAAATCACTCTTGTTGGCTTGGGTCTTTGCTTTGTTTGGGCTCTCACCGCTACAAGCATACTCGCAGTCAATCGATCCAGATATAAAGATCTTGAACGAAGCATTACAGAGTTACGAGGAAATAATCGACGACTTGTCCAAAACAATCGAGAGCTTTCAACATTCTCAAGAAACTTTACAGGAGATAGAGAAGAGCTATTATCAATTAGAGATCGATTACGAGAAACTACTGCAATCACAAGAGCAGCTAGCCAACGACTACAAGAGAGATCAAATTATTTTGGGAACAAGTCTTGGGGCGGTGGCAGTTGTTTCTATTGTGACAGCCATTTTAGTGGGAGTCCTTCCGCGCAATTAAAAACTGCAGATGGGAAAAAATAAAAAGAAATTTTTATGAAAATAGTAAAAAAAACTAGTTTAAAAGTATCGTAAATAATAAAATTGTGCGATAATAAGTTATGAAACTACCAGAGGATATATATAATCTATTTAGAGATCTCATCTATAAAGAAAGTGGGATTAGTTTTTGTAGTGTCAATCGTGTGGTTTTAGAAAGTAGACTTTATGAAATTGTGCGAGATAAAGAACACAACGATTATCATCAATATTACAAAGAAGTCTTAAATAATCCAAAAGAACTCAAAAGCTTGCTCGATTACGTAACAACAAATTTAACCCGTTTTTTTAGAAATCAGGGGCATTTTAATGCACTTAGGCGTCATGTTATCCCTAAATTAGTGAGTGCCAAAATAGAAAAGGATGATAAAACTTTCAATTTTTGGAGTGCGGGTTGTTCGACGGGGGAAGAACCCTATTCAATTGCAATGCTTCTAGACGATATGTTGCCTAAAGATTTTAAAATCCGTGTCGTGGCATCGGATTTATCTCTTTCTTGTTTAATGACAGCGAAAGAAGGACGTTATAAAAAAGAGAAGTTAAAGGAGGTTCCTGCTAATTATCTTAGAAAATATTTTATCGAAGAGGAAGATTACTACGAGGTCACACCTTACTTAAAATCACTTGTTCGCTTCGATTACCATAATTTGAATTATACGCCCACTTATTTTTCTAATGACCTTGTCATGTGTAGGAATGTTCTTATATACTTTGATCGTCCAGCACAGGAACGTGTAATCAATAGTTTTTGGTCGACAATGAGTGATTATGCCTACTTGTTTATTGGTCATTCGGAATCATTATTAGGCATGAATACGCCATTTAAATTTGTGCGTACACCAGATAGCTGTTTTTACAAAAAAGATTTAAAAGGAATTGGAAATGACTAAAGATATCAAAGTGATGATCATCGACGACTCTTCTCTAATGAGAAAAATGTTGATAGATATTATTGAAACAGACCCAGATAATTATGTTATCGCAACAGCAACGAATGGAGCGATGGCATTACAAAAACTTCAAACTATTTTACCCGATATCATCGTCCTCGATTTAGAAATGCCAGAAATGGATGGGATTGAATTTTTAAAAAAGATGAATCTTTTAAAGATGACGATTCCCGTCATCATCTTGTCGGCTGTTGCTAAGAAAAATGCGGCAATTACCATCGAAGCACTGGAATTAGGAGCGAAAGACTTTATTTTAAAGCCAGCGATGGGGGATAAGTCTGGTATAGAAAAAATGTCGATGTATTTGAGATCTCAAATTTGTATTTATTCATCGACAAATCAAAATTCAAAAAGTAAAATGGATTGCAGAAATGATTTGCTTTCAGAAAATTTAGGGTTGGTAAAGAAGGCGGTTGCCGATTTAAGAAAAATGACCGATGGCGGAAATTTAAATGCGCAGTTTCCTTTCACAGAAGATCTACCACCTGCTAAAAATAAGAAAAGAAAAATAGCTAAACCTAAAATTCTTGCTATTGGAATATCAACAGGTGGCCCCTTCGCACTACGAAGCATTTTGCCGTCTATCCGAAAAGATTTTCCTTTACCTATCGTTATTGTGCAACACATGCCAGAAGGATTTACCAAAGAATTTGCAGAGAGTCTCGACGATATATGTTCAATCAAGATATCCGAAGGAAAACATGGAGAAATGTTAAAGCCTGGGCATGCCTATGTTGCACCAGGAAATATTCACATGGAAGTGGAACAAATTCAACAGTACGCCTATTTATCCATGAACGAGGGAGAGCAGGTCAATGGACATCGTCCTTCTGTCGATCTTCTTTTTAGATCCATAAAGAAGTGCTATGGTGCAGAAGCTATTGCAGTGATAATGACAGGCATGGGGAGAGATGGAGCAAAAGGACTAGGGGAACTTTATAATTCAGGAGCTCGCACCATTGCGCAAACCGAGGGGAGTTGCGTTGTTTATGGAATGCCACGAGTTGCGATTGAATGCGGTTATGCCGAATTTAAGGAACCTTTATCTAATATTGTCAGCAGAATTTATTCTATTTTAGAAGAGTCAGCGTCGCTTTAGGCTAGGGCAGTTACCACAATCCTCGCAGCTTGCACACTCCTCGGCTCTTTTGTTTAAAATTTGTAATAAGATGGGCTGAAATTTAGATTTTGTGAATTTAGAATATAAGTAAGAGATAGCAAACGATGGAAGTAGACTCAACAGTGCAATAACGGAGGGCAACCACTCAATCTCCGAAAATTTCATGGTGGTTAGATAGATTATCAACAACAAAATAATAGGAAAAATAAAAAAAACAAATGACGTTAAAATGCTTTTTTGTGGGGATAGATAAAGTTTTAGTACTTGGCCTTCTTCAAGGGATAAATTATTGGGATTTGTGAAATCAAAAGTGGAACCTTTACTTTTGAATAAGCTTTTACAGGCACAGCCGTCGGAGCTTGGCAAAAATGCTTGTATTCGCCCTTCTTGGAAAACAGATACGGCTTCAAGCGTCATTGCGACTCGACCTCATCTGCGGGTGCATTTTCGACTGGAATGCGAAGGGTCTCTACTGCAATACATTTTCCTTCGTCGTTAATGGTAAATATAGCACCTTGCATTTCAAGATCTGCCATTGATTCTTGAGAACGAACAGGCAAGGAAGTGGTCCATTTTTTGATTTCTGGGTCGGGTTCAAAACCTCCCACCGATTGGGCACTTCCGCAGCGACCGGTATCACTGATATAGCCTGTTCCTTCTAGTATTTCGGCATCTGCGGTTAGCGCTTTACAGTGGGTCGAGGAAATAATGGCGACTTGCCCTTTAAACATATGCAGTAGAAGTCGCTTCTCTGCTGTCGTCGATGCATGAAAATCGATGACGATAAAATCGGAGAGGGTTTTCACTTTTTCTAGTAAAGTAGGTAGGTAGGAGTAAGGATTGTTTAAAAAGAGCCTGTCAAAGCCAGAGAGCCCCATAACAGAGATAACGGCAACTTTTTTATTGTTTACTTCAAAGACTTTCCATCCTCGGCCAGGAGATTCGTGTGGAAAGTTGATAGGACGCAAGATAGAGGACATTTTAGGGAATACTTCGACTAAGTCTTTTTTAAAAAAGGCTTTTTCTCCAAGGGTAATAAGGTCGACCCCAAGTTTGCGAATATAATTTGCATGATTTTTACCAAGCCCAAATCCCATGGTTGCACCTTCGCCATTGGCTATCACGAAGTCAATTTGTTTTTCTTCTTTAAGAGTTGTTAATTGTTTTTTAAGGGTATAAATCCCGCCTTTTCCGACGATTTCCCCTAGAAAAAGTATTTTTGTTTCCACCTTCTTAGATTACTAAATTAAAAGATCTCTTTCAATCATTATTGATGATTCTCTCATAAAAAGTTAAAGTTAATTATGAAAAGAGGATATTTTCGTCCGTTAGATATCTTAATTTATGGCGTCATTGCCATCTCTCTTTGTTTTTTCGCACTCAACCTCCAAGAAGGAGAGGGAGAGTTATATCATCTACAAGTTATGGGGGAATCCTATTATTATCCACTAGATTATAATCAAGTAGTAAAGCTAGAGGGTGTACTTGGCACCATAGAAATTTCTTTTAGCGAAGAGGGGGCGTTCTTTTTAGATTCTAGTTGCCCAGGAAAAAATTGCCTAAAAGGAAAAGCTTTGCATCGAACGGGGCAGTGGAGAGCCTGCTTGCCCAATCAAGTCTTGCTTTCGGTCGAATCGAAGGAAAAGACGAAGCCGGAGGGATTAGATGCTGTTGCTTTCTAGTGAAAAGAGGAGAAGATTAGCGGCGTTGCTTGCTCTTTGTTTTTTTCTTGGTATTATCGAAAACTTAATTCCTAAGCCACTGCCTTTTTTCCGGTTGGGACTGGCAAATCTGCCTCTTGTTCTTGCCCTGCCCCTTTTAACCTCTTGGGAATATTTTTTCTTGGTTTTCATTAAAATTTTTATTTCTGCGTATATGGGTGGAACTCTTTTTAGCCCGTTGTTGCTGTTAGCCTTATCGGGGTCACTTGCTTCGGGGCTAGGGATGTGGCTTTTATACAGGCTCTCAAGAGGCTCTTTCTCTCTTGTCGCTATTTCGGTGGCGGGAGCATTTATACATGGGATTTTACAAATATTGGTTGCTAAAGAATTTTTGTCGGTTTCTTCTATCGATTATTTCTTTCTTCCTATCTTAGGAATTTCTTCTTTGTCTGGACTCCTAATAGGCATCCTAACGATTCGAATTGATTTTGACAGCTGGCTTCTGGAAATCGACCAAGATTTAGGGGTCTATAACCAGGGAGTGCAAAAGCGAAGAAAATCCTATCTTATTGCTTCTTTACTTTTGTTGATGTTAGGATTTGTATTCTTTTTTAGTGTAAAGGATTGGATCTGGCTTAACGCGATTACTGGGGCGCTTCTTATTTTTAGAGTCATAACAGAAAGAAAGTTCAAAATAATGATTTACAGCCTTGGAAGTTATTTTGCGGTGCTCTTGCTCTTTCTACTAGCACCAGAGGGGCGTCTTATAGCAGAAATTGGCCCTCTTAAAATTTGCGAATCAAGTTTGATTGAGGGGCTCGAGAAGGGTGCCGTGCTAGTGGGTCTTATCCAAATTTCGAAAATTATCTTTAGATGGTTGCTTCCTGCTTTTAGCTCGCTTGCTGGGGAAAGAGGCTTCTCTGGTGAATTCCTTTTTGTTTTGGGGAAATTATTAAATAATCCTAAAGAAAATTTTAAAAAGCTTTTAGGTCGTTGCGAGAGGGGTTAGTATAAAGACTTTATTATTTGTGCGGGATAGAGCGTTTAAAGCGTTCGATGGCGGTAACCGACCAAGCAAGACTGTCATAGACTCCTAAGTAGGCAGCTGTCTTTTCAATCTGCGATAAAATATCTTCGATGACCTCTTCCGCAACTAGCGCTTTTATATAATATTGTTTTTCAACTCCTTGCGAATGGTCGGCAAAGCCGATAAATAGAGGGGCACTAAATGAAAAGTTTTTTGCACTCGTGGTTTCTATGACTACCGAGTCTTGAACGTCGTTAGCAATGAGAATTTCTAGGATTCTATCTAATAAAGTTTTTTGTTTGATGAAAAGGTTTAACTCCTTGTAAACTAGTTCACTTGAACTTGCTTTTGGCGTCGCTCCTACCATTTCTAGAATGGTTTTATGTAGAATTTCGTTTGATTCACACGAGACGAGTTGCTCTAAATTTTCGTGCACCGATGCAATTCGAGAAAGAGTGGCAAGAATTCGTAAGTGCTGAGTCTCTTTTTCTTTCGGTCCTAAGATAAGGAAAAAAAGCTTTGAGTTGTTTTTGTCAATTGCTTCAAAGTCGATTCCTCCAGGGCGCGTAGCAACACACACGATAAATTGTTCTAATCCTGCTATTTGAGCATGCGGAATGGCAATTTCACTTCCAATTCCTGTAGAAAGCAGCTCTTCTCGTTGGGTGAGCAGCGATAACAGTTCTTCTTCATTTATGTGCGAAAGCTCGCTGTTGTTACTTGCTAAATCGACAAGCGCTTCTAGCATTTCTTTTTTATTGTTTCCATGAATATTGACTTGACAACATTTTGTATTGATTATTTTTGACCAATTCATAACCTTCTCCCTAATAATGATAACCAAAAAAAAGCAATTTGTAAAATGTTTTTTTAGCAAAACTGTGATATATTATAAATTAAGGAGATGGATATGCGAAATTGGCAAAAGAAAGCACTTGTCTTATCGGGCGGAGGTGCGAAAGGATGCTACGAAATTGGAGCATGGAAATTTTTTGAAGAAAATAAAATCTATTTTGATGTGGTTGTGGGTGCAAGTGTAGGGGCGTTAAATGCAGCATTTGTTGCAAATAAAGATTTTAAAGTAGCCCAGGATGTATGGGCTAAAATTCAGTTGACCGATATTGTCTACCTTCCTCCTGAACTAATTAAAGACGGAAAATTCGTCTTTAAAGGCAAGATTTCTAAAAACTTAAATATTCTTAGAAATGCCTTAGTAGATTTACGACTAGATACAGCCCCACTTAAAAAACTAATTGAAACTTATGTAAATGAAAAAAAAATACGAAACAGTGGTGTCGAGTTAGGAATTGTTGCATATAATGTATCGGATTTAAATGCGGAGATGCCTTTCTTAAGTGAAATCCCAATGGGATCCTTGCCAGACTATTTGTTAGCAAGTGCCTCTTTTCCCGCCTTTTCTCCTGCAAAAATAAATGGAAAAAAATTTATTGATGGTGGAGTGCATGACAATATGCCATTTCAAATGGTAAAAGAGAGAGGATATAAAGATATTGTCGTTATCGATATTACAGGTCTCGGGATAAATCGGCGTCCTAATATCACAGGAACAAGGACACTATATATTAAGAACTCTATGGAGTTTGGAACGGTTAAAGATGTATGGGGGATATTAAAATTTGAAAAAAAATTTCTAGAAGATTTTACGCAATTAGGCTACTTAGATACAGGAAAGGCGATGGGGCGGTTTATTGGGACTCGGTATTTTTTTGATTTTGGGTACGAATATTTGCAATCACATGAAAGAATTTTACTTTCAAATGAGGCAAAAAAAACCATCTTAGAAAAATATCTCTATCTTCTAAACCGCAAACAACAGCAATTACTCCATGAATCATCATTTAAAAATTTCTTAGAGAGCCTGTTGCCGAAAAAACTTCAAAAATCGATATCGATTTCACTCAGTTATATCGAAATGATCTTTTTCGCACTCGGATTAGATGTTTTAAAATCATGGGAAGCACGAGATATGTGGATTGCAGTACAAGAACAATTTGCAAAAATCTCAGAAGAGACTAATCAAAAAAATCCCATGGCAAAAAATTTAAAATTAAAATATTTCTTAACCGATATTGAAGCAAGGACTCAAAGGCGGGTTTTAGATCCTAATACCTGTCCCGCTCCATATGAATATTATGTGTGGGAAGACAAGCAAGATACCGATCATGTTGTCAAATCGGTAGTGGCAAAGAAAAAAATAGTGCAACGCTTTCATTTGCTTCCTGCTATTATTGGCTTAGACCTATTTTGCGGGCTAGAAATTTCTGTTTTACCAAAAAAGAAATCAACCGATCTATAAGCAGACGATTATCTAACCATCAATTACCGCTAAGTAAATTTGATTCTAGGCTTTCTAGTACCTCATTAGATGTCAATACAAAGTAATCTTTATTTAGGGCTTCTGCCATTCCTTGATGAGTTAAATCAAATGGAATTTCGGGAGCAACTTGTAAGCGGGGCGAATTATCTTGATAGAGAACTCGGTGTTGATTGATTGCGGCAACAGAGTTCAAATTCGGGATAGAATAATTTCTAATTCCCTCGATAGAGGCACCAGCTCTGATTTTGTCGACACGGCCTAATAAATTATAATATTCAATCGATTTAGTGAACATAAGCATGGAGCGGTCGCGTTTGCTTAAATCACTTGAGCGTTGGTATTGTTTGAAATGGGTAATCCCAAGATTATTGTATGCCAATTCAAGATTTTGAACCGTATTCACCTGGTCTGTGCGTTCGTGGTTTAGCTCGCCTTGGAAACCTGGGATGAGTTCATTTAAAGATTGAATATAGCGAGTATAATGGCTTTGCGCATGGGACAAATTATTGTCTTGTAGCATTGTATTTGCCATTGCAATAAGCGCATTTTGATTGTTTGGAGCCTCTTCTAGGACATAGTAGAATTCTTGTTTCGCATTAGCGTAATCACCTCTCCAATAGTCAATAAATCCTTGCTTATAATCTAACCCATTTGATTTATATCGATGATTTTCTGCCATTGCAAATTGAATGTATGCAGCATCCAAATTTCCAGCATAGTAGTAGTAGATGTCGCCCATATTTGAATAGAGTTTGCCATATTCAGGATCTTCCGTAAGAACTTGTCGTTCAAGAAGATCTTCGTATTTGTTGATGGCTAATAGGTAGTGGTTTTTCGCAGGAATAATTTTATTGTTTTGATAGTTGAGTTCGCCGAGTCTATTGTGTGATAAAATGTAGATCCTTTGTTCGCGTCTAGAGAGAGCTTTTTTGGTTTTGAAAAGATTATTTACCTTAAGCAGGGACATTTCTTCAAGGTCATAGAGAGCTGCATTTTTTTGATATTGAGCTCTATGCCAAGTGAGTTCAGGGTCCATCGGAAATTCTTTCTCAAGTTCAGATAAAATTTTAGAAAATGGATGATCAGAGAATTCTCTCTTTACAAGGAATTCTAAAATATCATTATAAATGAGGAGATCTTTTTTAGATTTCTTATATTCCTTATAATAAGTATCGGTTTCAAAAAGAAGGTCCAGGCGACTAATAAGAGGGATAAGCTGTTCTGTTTTTGCCTGATACCAAGCATTATATAGAGAATACTCAAAGATTTCTTTTTTTCCAGGACTGACCACATATGCCTTAAGCTGTGAAAATGCCTCGTCATATTTCTGAGGATCCTTTGTCTCGTTGCCCCAGATCATATAATTACGGGCGAGAGCTAAATCGGTTTCGGTGTCATTTCCTCTTCCCGGAAAAGGAATGCCTCGATTAGGGACGATTCCCCCAAATTTGATTTCTTGTAACTGTTTTTCAGCATCTGCAAATCGTAAAAGAGTTTCGGATAGCATTGCAGCGTAGAGGAGTTTTGTCTCTTTGAGATTTTTTTGGCGCTGATAGAAATCGGTTAGGATTTGTTGATATTTTTTTTCTGCAAAGCGATATTGATGTTTGTCTTGATATGCTTGGGCAAACTTATGCGATTGTTTGTAGCTAGGGTTTCCGTAATATGGCCATTTTTGTTTTGGGCTTCCATAATAGGCTAGATCAAAACTTTCCTCTGCTGCAGAAAATCTATTTGCAGCAATGTGAGCTTTTCCCTCTTTATAGTGATGGCTAGCGACAGACCAAGGAATGAAGTATCCAAAAAGAGTTCCAAGAATAATGACTAATGCAATTAAGACTGCAGCGGAAGTTAATATAATGGGTAGGTATTGAGTTTTAAATTTATATAGGAAAGTCTCTTCTTTGTATTCGAAGTCTTCAGCGTCTTGTTTTTTAAATCCAGGAGGAAGTTTTATTTTCTTGCCGGTTGCTTTTTGTAGGTATTCAACAATTCGCCGAAGTGATACCTCTTCTAATATCATAGAGGTCAAAATAACAATTTGATCCTCATTTGCTTCACTTCCTAAGAAATCTTCTACATCAATTTTTAAATTTCTAGGATAATTGGCAATGATTTCAACCAAGTCCTTAAAGTCTTCGTCGTCTATGGTAAAGAATTTTTCTTCTTCTGTTTGACCAGAAGCCATAAGGGGAGAATTATATGAAGAGGAGGAAGGAGTTGGGGCATCCTCGGTGGGGGTATGGCCTAATTCAAAGGCTTCAAATGAATCTATTTTTTGATCGGGTTCTTCAAAGCTGATTTCTGGTTCATCAAATGAATCATCAAATTGAGGTTGTTCGCCTAATTCATCTAAGGTAAAAAAGTCTATATCGGTTGCATCGACCGACTCTAATCCTGCGAGTTCTCCTTGAAGAGAGGCGTTATTAAGATTTTCGTTGGAGGCAGAAGTAATTTCTGATAGAATATCGTTGCTACTAGAGAATTCGTCATCAAAGTCTAAGCCGTTATCACCAAGTTGTTCTTCAAAACTGTTTTCTGTCACATCAGAAAAATCTATTTCAGTTTCGGAATTTATAGGAGCCTCTTCGGTTATTTCATCACTAGATGCTTGAGAGAGAACACTATCAATGTCAAAGTCAAGTGATTTGCTTAGGTCTAGGTCAAAGTTTTCATTTGAAGAAACTGCTTCAGTTTCAGATTTTGGTTCGATCCCTAAATCACTTCCTAGATCGTCGCCAAGGTCAAATCCTAGTTCTGGGTCTGTGGCAACACCTAAATCGTCTCCAAGGTCAAATCCTAGTTCTGGGTCTGTGGCAACACCTAAATCGTCTCCAAGGTCAAATCCTAGTTCTGGGTCGGTGGCAACACCTAAATCATCTCCAAGGATAAATCCTAGGTCTGGGTCGGTATCGACTTTTGCGTCAGTAGCTATTTCGTTATCAAAGTCAGGTTCTGGGAGAGGCTCTAAATCACCTAAATCGAGTTCACCCATGCCAAAGTGCGATTCGTCTAATGTAGAAAAATCGGCTTTAGGGGTTTCATCCTCTTCTTGATTCTTAGAATAGATTGAGGCAAGAATATCTTCTCCATCGGAGGAATCAATAGAGTCTACAAATTCTGCAAACTCAGAGTTCATAAAGTCCTCGTCAGGCAAAACGTCACGTATCGTTTCGCCCGTTTCAGCGAGAATCTCTTCTTCGTTACCTAATGAGTGGAGTGTTTTAATAAATAAATCAATAATGTCTAGGTCTGGCATAGATCTTCCTATTGATAATATCGGCAAATTCTTTTTTTTTATTAGTTAAAAACATTTTAAATTATTCCGATAAGAAAATATAGGAGTGAGTATGGAAATAAACTCAAAAAAATACAAAAGATTCCTGTTTTTTGCCCTGTGCTTCTTTTCAAGTGTCTCTCTTTTTAGTTTTGAGGTAGTGGAAACAGATTTCAATCAATATATAACTGCTTCCCAAACAACTTTGTCGCAGACCATAATAAAGGCAACGGAATCGACTGCTCCCGAGCAGTTTGATGATTTAGTCTTATTCATGGCAAAGCCAGAATATTCTGCGCGCTATATGGGAGTTGCATTTGAGCATGAAGATTTTCGTAAAATACATCTTTTTGCAAAGCAACACGAAGGGATTTATTATTTTCTTTATAAATTAAATGGGACGGAGACTCATTTAGATTATCGTCTTATTGTAGATGGGGTTTGGTTTTCGGATGAATTACAACCCCTTTCATACAATGATTCGTATGGACATGAAATTTCACGTTTTGAAATAAGTCAAGATAAGATTGAGCAAAAATTCGGTGCTATCGAATTGGGAAAGAGAGAATTTCTTTTTCGATATAAAGGCGACGAGGGTAGCCGCGTCTATTTTAACTCCGATATAGGAAGTTGGGATCCCTTTAGATATAGAATGAAAGAAGTCGATTCTGGAATATATGAAGTGAAGGTTCGAATGACCCCAGGTGAGCATTATTATTACTTTGTTGAGAATGGCCATAAATTGCTAGGACAATCTGCACGAGATGTGAGAATCCATCAGATTGAAGGGGACGTAAATTCTCTAATTGTGGAATAGATTTAGAATATTGCAATAAAAGATTATGTAAGTTTCCCTATTGTGTGTTATAATTTTCTTACTTAAGGAGCTGGATATGCGCAAGATATTATTTTTAGGGATCTTATTGAGTCTGTTTTGTGGAGTTTCGTTATTTTCACAAGAGCTCACATACGATAAAGTCGTTCGTGATTATTATTTCGAATTGCAGGGAAAAGGTAAAATGAATGTGATTCGGGTAACCTCAGCTAAAATTCCAACAATGGAAACTGAGGAAGAGGAAAAATGGCTTTCTCGCTACCTTAAAGAAGATGCATTGACTGGACAGATAAAGAATCCTCGCTTTGGAAGATCTTCTATCAGTTATACAATAGAGGATCCCTATCTTATCAATTGTGCCTTAAATGGCAATATTGTCAACATATATCCCTCTATTATTCTATTTTCGCTACCAGAAGAACTTCTTAAAACAGGCGACGAGCCCTTGGCTCCATTGACGCTAGATCAACCTATCGATATAGAGTGGATACATCGAATTCATATTCCTAAAAATTTTATTGTCAAAGAAATGCCAGAGTCGGCGCGTTGGATGATTGGCCCACTAGAACTCAAGCAATCCATTTATCGAGAAGACCAACTCCTTATTGTCAAATACCAACTACTACTAGCCGATACCACCCTTACACCTGGGGACCGCAGCTACCTCACCGAAAACGCCCTTGGATTTGCCGAACACGGAAAACCTCTCCAAATCGAAGTGATTCCCTATGCACAGACCCTTTGGGAAAAAGGAGACTACAAGGGTGCTTTCGAATATTACGAAAAAACGGGGGACTATTTGCGATATGCCAACAAGGCACTAGATTTGCGAATGGTGATTGAAGCCCGACAAATGCTCGAAAAAGCTATTTTACTTACCCCAAACGAACCGCTTGTCTGGTATTACTGGGGACTAAGCCATTATTCGGATAAAGGGGGACAACGAAACACAAACAAAGAGGAGTTGGCTATCGCAGACAATGCCTTCCAGAAAGTAAAAGAGCTTGGAGGCGATACAGTCGAATTTTGGTCAAAAATGACAGAAATTCATCTATATTCACCCGAGAAGAACATTGAACCATTGAAGGCATTGCTACCATACGAGAATGAACAATTTGCAAGCCGATTTTTGCTTGCAAAAGCCTATTTCCAAAGTGGGGAGATAGAAGCGCTTAAAGCCCATCTTGCCGAAAGCGGGAATTTTCCATGGAGAGAAGTTTATGATGGACTTCTTATCAATGTAGATCAAGGCAGTGAAGCAATGGCTTCTTTTTTCAAAGGAAAAATAGAAGATGAAAATTTCTCTAATTTAATATATCTTGCGATGCAAGATCTTCTTGTTGTACGCGATTATGATACAGTGCGAGCTTTAGTCCCTCTTTTGCAAGAAAAATTAGGAATAGAAGACGAAACAGTTAAAAATCTTGCTCAAAATTCTAAAAATCTAGTGAAACATGAGACTCTCGATCTTATGCCTAATAGCATCGACAACCTCGTCCATCAATTTTTTATCAATTTATATTACAGCGATGGTAGTGATTTTTCAGCCCTTGCCTCTATCATGACACCAAAACTCTTTGAAAGTACCCTAAATCGCGAGTCGATTATCCATTTGTATAGCTTGCACGATATTTTTGTTGCAGGACGCTCTCAAAAAGGGGAAAACAAGTTAGCGATTTTAGATGAATTATTGCAAGGACAGGAAGTCGCTATGACAGAGCTCGATGATGGATATAGCAGTGTAGAAATAGACCTAAATGAAGCCGGGTTTAGTGGAATATTTAAAATGCTAGTGGGAACAGAGGAGATGAAATTAATTGCATTCTTAGGTCAAGATGCAGGTATTGGCGAATATTTACAAGCACACCCACCTACAACACTAGAGGTTTTTAAATGGCTCGCCGAAAATCACTATTATCCTGGAACTAGCTGTGTCACTAGTTGGAATAAAGAATACGAAGAGGGGCGAGCAACCATCGATGAACTTATAAAGGCGTGGATGATAGAAACAGGTTC
Source organism: uncultured Spirochaetaceae bacterium (assembly GCA_964369795.1). Taxonomy (GTDB): domain Bacteria; phylum Spirochaetota; class Spirochaetia; order JAFGXN01; family JAFGXN01; genus CAYJGX01. The sequence goes on from CAYJGX010000007.1 coordinate 17,646, forward strand.
TGCGGAAAAAGCACTTCCCTACTTCGAGGAAAAATATAAGGTAAATCCGACTCAAATCGTCGAAGAAAGTCTGCTAGTTATATATGAGGCTCTTGAAAGCGTTAAAATGATTCCAATTTTAGAAAAACGGGTAGAAGCCGATAAAAGCAATATCGATTTGTTATCTCGATTGCTATATGCCTATGCTTTTTTTAATGAAGTAGATAAAGCAGAGCTTATTCGAGAAGAAATTCTCTTATTGACAGATGATGTCAAAGTTTTAGATGCCATCTATTATCAATATTATGCAATCACTCGCGACAGGGATGCCTACGAGGCGTGGGTACAAAAATTAGCAGAAACAAATGAAGCAAAAGACTTTCACTATAATTTTCTTGCATGGCTAGCCGTCATCGAAAATCGTAAACCCACCGACCGCGAGTATATGTATGCGAGAAAAGCGGTTGAGCTTTCGCAGTCGCAAAGCGATGCCATTATCCATACTCAGGCCTGCCTTTTTGCCCTCGATGGCAGATTTGAAGCGGCTGTAGATCTATTAACTCAACTAGAAGCAAAGTCGCTAGAAGGTGGATTTAAAAACCAAGATTGGATGTTACATGGACTTATTGCAGATGGACTAGGCTTTGTCAAAACTCGCGATTTCTCTTTTAGCCGGATTACGCCAGAAGGAAATTATACAAATTATTCACTTAGCTGTGAATTTTTCCGAAATGTTCACTTTTAATTCTTTTTTTGCTTGACCGATGTGAATTGTGGGTCTACAATTTAAGTAATCAAAGAGAAGGAGTAGGCCGATGGTTAAAGAACAGTTAGTAAAAAGAAGTCCACTAAGAATTTTTGACAAGTCGATCAATGGAGGTCTTGGCAAAGGAAAAATTGGTGTTATTGCCTCGAAAGAGGGCGTAGGCAAAACAGCGTGTCTAGTTCATATTGCAATTGATAAAATGTTGCAAGGTAAAAATGTTGTCCATGTTTCGTTCGCGAAAAAACCAGACAATATTTTAAATTGGTACGAAAATATTTTCGATGAATTATCATTAGATAAGCATTTAGAAAATGCAAAAGAGGTTCATGACGAACTTGTTCACCAACGGGTTGTTATGTCATTCCCGCAAGGGGGGCATTCGGTTCCTAATGTACTTAAAAGTGTTAAAACAATGCTAGAGCAAGCACACTTTAGTGCAGACGTGGTTATTATTGATGGGTTAGATTTTTCTGAGGTAGAGGTAAAAGACTTAGCATCTATTAAAGATTTTGCAGAAACAACAGCACTAGAAGTTTGGGTAAGTGTCTCCCTTCATGGCGATGGTCCTTATTGGGACGAAGATGATATTCCATGTATCGTCAAACCCTATCTTCCAGAAGTAGATATTATCATCAATGTTCGATTTGAAGATAAGCATATATCACTTAAATTAGCAAAAAATAGAGACTGTGTTGCATGTAAGGATTTGCATCTTATGTTAGATCCAAAAACATTACTTATCGCAGAATGTTAAACAATAGATAGAAATAAAGCCCGCCGGTAGGCGGGTTTTTTAGTGTTTGTTTTTCGTTATTAGAACTTTGAAAACTTGCATGTTGTTCATTTCGATTATCTCGTAGGTATGCTTTTTGTAGTCGTGAGTCATTCCCACAGAGGGGATTTCGTCCCATTCATCAATTAGAAATCCAGCAAGGGTTTTAAAATTTCTTGAAATGGGAAGGTCTAAATTAAGCTCGTCGTTTAGTTGAAAAACAGAGGTTTCACCTAAAACTTCCCAAGCATTTTCATAAATAGGGGTCACAAGTTCGACCTCTTTTGGGTCGTCTTCATCGTGTAACTCTCCCATAATCGCTTCGATAATATCTTCTTGGGAAACGATGCCAGCAAGGCCGCTATATTCGTCTAAGACAATAGCAAGTTTTATATGAGAGTGCTTCAATGCATCGAGTAATGGTTTTACCTTCTTGGCTTCCGAAACAAAAAGCGGCTCGTGCAGAAAGTCTTTGAGTTTTCCGCCTTGGTTTCCCGAAAAATAAAGATTATAAATCTCTTTTACTAAAATAATCCCAGAGATATTTTCTGGATTTTTCTTGTAAACTGGAATCCGAGAAAAGTGACTTTCTTTAAAAAAACTAACCGCCTCTTCTATGGTTGTTTCCTCGTTAAGACTTACTACATCTAGCCGTCGTGTCATGATGGATTCTACAGGTAGGTCATTTAGCATAAACACATTATGGACCATTCGGTTTTCGTAGGATTCGACAATTCCAGACTCGGTGCCCATCGTAATCATCTGGAAGATGCCTTCCTCGGAAACCGTTTCTACCTTTTTGTGCGCAAAAGGAAAGGAAATAATCCAACTAGAATAGCGGACAATGTAAATAAAGGGCAGCAGAGAGTAGTAACATAGGTATATGAAAAAAGCCATATTGAGGGCGACAAACTCATTGTTTGCAAGGGCAATGCGCTTTGGCGTTAGTTCGGAAAAAACGAGAACAAGGTAGGTCAATAGTATCGTTGTCACTGCTACCGATAAATGAGGAAATAAGGTGAGCGTGAGTTGAGTGGAGAGAGCCGTTGCACCAATGTTGACGAGGTTGTTTCCAAGTAAAATGGTGGTTAGTAAGTTATCCGATTTATGGTGTAGGCTTTTTAAAATTTTTCCTCGTAGCCCCTTTTCTCCTAGTTTAGAAACTTGAAGAAAGGAGAGAGAGGTAAAAGCCGTCTCTGTCGCCGAGAAAAGGGCAGAAAGCATTAACAAAATAAAGAGGGTTATACATTGCCAGAGGATTGCCGTGGCAGGCAGGTCGATAGATTCGGTCATTTGGTGATATCTTGCATCCAGCCATGGCGGTCTTCGATGGCGCCATATTGGATTCCTTTTAGCTCGACTAAAAGTTCTTTCGCAATAGGAGTCATTTCGCCGTTGCTATATTCGACCGTTTGACCGTCGTGTGTAATGGATTGAAAGTGTGAAATTCCGGCTGCGGTTCCTGTTACAAAACATTCCACCGTATCTGTAAGAACTTCGTCTATAGAAATATTTCGTTCTTCTACTGTGTAGCCTTTGTCTTTCGCAAGTTGGATAATACTCTTTCGAGTGATTCCAGGTAAGATTGTGTCTCCAAGAGCTGGGGTTACAATTTTACCTTCTTTAGTGACAAAGAAGATATTACAAGAAGAACCTTCTTCGACATATTTTTTATGGATAGGATCTAGAAAAATTGATTCCATATAGCCTTGGTCTTCGGCTTGTTTTTTTGCAAGAATCGGGATGACGTAGTTTGCGTCACATTTGATCCACCCCGTACCAAATGGAGTGGCTCGCGTCATTTTGGTGGTGATTGCTCGTTGATTCCCTTCTTTAAAATAGGAGCCAACAGTGGTTCCAATAATAAATACATATGGATTTTGGCTAAGCCCTAGTCCCACTGCCGCTTCGGAGTAACTAAAAGGTCTTAAATACACGGCTTGGGCAGAAAGGTAGTTGTCTGCTTCCCATTCGCTATTATAGGTTGGGCAAAATCCAATTTGTGCATTGCGTTTTACCACTTCTTTTGCCGCATTGACAAACATATCGATGGGGAACATGGGCATTCGTAGTCCTTCCATAGAATTGTAAAAGCGCTTTGCATTTTCTTCGGGGCGAAAGAGCTTAATAGAGCCATCTTTTTGTGGAAAAGCCTTCATTCCTTCGAAACAACCAAGCCCATATTGTGAGGTGTAAGTGATAAGAGGAATGCCGTCGAAGCATGCACGGGAGTTAAGTAGGGCATTTAATTGGGCCTCTGGCATTTGAGCTTCTTCCTCGGGGGTTTTATGATTCTTTTCTTGGAACTCTTCTGTCCAATTGTCTTTGCTAATGAGTTGCGCTTGATAGGCCCATGGATGGGTCGATAAGGAAAAACCTTTTTTTGCCATTTTTATCTCCTAAATCTATTTTATGAAAGACGGGGCAAGTCGTCAATAGTGATTATTCAATTTTTTTTTAAATATTTTCTTAATTATTAGGCAAAATTGCATTCTCCGTTTATATAGTAGTGGAGGTCTATAATGTTAATAGAAAGAATCATTTCTTTTCTACTTGTGTTGATGTTGATAGGGTGCTTACCCTTTTTAGATTGGAGAGAACCATTAGAGCTCGATTACAAGCCCCCTGTATTAGTGGGGTGGGAGGTCGTTTCTGCAGAAAAAGTTCGCTTAGAATTTAACGAAGAGGTGGTTGCAATGGGGAATGAGAAAGAGTTTTTACTCGAGGCTTCTGGCACGGTGGTGGAAATGAATTATCTTAATCCTATGGAACCTGGTAAAGAAGTTAAGGGTGCCATTGTTGTAGAGGATCGGTTTAAAAATAGGTTGGAGTTACTACTCTCCTTGTATGGGTATAATCCAAATGTGCCAGAATTGAAATTAAACGAACTTAGACTAAATGGCAGTGGAAAGCGACTAGATATGGCGGAAATGATTTGCTTAAGTTCAGGAAGTCTTGCTGGCGTTACCTTTTATCGAGGTCTTCCAGGTGATTATGATTTTTTCTTTGTATTTCCCAATGTTCAAGTTGAAAAGGGGGATTATATTGTCTTACACGTGGCCCCTACAGGCGACCCGAGCGAGATAAATGAAGTGAGTCGAAAGGATGAGGCCTCGGGTCTAGAAGTGGAAGCTAACGCATGGGATTTTTGGCTACCTAAGAAAGAGGGTTTATCGGGAACCAATGGAGTTTTGTCGATTGCAAAGGCTCCTGGAGGCGAGCTGCTTGATGCAATCATTTATTCTAACCGAAATTCCTTATCGGACACCACCTACCGAGGTTTTGGGTCGACCACCAATTTGCTGCGCGCAGAAAAACTGGTGGAATTAGGCCATTGGAAGATTGCAAATGAGGAAATTGCTCCAGAAGATTGTGTCAACCCATCGGCTTCAACATCAACAAGAACTTTATGCCGAGATTTAATTCCCACTGACACCAATAGCACAAGTGACTGGTATGTGGTAAATACGAGTGAGTCTTCGATTGGCCTGCCTAATTCGACAAACTACTATGGGAATGAATGAGTTTTATAGATTTGTGAAGGTCTCTATAATTTGTTGTTTGGGTTTGAAGCCGACCATTCGTTTAACTTCTTCTCCATCTTTAAAGAATACAAGTGCAGGAATAGATGCAATTCCAAATTCGCTTGCAAGTTCGCCTTGCTCATCTACATTGACCTTTCCAATAAAAGCAGTTTCTTTATATTCGTCTGCAAGTTCATCAATAATGGGGACAAGCATTTTACAAGGTCCACACCATGGAGCCCAAAAATCGATTACCACAGGTAAAGAGGATTCGAGAACGAGTTCTTTGAAATTATCTTTTGTTACATTAGTTGCCATTACAAGCCTCCTAGTTAATTAAGGATACGCGTAAAATTTGCAGAAATCAAGAGCTCAAATGGGCAGAAAGTAAAAAAATTAGTATTGGCCTAAAATCGCGTAGATTTTGTCGGCGCCAATGGTATAGAGGAAGTTTAGAAGCCTTGGCCCTTTTTCTTTCCCAATGAGTGCTTTGTAGATAATGGGAAAAAAGTCGGCGGACTCAATTCCTTGTTCTTCTAAAATGTCGTAAATGGCGGTGCCAAAGTCTTTTTCGGAGATTGTAGCCATTTTGTCTCGAGCCAGTTCTCCTGTTAAACGAAGGGCTGCCTTTTGGTTGTCGGCAAGGCCCCCTAATAAAGAGCCTGGAGTTTGAAGGGCAAACTGGAAGTCCTCGGGAGCATAATTTCGTATCCAGTTCCATGCACAAGTGGCTTTTACTATAAATCGCTCTACTTGGTCGTCTGCAACGTCGCCAAGGTAGGCAATAACACCATTTATATCGCCATTAAAAATTTGGAGCATGTTACAAAGGTGGCGGATTGGAATTTGGTAGGATAGGCTTGATGGGACGCCATTTACTTGAGAAAGTTCGTAAATTCGGGCGCCGCTGTACCATTTTTTAAGTTTCTTTTCGTCGTCTGGTTTGTCGAAGTAGCTTCGTTCTAGTTTTTCGTAGTCTTCATAAATTTTTAGAACATCTAAGTCAAAGGAAATGGCAAATTCGCTGTTTGGACGTGTGCCGGCAAACATGAACCTAGTCACTTCGGGGGTATAAATTTCTAGGACGTCTGGTAGGCTCATCAGTTCTCCAGAGGAGGAGGACATTTTACCCGCACCGCCTTTAATTCGGACAAAGTCGTATTGGAAGGAGATGGGTGACGAAGTTCCAAAAATTTCTGCAATTTTTTTAGAGGTGTCGAAGCTACCGCCTTCTGAATGGTGGTCTTTACCTGCGGGTTCAAAGTCGACGCCCTCGTATGCCCAACGCATAGGCCAATCGATTCGCCAAGGAAGTTTAGCCACATGTGTTTCACGAAGGTCAACCGATTCTTGTTGTCCACAGTCGCTGCAGGAATATTCGATTTTCCAGTCGTTGTCCCAGCCAAGGACGGTTGTCGTGTCTTTGTTACATTTTCCGCAGAAAACGGAGATAGGCATCCAGTCGCTTGCAAGGGGAGCGGTGCGGTGCTCATTTAAACAGGCGGCGATTTGCTCCTTTTTCTCTAGGGCCGTTCTCATCCCTTGGGCGTAGTCGGAATTTCGATATTTTTTAGATTGATAAATATAGCTAGGGAAAATTCCGACTACAGGAAGCCATTTTTCTACAGCGACTTCGTTAAAGTGCGCGTAGCTATCGCAATCAGATTTAACATCGGGAACACTGGTAATTGGCTGGCGTAAATAGGTTTCTAATAATTCTTGCTTTGGCATGTTTTTAGGAACCTTTCTAAAAACGTCGTAGTCGTCCCAGGAATAGATAAAACGCACTTCTGCCCCTTTTTCGCGGAGTGCTTGCACAACAAGGGCAACGGAAATGATTTCGCGGAAGTTTCCAATGTGAACAGTTCCTGAGGGGGTGATTCCAGAGGCACAAGTATAAACCTTGTTCCCTTTTTCTCGTATGATTTTGTCGGCAGTGATATCTGCCCAATGTGTTGATTGATTCATAATGAAATAATTTTATAAAAAATTGAAAAAGTTTACAAGTCTAGTTTTAAATTTCTCTTTTTTCGCCCTCTAGGGTGGTGAAGAAGGTAATATCTTGGGCAATTTCGATAAGCCCACTATATTCACCTGCCACATTGTAAAGTGGCTTATATTGAACATAAATTTTTTGTTCATCGATATAAAAATAGAGGTCGACAAATTCTTGTTCTTTTTTCTTGAATATTTCGATTATTTTTTTGATGTTTTTGGTGTTCTTAGTGGATATGCAATCGGTATAGCTTTCGCCGATAAATTTAGGTTTTCGCTTAAAGTTTCGAGTATTTTCTTGGTTGTAATAAATGATGATTCCATCTGCATTGATAACCGTAAATTCTACAGGGAGTGCATTGAAAACTTGATCCATCCGGTTGATGCTCATGAAGCCCGTGTCGAGTCTAAATCCATCGAGTTTGATTCCTTGTGTTTTTAGATGGAGTGCAAGAGGGTCTTGATCTTTTTCGATCCAAGAATAACCGATGGTTTTTCCCATGTTTCTAATTTCTTGCCAGTCTTCGTCTTTAAGTTGGGAGAGGGCCGTTGGGATAAGAAGTTGTTCCTCTTTGGTAATGCAATTATGGATTTGCTCGGTAGTGACGAGAAAAGTTTGTTTTACATTTTTTAGGTTGCTACTCTTAATGGCTTGCAATAGGTTTCGAATATTTTTGCGAATCTCTTTGTGAATATTGATAAAATACTCTAAAAGCGGAGCACAGTTTTCGCCTTGTAATTTTGGGAATAAAAGTTCTTCTTTTCTTTGGTAGTGATATTTTATCTCTGCAAGTTCGTTGATGAGAAGATTGAGGTCTCGCCAGTGAAGTTCAATTGGAGAACGGTCGATTTTTTTGAGAGCCCGTCTACTTTCTTTTATTAAGATTTCGGCATGGCGGTTTTCTTGCATAAGGGCATCGATTGCATGTCCATTGGGGGTGAAGGTTGATTTTTCTTTCTTGTTTTTTGATTTATCTTTTCGGATAATTTTAGGAAGTTTTCGCGTGGTGTTGCTTGCTTCATCGAGTGGAGATAGAGCAATTGAATTAGGGAGAGTTTCGCTAGATTCTAAGTCATTGCCTAGGTCTAGGGCAAGTTGATTGGGGTCGTCTTGTTGAGACTCGATGGTTTCATCGGTCTGGGCCACTTCTATTTTTTTGAGTTTTTTTTCTTTTGATAAATTGTTAAAAATTGACACTATCAATACCTCTGTTATAATTATAAGCGATAAACTTTACTTCTTGCAAGAAGTTTTATTATATAATCGGAAAAGATGGTCGATAATGTAATAAAGCTATAGGCTAAAAAAGGAGAAAAAATGCTTCAGTACCGTATTTTAGGCTTGTTTTTACTTGTTCCTGCACTCATTTTTGCAAATTGGAATAAAACAACCCCTACCTTTACCGAAACAGGACACACGTGGAATTTTACTTATCCCACAAAAGGAAGCGCCACCTATCAATGGGAAGCGAATTCGGAGAATTCGACACAACAACGCATCATCATCACTCTCGATAATAAAGTGAAAATGATCATTCATCCCAATGGGAACACAGCCTATGCTGATATCTATATCCTTGATGATTGGCTTTACTACGAAAACATCAAACTAGCCATCCCCTTTGATCTTATCATGCAAACTCAGCCAAATGTTATTTTGCGCTCCTTAGATTCTTTTGTTGATTGGAAGATTTTGCTGCCAGCCTGTAATAAATCGACATTTCGTCTTACTCAAGATATTTTAAAAATTATTCGAACGCGATTGCCAATTATGGAAAGTTTGAACCCAGACGGAGTCACGTCGGAAGCTTTTGCAAAATGGCTTGTTGATGGTTTTTATGAACCGCAAACGGGGAAAGAAATTTCCTACGAAGATTTAACGGATGAACTTATCGAAAAGCGAGGAAGCAGACATGTTTTGCGTATTGAAGAAGAGCATCTTCCTTTTTTAGGCCTTGACTGGGTGCGAAATTTAGCGCTTAAGATGGCCCTCATCAAAAAAGACGACGCGGAGTATGGAGATAATGATGTTGACTATCTTCATGAATTTCAATATTTAGGGCACACAGGTTATGGTGTTGCAGAATTAGAACGAATTTTATATATTTTAGCTGTAGAGCATTCAAATTCTTTTTTCTTAGGGAGTCTAAATGAGCGAGAACTTGGCGAAAAAGACTTGCTAAAATATCGAGGAATCGTCATTCTCTTCCCAGTCATTAATTTACGAGGGGAATTAGAAGTTTTTGTCTTTGAAAACGGAAAAGAATGGGAACTTGAGGCATTTATTGGGTCAAATGAAGAAAAAAGAATACAACTTGTCGATATTTTGACTTCGTCGCTTTTTAGACCCACTGAATATGAACCTTTATCGGTTATAAAACGTTAGTAGGTATTGTTATGAAAAAAAAACTTTTTTTTGGGCTCTCTTTTTTTGTCATTTTCTCTCTTTATGCGGAGGATAGGGCTTTACAGACGAGGCTTTTCAATGAAGGCATACAACGGCTTGAAAACCAGAATTATTTGTTAGCAGAAAATTTACTTAGTCAGTATTTAGCCGATGCAAGAAAAGATGATGAAAATCGAGCGGAGGCACTTTTAGGCTTTGGGGTTGCTCTTTTGCGAAATGGAAAGACCGATTTAGCGGGTGATACCCTTATGGAGCTCTCTTCTAATTATGAGGGGAGTTCTTTTGCAAACGAAGGAATCTATTGGAGAGGGATTTGTCGTTATTTACAAGGAGATTATCTGGTTGCAGAGACTCTATTCACTTCGTTTTTAGAAATAGAAGCGGTGCCCGAAGGACTAGAGGGCTTTAATAAAAATCAAATTCAGCGCTGGGATTCATTTGTCTATCGTGGGTGGTCATTATATCGCTCCGATAAAAAAGCAGAGGCATTCGCCTCTCTTCAGACAGGATTAGAAAACGGATTAGCCGTTGATCTTAATTTTTCTCTCTTTTCGCTATTTGCTTCGCTTGCATTAGAGCTAGGGGAGAATCAGTATTTATTAGATAAAATACAAGAAGGAAGCTATGATCTCTTTTCTCCTCTTGAACAACGACAAAAGAATTTCTATTTGGCAGAGGCGACGCTCTCGGTTGAAGGCTCAGAGGCGGCATATCCACTTTATTTGCAAGTTGTTCAAGACGATGCGAGTTGGAATGAGTCACACGTGGCACTTGCTTGGAAACGAATTTTTAACATAGAAGAGGAAAGAGGGGATTTGTCCATTTTAAATGCCACTGCACTAAAGATGGTCTCTCTTGTCTCATATTATTCGGAAGAACTAAAACCCATTCTTCTTAGAATGGCTGCCATCAATTTAGAAAATAATCGATTAGAAGATTTTTTTGTCATTAGTGACAACTACTTAAAGGCAAATCCCTACGATTTTAGAATGTGGGTCTATCATCTTGAGGCGTTAGGGGAAGGTGCTCCATTGCCAGAGCAACAAATCTTATCGATTATCACTGCCCCTAGAGCAGAACCTTACGGCGATTACTTGTGGATTCGTCGAATCCATCAGCTTGCAAAAGAGGAGGATTGGCGAGAATGTCAGAAAGAGTCAGAAAGAATGCTTGTGCTCTATCCCGATTCAATATTTGCATGGGAGGTTCTCTATTGGGCCTCTTTTTCCGCAATGGAAAGTGGACTCTATCAAGAGGCTAAAAAAATTTTAGAAGAAAATGAAAAATTAAATAAGGAGATCTCAAAACTAAAAGAAGCACGCAAGGAAAACCCTCTTCTTCACTTTGAAAATCCTGCGGTTAAGCGATTGTCGGTTTTAAAAGCCTATCTGCAAAAAACAAATAAAGAGTACAGAGGCGCATTGGCTAGTTTTTCGCTACTAATAGAGCCCTATTTTTTGCTTGAGGAAGTTCGGGAGAGAAATCCAAAACAGGCGCGCGAAGAGTTACAGGAAGAGGAGCTTCAGCTAATTTACAACGCAGCATTAGTCGCATTTCAATGTGAAGAGTACGAAGTGCTAAGACGTGCTAGAAAACATTATTTGAGTTTATCGTCACCAAAGGATGATAATTCGGTGCTGCTTTTAAATTATTATTATGCACTTTCATTTATTTCTGAAAAAGATTACCTAAAAACGATGGAAATTTTATTGCCGTTAGAAAAAGCATTGTTAAATTCGGGAGAGATTCAATTTTTGCATTCTTGGTCACTTTATTATTTGGGCTGGGCGAGTTACAGGGAAGGCGCATATAACGATAGTTATGATTATTTTTCCCGAGTTCGTAGTGGTTATCCTGATTTTAGCTTGATAGTGGAGGTGCAAAAGTTGCTAGCTTGGGCTTCGGTTTCTGCGGGAGATTTTAAAGTGGGAGCAGAGGAGTTTTTAAAGTATGCAGAATTTGAAAAAGGAGAGACAAGAGATTTCGCCCTCTTTCAGGCGGGTAGGTCTTTTAATCTAGCTAAAGAATATGCGAAAGGCGAAGAAATTTTATTTGTCTTGTCGACGCAACAACAAAGTCCGTATGGGGATGATGCTCTTATGGAACTTGCTTCGGGGGCGTTGGCTCAGGAAAAATATAAAGAAGCATCAGACTATTATTTGTCAATGCAAGAAAAATATCCTAAAAGTTCAGAGTTAGAAGAATCGGCCTTTTTGGCTGCGGAAAGTTTATACCAAGGGGGAGATTTCGCCGCGGCGATTGACCTTTACAGCGATTACAAAAGAGCCTTTCCAAGCGGGTATAATTTTCAAGCGGCATTGTTTAGGGGTGCTGTTGCATCTGCAAAGCTAAAGGACTACCACGGGGCACGCTTTTTATATGATAGTTTATATAAAAAATTTCCGGGGGGGCCTTATGAAGCAGAAGCCATTATTGGTTTAGCGGAAATGGCAACGGAGTTGGAAGAATGGAATGTGGCACGGACTTGGTACCAGTTGTTGCAAGATAAATATGAATTAGAGGCTCAGTCGGTACAGGTGGCGAGTCGACTCAATAGTCTTTTTTACAGAGCCCAAGGGAAAACCAATGAAGTTTCAGCCCTACTCGTATCGGTTCGAGAGGGAAAAGAGGTTCAAACCCGTAGAGGGCGACAAGCTGTGCTTGAACTATCAGATCTTTATCTAAACTTATATCGAACGAGTGAAAATATTGAGACGGCAAGAGGGTGGCTAAAATCAATTTTGAATATGGAAAAAATAAGTAAGGCAGATTTACTTGAGGCAAATCGATTGTTAGGCGATGATGCTTTTAGAGAAGGGCGTCATGATGAAGCAGTCTCGTATTATTTGGATGCGGCTACATTATCAGCTGATGATACAGAAATTGGAACGCTCTTGTATAAAGCGACTCAAGTGGCTCTAGAAAAAGGGGCCAATGAAGATGCCTTAAAAATTTATGATGTCTTATTAGAAAGGGTTCCGAAATCTTCTTGGGCAGAGAAAATTTTAGATTTGCCTGGCTTTAAACGTATTTATGAAAATCGGGAGGTTAAAAATGAAGAATAGAATAACGATATTACTTCTACTGTTAATTCCAGTTTTTGCTTTTGCTTTAGAACCGACAATTGCATTACCTCCTGTGTTGTTAGAATTAGAGGATTCAACAATAGACGAAATAGATACGCCGCTCCCGCAAATTATCTTGCCAGAAGTTGCAGAAATCGAAGTCGTTTTGCCAGATTTAGCAAATCCAGAAGTCGATTTAACACTTCTTCTGCCAGATGAAAAAGCACTAGAAATTGATGCCGACGCAACCTCTCAGGGGCATTTTTTTGATGTCACCGTTGGGGTGGGGACTCTTGCCTCTGTTGTTGCAGGACTTGATTGGCATTATGTAAACGATTCTGGCTTGAGCACGAAGATGAAATTTCTTCACGATAATTCCATGTTTTGGAACTATTTGCCAATATCTGAAAATAGGATAGCAAGAACGGAAGATTTTTCATTTGATTTAGATTATCAGAATGAAGAGATCAGAGAAATGTTTGATCTCTCTTTATCCGAAAATCAGTTGTGGAATCAAAATAAGATTGCCACGATGGAAAGTTTGACCTGGCGAAATCTTTCAATTCAGAATCGAAGCGAGCATTTTTTTGATGAGGGGCTCTCGGTTCGTACAAAATTGGGAATTCAGAGCAGTATTTTTTCAGAAAATTATGGCAACAATAGCAGAGATTATTCGGCAATTATGCCTGGATTAGGGATTTCTCTAAAACGAGATGAGTTAGAGTTTGTTTTGGATTTTGATTATCGGGCATCGGGTGAAATTGGACTTCCTCAGAGTGAGTCAGATCATTTTCTTAAATTTTTTATGGATTTTTTAGTTCCATTGCCATATAAATTAAAACTCAGTGGAGGATTTGGATTGGCTTGGAGTAATGATGAGACTCAAAATGTTTATAATCACGAATTTTTTGGGATTACGCTTCCTTTCTCGGTTAAATTGGCCGGGGAGCCTTTTGATTTCTTTGAATTTTCTGTTGAGGGAGGATTTAAGGAGTGGAGTGAAGATTATGCCGCCTTACAAGAAGAGCTTAGATGGATGCAATTTTCACGGCTCGAGTTGGGGCAAGGGTGGTATGCGGATGCAAACTTTAGATTTCCAATTAAAAAAATAGCAACCATTGAGGCTGGCCTTGAATATAAAAACAGCCATCGACTCAATTACCTAAATACAAGCACACTATCTTCTGGACTTATTGAAGTATTGCAGGCTTCGGGAGAAACATTGCATCTATTTGCGGGTGCAGAGGTGATTCCAAACGACTATATTTCACTAGAACTAGACTGGAGAGGTGAAGTTCTCTCTACTTTGCCATTAGCCACTCCAGAACACGAACTTGCTTTCAATGTAAAATATAAAATCCCAGACGAGTGGTTTGGTGGAAATATGCGTCTAGGATTTGATTATTATGAAGAGGCAAGAATCCCAGAGTGGGACTTGGGCTTCTATTTTAAATTTAAGGAAAAATATACCTTAAACATTGCTGCAACCGATCTTTTAGCAGGTATTTATGGAAAAGAGGGGCGTCCTGGGCGCGGTTTATTTGTAGAAGAGGGATCGGCTCTTGCTCTTTTGCTAAAAATATCTTTATAATAAGAAAACTGGAGGAAAATATATGTTTGTCCCTGTAAATACGGAAAGTTTAATCATTCTAATCCCTATCCTGATGCTTTCAGTGATAAGTTGTTTCATGATTGTAGAGCGAATCTTGTTTTATAAGAAGCATGTAAAACGAGAGGCAAAAGATTATAGCGAGTTAAAATCATTTTTAAAGCGCGGAAATTCCTTAGATGCAAAAAAATATTGCGAATCTGCAAATTCTCCCTTAGCTCGTTTAACTCTTTTGGCAATCGAAAATTCTAGTTTGCCAAAAGAAGATTTAAAAGATTATATTTCTGGTGCAGCTAACTTGGAAACACCTAAGCTAGAACGATTTGTGAGCCCCTTAGGGACGATTGCGGCAATTGGTCCTCTATTAGGTTTGCTTGGAACGGTCACTGGAAATATCAAGGCTTTTGGACTGCTTGGCGAAGGGTCTATCCAAAACTATCAAATGTTAGCTCCAGCCATTGGGGAGGCTCTCTATACAACGGCAGCGGGTTTAGTCGTTGCAATCCCATCTATTATTTTTTATAACTATCTTATTCGTAAAGTCAATTATAATATTTCGCTACTAGAAAGCAGGATAGACGAACTAGTCAATCTAATTGGGGGTTAAGGTGGGAAAACGAATATCGGTTAAACGACGGTTTTCATCTTTTACTCAACCCGATTTAATTCCAATGATAGACATTATTTTTCAATTGGTTGTCTTCTTTATGGTGACGAGTACTATGAGCCAGTTGCCTGGGATTGAAATAGAGCTCCCGAAGTCAGAAACTTCGCATGCGGTAGAAATAGAAAATGTTGTTATTTCTATCGGAGAAAACGATGAACTTTTTTATCAAGATGAATCTACGGATCTAGAACAAATAGAGGAAAGATTGCTAACAATCCCTTCTATCGAGCGCCAAAAACAGGCGGTTGTTATCCGAGGGGATGCCTCTAGTTCTCTAGGAACCTTTGTCTCAGTTTTGGATTTGCTTCGTAAAAATGGTTTCGAAAATTATTCGGTTCCGGTAACCATCTCTGAGTCGCGCTAATGAAAACAATATCATCTCAAAAGAAAGAATTGCTTTTACACTATGGGTTAAGTGGCCTAATTACTTTATTCGTAGTTGTCTTTTTTGCTTTCCTTATTTTTTTGATGACTCTCATTCCTACTACTAAAAATTATGGAACGACGGTTTTAAGTTTTCATATTAATTCAGAATCTCAGGAGGCTATGAAAGAGCCTTCGCCAAAGCCAGTTGCAAAAGCGGATCCTATTCCTACCGCTAAGCCAACTCCTAAACTTGCACCTAAGTCAACTCCTTCTACGCCCCCCAAAAAAACGACGGCGCGGCCTGTTTCTCAGCCCGTTCAGAACAAGGTGGCTCCCATCCCGACCGATGACTTTGTTGAAGCCGAATTCGAAGATATTCTTGTGGGAACGGGAAAGCAAACTCAAAAAACAAAATCAGATACAGCTAAAAAAGCGGTAGGGGTTCATGCTTCACAAGGAAGTCAGTCTCAAACGACGGAGGGATCTATCAATGAGAATCTTATGGCATCTGTGGAAAATTCTTTATTAGAAAGTTCTCAGCTTGAGCAACTAGATCAGATAGCTGCCAATGAAGCGACTCCATCAACATCAACATCAACCACTTCATCAACATCAACAAAAACGAGCGAAAATGTGACTAGTGGGGCTTCTGTCTACTCGCTTGAAGAATACCGAAAATTTCGAAAAATGCTTGAAGGCGGATACCCCACCTTAGATGAAATTGACCTAGCTCAGCGACGATTTATCAACGTTACGGTGAAATTAACGGTGGAACCCTCTGGAATCGTGCAAAAAGTACAAATTATTGCTTCTTCTGGAAGTTCAGAGATTGACAATGCTATCGTTCGGGCATTAAGATATTGGAAGTTCGAACGAGTGAATGTTTTGACAAATGATGAACCCCTCTTAAAACTTTACTGGAGACCAGGAAATGAAAATTAAAGCTGTCTGTTTTGATATCGACGGAACTCTCTATCCAAATTATAGAATGTATACTCTTATGTTGCCAACCTTCTTAATGCACCCTCGACTCTCTATAGCCTATTCCAAGGCTCGAAAAAAAATGCGGCAAATTTCATTTGCGGATTACGAAGGAATGAGTTTTAGACAAATTCAGGCAACTGTGGTAAAAGAATTTTACCGCACAGCCTTATCTGTTGAGGAGCTCGAGAAAAAAATTGAGAATGATTTATATCGCTCATGGGAACATGCCTTTAAGCGTGTGCGAGCCTATGATCGGGTGCGAGAAACGATGGATGTGTTAAAGAGCCAAGGGATTCTTTTAGGTGTTTTGTCTGATTTTCCCGTTCAGCATAAATTACGATATTTACAGTTGCCAAGAGATTTTTTTGCCCATATTAGCTCATCCGAGGAAGCTGGAGCCTTAAAGCCCGATGAAAAAGCCTTCTTGCCACTTATTGAAGCCTTTGAATGTGATCCTTCAGAAATCCTTTATGTTGGAAATAGTTATGAAAAAGATGTCCTTGGTGCTAGAAAAATGGGCTTTTTAACGGCGCATTTGGTGCGAAAGAAACCAAAAGAGACCGTTGCCAATTTTAGTTTCGCAAATTTTGAAGAATTCATAAAAAAAATCAAAATTTTAATGATTTAATCAGACTTTCCTTTGCAAAATCGCTTTCTCTATGCTAAAATGTTTTGTACGCTGGGAGGCGTGAACTAACTCGATTTTAGGTAGGTATGGTATGGATTTAATTTCATCAATTATTACAATTGTTGTGGTTGCTTTTATGTTAGTTGTTTCAAAAATGGCCGACAAAAAGAATCAAACTATGAATAATGTACGCAGGTTTGCAGAAAAGTCAACTTCGGACTTAGATGCGTATGTAGAAACAAAAAAACAACTTTTAAAGGATGCAGCAGTCGATTTAGATGTCAATAAGAGTGCTGTAGATCAGCTTCTTGCTCGGGTTCAAGAGGTGGGTCAAGGTTTAAATTCCAAAACATCAGAAATCGAAAAACTGTACGAAGAAGTCTCAAACTACAAGAAATCTATTAGCGAAATTGTTCAAATGACCAACCAAGTCGACGAAAACATTAAGATGCTTAAGATGGAAGATTCATTTTTGAACAATCTTTCAAAACAGATTCATGATTCAAAGAATAAGATGCTTGACATCGAAAATAAAATTGGAAAAACGCACAAAGAATTTGAAGAGAAAAATGCAGTGCATATCGAAAACCTTTGGGTCTCTGCAGTTGAAGAGGCAAACAAGGTTAAACAAGAATTAGAAAATCAGGTAGAAGATTTAAAGGGGTCGGTCTCAAATTTCGAAGACCATATTTATCAGTTAGAAGCGACAAGAGATTCTATGGAATCAAGAATTGTCGATGAAGCCGAAGCTCAGTTAAAAATTCTATTAAATAAAAAGGTAAATGAGTTTGATGTTGTATCAGATCAAATGAGAGATGAACTCAATGAGTTTACCGAAAAATATCAAGAGGAAGTAAAATCTTACAATCTCGAGACGGCTCAACTTAAAAAAGATTATTCACTGGCACTTCAGAAGAATGCGAGTATTTTAAAGAAATATTTGCAATCGGGAGAGGAAATGGTTAAGTCTGTCAATGTTTCCACAGAGGGCTTAGTCGAAAGAGCGGCAGAGGTAGAAACTTTAGTTGCGACAATTAAATCTTATGATTCTGACATCGAAAAGCTTACAGAACTTTCTCAAAATATTCATAGTAATCTTGCAACTTTAAAGGAAGGCGAAGCTTTTGTATCAAATTCAAATCGCAAAATTGCTGGATTGCAACAAACATACAATGAACTACAAAACAAGCTTGCAAATTTAGAGTCAGACGTAGTTCAAAAAAACCAAAAAGCCCTCGAATCCATATCGGAGGCGGTAAAAGGCAACATCGAGGCAACAAGCCGTGGTTTTTTTGCCCGGTTTGAGGCTGTCGAAGGCGATTTAAACGAATTTGAATCCCGGATGAACGATTTAGATGCAAAACGAGAAAACTTTTTTGCAAGTGCAGAGCGTGAATTTACCGAGCAAACTCAAGCCCACTTCAACAAGTCCAAAGAGCAAAACAAAGAGCTTGCAACGACTTTCCAAAACTTTTATAACAAATATTCAATCGTCTTCAAAGACGAAAAACTTGCAGCAGAAACAGCTACAACCAAAATCGAAACACTCTTGTCCGAACTCGATGACAAAAGCAATCAAGTCGTCAATATTTCCTCTCGCCTAAGTAATTACGACGAGCAAATGGAACGCCTTGTCAAAATGAATCGCGATGCTTCTGAGAAACTCTCTTACATCGAATCAAAGCAAAAAGTCATCAACAAACTCGATGGAAAAGTTCGACAATCAGAAAAAGCCATTGTCGATATCGAGACACGGATTCCTCAAATCCAATCACAATTTCAAAAAGCAAACGAAGCGAAACTATCTCAAATTTTTGATGACAATCGAAAAGAACAGGACCTTGTGGTCGGTGAATTGCGTAAGGAAATCGATGTAGCTGCTTCGAAAGTCTCCGAATTCGAGGTCTACTTGGGAATGCTCCAAGCGAGAAAAGACGAAATGAGCGAAAATTTATTCGAAGATATAAAAGCAAAAGCCGATTCTGTCTACAAGGAACTCACAGGCAGCTTCGACAAAATTATTACCGAAAAGCACACTCTTTCGCTTAAAGAATTTCAAGGTCAAACGCAAGAAATTCTTAAGAAATTCAACGCCGATGTTGGAGTTCTCGAAAACGAAGCAAAGAACATTACACAGTCAACCACTTTGTCAACGGGTCGACTTTCGGCAACGCTTAAAGAAGAGCTTGACAGAGTTGCAACTCAAGTGCAAACACTCACCGACGAATACCGAACCGAAGTGGCAAATAGCGTTGCACTCTATCAAGAACAGAAAACGGGCTCTAAAGAGATGGCAGAGACAAATCAACGACTGCTCGATCAATTTAACCGCCGCCAATCCGAATTATCTTCCATGTATCAACGCCTAGAATCGCTTGATTCTGAAATGCAAGTGGTTGTGAAATTAGGCGAGGAGACGCAAGCAAATTTTCTAGAAGTGCAAAAAAATAGTAAATTCATACATGGTCTTGTGAAATCTGCAAACCAAGGTGAAGCTCGGCTAAACGCAATTGAAAAACGCATCCCGCAAATGGAAAAAACCTTCTCAGAGATTAATAAAACAAATTTAGAAGGGGTCTATAACGAACTTGCGGGCAAAACGCAAGAATCAATGCAGTTAGTCGACCAAAAAATTCAAGCAATTCAAGAAAATCTTGTCTCTTTTAATGCCGAAATGGCAGACTATTCAGAGAAAAACAGACTCGAAGCGGGAGTTGCTTTGGTGCAATTCAAATCGAATTTAGAAAATTCTCGGGTCGCTAGTGAATCCTGGAATCATCAAATGATTCAAGAGCAAAAAGAGCATATCAATACTCATTTAGCAGAATTTCAAGAATCGACAGGCGAAATTTTTACAAAGGCGACAAACCTAATTCAAATCTTAAATACAGCTTACAGCGATAATCTAGGAAACTGGGAAGCAAAGGCAAAGCAGTTTAAGGATGAAACCTTGTCTGTCGAAAATAGATTTAATGAAAATATTAATCAAATGATCTCTCGCGTTAAAGAGATGGATAATGAAGTCTTAAGTTCAATCAAACGAGAAATCGAAGTATCTGCAAACGAAGCAAAAGCAGAAATGCTCGAAAAAGTACAGATCGTAAAAACAGAACTTCTTACCATCACACAAGAAATTTCAGGAAACACACAAGCTCTCAATGAACGCTCTACAAATCGCCTCTTACAAATAGAAGCTCAAATATTAGATTTCGAATATGCCTTAAATGCTCGCTATGATCAACTAGAAGCATTGCCAGAAGAGCTTGACACAATCGAAAAATCGGTCAAGGATTATATCAAGGCAGAAAGTAATAAGCTTTACGGCGAAATGAATAAAGTTTCTCAAGAATTAACAGCAAAAAGTTCACAATATATGGCTGCCGCTACCGATCTTCATTCATCAATCAAAACAGAAATATCGTCTATTAACGACAGCCTTAGCTCCTTAAAAGAAGAGGCACATAATAGTGTCTCTGGAAGATTGCTTGCAATTGAATCGGACTTCTTTAGCGACCTAGATGGCCGAAAAGAACATATGGAAGCACAAGTCAACGATTTTGAATTTAAGATGATGGAGATGTTAAAATCTTCTAAGCAAGAAATTCAACGCAATCGCGATACTTTAAAAGAATCTTTAACCGCGGATTTCTTGGAGCAGGTTAACCTCAATAAGGAACGATGTTACTCGGAGCTAGAGACAATCTCAAATTCAATTACAGAATTTAAAACCAATATAGAGGGAACGCTCGCTAATTCTACCGATTCTCTAGAAGTGGCAAAAGTGTCGATAGCACGTGATTATGATGCATTAAAAAATGCCTCTGCGGAGCTCATGGAATCTAAGCTAGAAGTCTACAATACTCAAATACAAGAAAAAATGGACCAAGCCCGTGATCATTTTCTGCTTGAGATTAATGGTATCAAATCTAATATTTCAGAGAATGCGGCTCAAATTGATTTGATGCTAGAGGCTTCTCAAAAGAATATAGACAGTTGGCAAGAAAGACAGCTTATCGAATGGAATGCGCTTCAATCTTCTGTTCAGACAGAGGTCTCAGATTTTAAAACTGAAATGGACAAAAATCTTGACACCTTCAAACTTGCATTCAAATCACAACAAAGCGATTTTGAAAATGAATATACCGAAAAAATTCATCTCCTCAATAATCACGTTGGCAGTTTAGGTCAGAAAGTAGATGGTTTTACCACTCACATGTCAGAGGCACAATCCATTTTTAGCAATGAAATTAAGGCAAGTAAAACTTCGCTAATCGAAAACACGAATACAGTGCGCAATGAAATTCTAGCGGTGCAAGATGGTCTTGAAAAGAGAATTGCAAGTGCGGTTAATATTTTTGAAAAAGAAAGTTCAGAAATTTCACGAGAAATCAAAGAATTTAAGACCCAAACAAAATTATTTGAAAGGGCCGATACTCTCAAACTCAAGCTTACAGAGGATATTCAAGAATTTAGAAATTCTCTATCCGTTTTACTTCAACAAAAGAAAGAGCTTAAAGAGGTCGATAAAGACTTCGGAAATATTCGAAAACTTGAAAGCGAGCTCAATGCAAAACTCAATAATATGAAAGTTCAGCGAACTCAAATTGATGAACTTGACTCAAAGTTTACGCGATTGCTTTCGGTTTCTGTTGATGTTGATGCTAGATTATCAAACTTACTAGATAGTAGCGATAAATTGCAGGCTTTGGAATTGCAAGCAAGACGTTTAGGTGACTTAGAAGGGGATCTTGAAGGCAAATATCTACGACTTACCAATCAACAAAAGATGCTCGAAGAGACGAATTCTGGAGTTGCACTTGCCTTTAAAGAGCTCAACAAAATTGAAGACCGCATGAAAAAAGCGGGTGGAGATTTCACTACCTTCTTAAAGGGGCTTAAAGAATCAAATGATCGCATTCAATTGCTTATTAATGGAAAGGCCGATGCCGATAAGGCGGTTCGACTCTTGCTAGAATTTGATAAAAAATTAAAAGCGCTAGAAACACATTTGCAAGAAGTTAGAGACTCCGAAGAATGGCTTGCAGGAACAGAAACACGAATGAAAGCTTACTCCGATCGTATGGACGAAAACATGCGAGTCTTTACCGCATTAAATAGTGTTAAAAACGGTGGAGGATCTCAATCGATTCCACAGGCGGAAAAAAAGGATATGGTATTAAATTTCTCTAAAAAAGGCTGGAATGTAGAACAAATTCAAAATGCAACGGGAATTAGTCGCGGCGAGATTGAGCTTATAATTCAAATGGCGTCAAAAAAATGATCTTTTTTAAAATTCGACCTTCTGTGACTTGCGAACTTCCTTTTTTGCTATTAAAATACTTGTAAGGAGTATATTATGAGTTTAAAAGGAACAAAAACAGAGGTCAATTTAATGAAATCGTTTGCGGGAGAATCTCAGGCAAGAATGAGATATACCTATTTTGCATCGGTTGCAAAAAAAGAAGGTTTTGTGCAAATCGCCAATGCCTTCGAAGAAACGGCAAATCAAGAAAAGGAACATGCTAAGCGGTTTTTTAAGGCATTAGAAGGTGGGTTAGTCGAAATTACAGAATCTTTTCCTGCGGGCAAAATTGGGACAACAGAAGAAAATTTACTAGCCGCTGCAAATGGCGAACATGAAGAATGGTCAGATGCCTATCCTTCCTTTGCAAAAATTGCACGAGAAGAAGGATTTGCTGCAATTGCTGACATGTGGGAAGCCATATCTGTAGCAGAAAAACAACACGAAAAACGATACAGAGATTTTTATAATAATATTGTCAATGGCTCTGTTTTTAAGAAATCCGAGAAAACTGTTTGGCGTTGTCAAAATTGTGGATATATACATGAAGGTTTGCATGCAGTAGAAAAATGTCCAGCATGTGCCCATCCACAAGCACATTTTGAAGTATTGGCAGAAAATTGGTAAAAGTAGGAGCAACTATGCAAGAAAGATTTACTTTATACCGATGCACAACCTGTAAAAATGTTGTTGAAATGGTGCAGGCAAAGGGGGGACACTTAAGTTGTTGTGGCCAGCCTATGTTAGAAGTTGTCCCGCACGAAGTCGAGGCGGCATTAGAGAAGCACATCCCTGTTATCACGCAGGTAGATGGAGGAATTTTTGTGTCGGTTGGCGAAGTAGCACATCCAATGGAAGAAGAACACTTAATCTTATGGATTGAATTAACGGTCGATGGAATTACAAGAAAACAATATCTAAATCCAGGGGATAAGCCCGAAGCATTTTTTCCAAATATAACTGGGAAAAATATCATAGCAAGAGAATTTTGTAACCTTCACGGTTCGTGGGTTTCGAAATAAATAAAAGAAAGGAGAATATTATGTCAAAATTTGTATGTGACTTATGTGGTTATACATATGATCCAGCAGAAGGGGATCCAGATAATGGAGTAGCAGCAGGAACAGCATGGGCAGATGTCCCAGAAGACTGGGTTTGCCCACTTTGTGGAGCAGGCAAAGAAGAATTTTCTGAAGCATAATT
Source organism: uncultured Spirochaetaceae bacterium (assembly GCA_964369795.1). Classification (GTDB taxonomy): domain Bacteria; phylum Spirochaetota; class Spirochaetia; order JAFGXN01; family JAFGXN01; genus CAYJGX01. The sequence continues at coordinate 40,913 of CAYJGX010000007.1, forward strand.
CAACACGATAAAAAAGGGCTCTAGTTATAGAGTCCTTTTTTTGTCTTTAATATTGATTGCATCTTTGTGGTAGACAACCGCGTTAGGTGGTATCGAAGAGGTAATCCAACAACTACCTCCTATAATGGATCCTTTCCCAATGGTGGTGTTACCCCCAAGGATAGTAGCGTTTGCATAGATAATTACATCATCCTCAATATTAGGATGACGCTTTGCGCCGCGTAAAGGCTCGCCTTTTTTATCAAAGGGGGAAAGTGCGCCAAGGGTTACACCTTGATATATTTTTACATTGTTCCCAATAACACAAGTTTCACCGATAACTACTCCAGTTCCATGGTCAATAAAAAAACCGGGTGCGATTGTTGCACCTGGATGAATATCAATTCCAGTTCTTGAATGGGCTCGCTCGCTCATTATCCGTGGGATGATAGGCAAATTTTGATTATAAAGAAAATTTGCAATCCTATAAGTGGCTATGGCATCAATAAAGGGGTAGCTTAGAATGATCTCTTGGTGTGATGTAGCGGCGGGGTCACCATTAAAGGCGGTTTGGACGTCTTGACGTATTGCTTCGCAAATATCGGGGAGGGCATTTAATAAGTTAGTAATAATAGTAAATGCATTTGAAGCTGCCTTGCCGTGGCAACAACCGTCGCGTTTTAGTAAAACTAAAATAGCATACTTTTGTAAACCTGTTGCAGCTTCACGGAGTGTTGTGTTTAATTGATAAGGAAGATCGTCAGGCTGTGAGGAATTGGTTTTATAGCTACTTGGAAACAATGCTTCTAGCAGTTTGTCTAGGACTGCATGTATTTCGTTTTTGCCAGAAATTCCAAGAGTAAAGCGTGTTTCGTTGCAGTCAGTTGTATTTATCTCATTCGTGAGTTTTTTCGTTATCTTTGGGAGGTTAAAATCTATCCATTCATATAAATCATTCATATAATAATATATCGGATATTTGCTCAATAAATTCAATATGAAATAATAAAAATGATTATCATTATAGTGATAAGTGCTTAAAATGACGAGAAATATTTATTGATGCCTTTTTACTCATTTTAGAGTAAAATAATAAAGAAATTTATTGATTATTGATTGACATATATGCATATTAGGATTATATTTTAATACAGGAGGCAAAAAAATGAAAAAACTAATATTATTTTTTGCAATAATTTCAATGGCATTCACTAGTTGTGCAATGGTCGATGAACTCAAGGCTGCTTCTATTTATACTGACTTCATGCTAGGCTTTACCGAAAATTGGGAGGCGTGGGCGGTTGATCCCGCTATTACTACAAAAGAATTGATCGACGATAAGACAAAATTCACTGTAACTTTTCCAGAAACAGAGATGGGTAACTTAAAGTATACCTATGAAGGAACAGTTGTTGTAGAATTTATACCAAAGTCATATACTGAGGGTGGCGAAAAACATGATTTCTATCACGTAGATGCAGATGTGAAAGTTGTTTCGACAAATAATCTTAAACCTTATATAGGAACAGATACTTTAGAAATTCACTTACAATGTTTACCTACAGGTTTTATTAGTGATGGAGTTGCAGTTACTTCGTATGTTGATACGGTTGATGGTATTAAAACCTGGGAAGCTGCAAACTTAGAAGGTGTTTGGTTTGTCGTAAAGAATCCAGACGCAAAGACAGAAACAGAAACAGAAGCAACTGAGTAAATAGACTATCTTATTCACTCAAATAATTGGATAAAGCGAACTTTTATTTTATAATAGAGGTTCGTTTTTTTTTGTAATTATAAAGAAAAAATTTAAAAATCGTTTGACGGCACGGCAAACTTGTCGTATAATATACTATCTATATGTTATATATAAGGGGCTTCTTAATGAAAAAAATTGCTTTGCTTCGACTATTTGCGATAGTCGGGTTTCTATTACCATCAGTATTCGCTTGTTATCATATTCCTAAAATGAGCGAAGAAATGTCATTTCTTATTTCTGGCGAGGCAACAATTAATGGATATTGGGGACGTGCAGTTGGACTGACAAACCAAGTTGGCTTTGTTGGCGATTCAATGATTGATGGAAAAGTCTTCGTAGACCCAGCAGGAAATAAGATAAATCCAACGGAGATGGTGCGAGAAGGCGGAGTTGTCTCTTTGTTGAAATTTAATAATGAAACAGATACTAAAATCGATGAAAAAACCTTACAATGGGAAATAATGCGCTATCCCGATGATTTTAGTGAGGAAGGCTTGCAAGGAGAACCTGTATCTTTTTCTGGTCCATATACAGAAGAAGGTGACCAATTTGGAGCAGCTATCCATTTTGAACCAGATTCAGAAAAAGATGCTAATTTAAGCGAGGATTCTGGATATCTTTTTGTTTCATCTCTTATGGCCGATATAAACTATAGCAACCGAGTAATGGTAAATACTGGTGCTGTGGATATATTTCGAGTAGATGCAGAGCTCCTTGATGCTAATGGAGAGAAAGGGGTTACTCCTCAGTCTGTATATGATGGAACGAACCCAAAATTTATTTCAAGGGTATCGCTAGAGGGATACAACCTAGAAGATTTTCTACCAGATCCAGAGGGCGGAGATGACAGTTACGAAATTCGGGCCGATCGAATAAATCCTGGAATTGGATTCGGATATAAGATTGCATATTGCGCTAAGTCCGAGGTTCTTGTAATTGGTGCTCCTTATGAAAGTTACTACAAGGACTTGCAAAACAATAATAACTATATTTTATTAGACAAAGTTGGGGCTGTTTATGTATTTGAACCAGACACACCAAATAATTTAGATACATTTAAGCTTAAAAGTCGCCTTATGCCCGAAGCCAATATACCACAATATAAAGTTATAGAAGTTTTCAATGACAAAAAAAACTTTGGTGGTTCAGTAGCACAGATGGTAAATAGCATAGGAGAGGTTGTAACAGATCCTGCGCAACAAGCCTTCAAAAAAATGCCAAATGACCGCCCCTCTTACTATTTTGGTAGTAGAATGGACGTCAATGTAAATAATAGTGGGGACGTTGTCATTGCAGTGGGTGTCAGTGACGCTATATTTCAATATTTTCATCCGAAAGAAAAAGGTGCAGTATATTCAAAATATTATGACAGTAAAGGGGCTGATATTACAGAGATGGTTAACCAAAACAATGCCAACTATTATCGATTCGAAGAGAATAATGGGGGATACGGAACTATCTATCTATATAGTAAAGAAAGCGGGCAGACAGAATTCAATTTCAGACAAAGAGCCGAGCGAGCACACTATAAAGCAGAAATGTATCAACATATTTCACCTGGCGCATACATCTTAGATGAAAACATACTTCAAGGAGATGCTCCAAGTGCCGATTGGGCGCGAAGAGGTTTTTATGGATGGTATTTTCATGAGCTAGAAGGTTTGGGGCAATCAGTTGTATTGCATGGAGATGTCCTTATTGCAGGAATTCCGTATGCAGATACCAATTATGTCGGATTTCGACCTGATATTGCAGTAACGCGTGTATGGAATGATGTTGGAGGAATGGTTGCCTTTGATATAACAAAGGAGACACTAGCTAAACCCTTTCAAAAAAATGCTGCAAACAATTCATTTAATTCATACGATGGCGATAAATCTGTATTTATGGGTGCTACGATGTATGATGATTGGCCAGGTTTCGCTCGTTACTTAACAAAGAAAGGAAATTACTTGGCTATTGCAACGCCAGGTTATAACTGGGAAATCTTGCAAGGTAATGTAGGGCGAGTTCAATTTGTAGATTTAGGAGATCCTAAACTAGCCAAGATTGAAAGCACGACGTTTAATGACCGAGATGATGGATTCTTTGAAGGAAGTAGTTTTGAATATGTAGAAGGTTCTGACTCTACTACAAAAGAACTTTATAAGGGATATCAGGCGTTAGGGCAATTTATGGATTTCACTACATCGGGACAATTATTGTGCGGTGTTCCAGATTTTGATTTAGGGATATACTATAATAACCCCTATGTACAATATTATTCAATGGATAACTGTGGTGCAGTCTATACTTTTAAGTGGACAGATTAAATTATATAAATTACATTTTATTGCAACCAATATACTAAATTGATATAAACCCATTTGCTGGTCAACAGTAAATGGGTTTATTGTATATGTATGATGTTTTATATAGTGTCCCCGCTATTTTTTATTAAATTTAAGCAAAATCTATGTTGTGCATGTGAGCAAAAAAAAGACTGATTTTACCATAAGTAAAAATCAGTCTTTTTAAGTGGTTTACAAATCACTAATATATATGAGAGCACTTAAAGTAATTATGGTGCGAATGGGTCAACAACCTCAAAGCCAAGGCTTTCTAAGTCGAGGTTGAATGGGATTTGATCATATGACTTCCAGTGATAGCGTACTAAGCCTTGCCCGTAGGTTGCAGTATAGGTGTAGTAGTCGTCTCCATTTGCATCCTTAGTAGAATCAATGTCACGAATAAAATTGATTTCTCCTAATGTCGTTAGGTCTTTATTGTATGCACCCCAATTAACAAAATCTACATTGTATTGTTCTTCGCCAGTTACAGCTGCTGGAACCTTAACATAGTCTGAAAGCGAATATGTTTTTCTAATTTCTGCAATACCCATTCCTTCGCGAGTTGCAATATAAATTAAATCCTTGTTACCTAGTTTTCCAAATCGAATTTTTAAAACTTGGTTGGAAGGAAAATTAAGAACAGGTAAACGAACAGGTGCGACATCTCCAGGTGCAACATAGATTGACCATCCTTGAGTTGTATATTCTTTCCAGTTTAGGCGTAATCCCTGTACTAGGTTTTCATTTCCAATGCCATCGTAGTAGTCGCGATCTGGTCGGTAATATAAGTCGGCAATTTGATCTTCTGTTGGTGGGTTCAGTGGATCTTGATTTATTAGATGTTCTTTAAGTTTCGGATAATAATATTGGTTAAAAAATTCAAAATTTGAATCTTTTGTAATAATACATTGAGTATTGCCGTTATAATCATAAGCAAGGCCGTTAACATCGCGGACAGTTCGAATGGATTTATAGGTAGATGCTTGATGGATTCCTCCATAATTTGCTCCATAGAAAATACCATTTTCATTTGCAACAATACATTGTCCCCAAATAGATTCTAAACTCCAGAAGTTTTCTTCCGCCCGTGCATTTACCTGACTTAAAAGTGCTGGATAGTGGAAGTGGTTTCTTGTATAGGTTTCCCAAATTAGGTCGTCGTTAAAAGTATGATAATCTGTTGAATCTATATCTTTTGTAAGTAAATCTAAATCGCAATAAGTTATCCCTCCACCTACAGTAGCAAGATAGACAATATTATCATATACTGAGACGCCTTTAATTTGAGTTGCCTTAAGGAACTTGTCTCTATAGTAGGCATAGGTACGAATTACGCCAGTATCTCTGTTGTTTGGGTTTCCGTAATCGTCCTTTTCAAGAATTGTTTCGTAATAGAGTCTTAATTTGTGTTGTTCTTCTTTTTGAGCAGCAGAGAGAATGTGATATGATTTAGTGTCATAATTTGTAATGTTGTTTTTAATAGCATATTGTTCCCATGTAATAGGTTGCCCCATAACAACTTTTTGAATATTTCCCTGTGAGTCTATGTATTCGCCATCAGAACTAGCATAAAAGTCGGGAAACCGGTTATAAGTTGGATCATAAACAGGATCGTAAATGGGGTCAAAGTTTGTTTGATCGATTCCCCAAGCTTCGTCTCCGATATAAAATTTATCTTTATAGTATATTTCCATTTTCCCAGTAGATTCATTGAACTCACGATAAGCCCCAGGGATAGTTGCTAATGGATAGTCTTGGTCTTTATTTCCCATTGGGATAATGGTTGCACCTACAATGTGTGCCCAATTGGCTCCATTGGGGTCGTTTCTAAATGTTTTGCCAGGAAACAAATCGGTAGAAAAGTATAAACCTGTGCTTGTTGCGATAAAGAATGTATCTATTTCTGCCCCACTTGCGGTTGTAATAGTTTTGATATCAATTGCATATCCATCAATGTCTTCGCTAGAGAGAGGTTTGTTGGATGCCGGAGAGGAATGAAATGCTGTTGATTGGGTATTAATCGCCTTTAAGGATGGGTTCTCAATTTTAGAAAATTTCATACTGTCGAGTGCTGCACTTTGGATAGCTTCATCGGTACTATTGATGTCGACTAATGCATTAGGAGTGTATTTTTTGTAGTATATTCCTTGATTTGTTGATAGAAAAATAACCTCATGCTCTTTGTCGTCGTAGATATCGTAAATGCCGGGAATTTTGTTGTCATTAGTATCTGTTGCAGAGTGCCAAACATCGCGAACGTCTTGGCTTTTGAACTGAAGGGTTGTTCTCGGTTCTTTGCCGTTTAGGTCAATAGAATTGCTGTTGTCAACAGAAAAACGAAGTTCGTCTTCATTGGCGAGATATAGCGTATATGAACTTCCCGTTTTCTCGGTTCCTTCGTAGATGACAGCAACGTCTTGTTGTTTGTTTGAGTTTACAGTGCCATCGGTATATCCTAGCCAGTACTTATTAACCCACAAGTAATTTCGTTCGTTTGGTGCGGTTGCATAGTAGGGCATGCATGAGGCAAAAATAACAATTAAAAGAATTGCTAGCAATAATCGTTTGGTAATATTCATTGAATCCTCCAAAATATTCATTAAATTATAACATGATTGTTTAAAAAAAGGAATTTTTTTTTTGATTATTTACTATTTTTTTTGCTTTATTATAGAAATAAAACTAAAAAGTAGCTTTCCATTCTAGCAATTTCTTTTTTAGAGATGTGACTAAATTAAGGTGCAGCTCACTGATATCATTAAATTCATGTTGGGTAGAATGAAGATCATAAAGTTGATAGTTGTTTCCATTGTCGGTACTTATAAGCTTGTATTGATCTTCTATGACTGCAAATTGTTCATTGTCAGAAGCTGTAGACTTTATACGAGCTGGGGTGGGGGAAATAAACATAAGGCTGCGTGGCTGATGCTTATTGGTTGCTAGTGCTTCTAAAATGTTTATGCCATCGAGGATAGGCTGATTTTTGGGTAATTGGGAGCCTGTAGCCCACAATAGGGAAGGGTAAAAGTCGCTAGTGAATGCGAGTTGCGAAGTTTTTCCAGGTTTAATTTTATCGGGCCAAACAAGAATGGAAGGAACGCGAATTCCACCTTCGTAAAGGGTGGCTTTTTTATCTCGAAGCCCGCCTGTTGAGTTTAAGTCATGAATATAAGAAGGACCATTGTCGCTACAGAACCAGAGTATCGTATTCTTGTGAAGGTTATTTGCTTTCAAATAGTCGTTTAAACGCCCTATTTGTTCATCCATCGCACTGATGGCACCAAACCAATGTTGTTCTTCCATTGAAAGGTGAGAATATAAGGCTCTGTGTTCCGGACTTGCAACGACGGGAGTGTGAGGGGTATGGAACCAAATCACCGATAAAAAGGATTGTTTCTTTATGCGAGAGTCATCGATGAAATCGATTGCACGATCCATAATAATTTTAGAGTCATCCCCTTCAAGCCACTCATCAACAATCTGCCCCTCGCCCGTCCAGTAGAAATCTCTCCATCTAAAACCGCCACTGCGTTGTCCTAGAGTTACTTTAGCATCTTGAATCATTTTGTAGTCTTCTGTTCCATAGTCACCACCCACCATGTAGTAAGGATTGTAGGTTGGCATCATCGATTCGGTGACAAAGGAGACATCATAGCCATTTTCCCAAGGAGGAGCATATTGATTAGGATCAACAGGTCCATCAAAATAACTTTGCTTCACGGTTTTGCTTAAAGATCCAATATGCCATTTGCCAAAATGGCCGGTCGCATAGTTTTCTGCCCTTAGAGCTTCTGCAATAGTGATTTCTGATGGTTTGATATGGCCGTTGCTAGCCCAAGGCACGCCCGTTCGATAGGGGTGGCGACCAGTTAAGCAACTTGCACGCGTTGGAGAGCAGACAGGAGCGGCGGCATAAAATCGGGAGAACTGAAGCCCCTCTTGGGCAAGTTGGTCTAGGGAGGGGGTCTTTACAACTGAGTTTCCATAAGAAGCTAAGTCCCCGTAACCAAGGTCGTCTGCCATAATTAAAATGACATTTGGGCGAGTTTGCACATTTTGACAACCGACAAAAGATAATGCTGCAACCGATAGGGTTGCAGAGGCTAGTGTTGAAGGTTTAATTGTTTTCATGCTTCTATTTTGAACCCGAAAGGGGAATTTGTCAAATCATTTTTTCTGAATTAGATGGGCTAGCGATAGTAGCGAAAATCCCGCAATTCGCCAAAGGCGATCGAGGAATTGCAGCGGATAGCGCGGTGGTTCGCTTGCGAACCAAGCCCCCAAAAAAATAAAAAAAAGACCCAAGAAAACTTAGGTCTTTGTCGTTATAATTAGTATTTTTGGTCGGCGTAGTCTACCCAACCACCGGCGATGACAAGCTCTCGGTCAAAGCCACCTAGTTCGAAATTGACAACCTCTTTTTCTCCCTCTGCTTCAAAGGTGAAGGTCGAGTTATCGAAATCGGTGGTAAGAGTCGTCTCTTTATCTGCGAATTTAGAGAAGAGCATATCTATAGTAGCTTTTGGGAGCGATGCAGCAATCATGCCGTTGTTAAACATGTTTTGTCTAAAAATTCGAGCATAGCCTTCGCCAATAACGATATTGATGTCATTGACCTCAAAAGCCCAAGGTGCGTGTTCTCGAGAGGACCCACAACCAAAGTTGTCGCGGGTAAGGACAGCCGCTTTGCCAGCAATGTCTTTTTTAGGGTCAAAGGTATCAAGCGATAGGTCTTCTAGAAGATAAGGAGCGAGTCCTTCTTTTGTAAGCTCGGTTAAGTACTTAGCAGGAATGATTTCGTCGGTGTTGATATCGCTTCGATCTAAAAATAAAATTTTTCCGTTAAAATTTTTCATATATGACTCCTCATTAACCTTTATAAAGGGGTGAATTGCTAATGGTACCAGCAATTGCCGTTGCGGCTGCGCTAGCGGGGCTCATTAGGTGAACCGTTCCGCCTTTACCCATTCGTCCGTTAAAATTTCGGTTTGTGGTCGAAGCACACGCTTCTCCGTTTGCCAAAACTCCATTACTCATACCTAAGCAAGCCCCGCAAGTCGGGTTGGTCACACAAAAACCAGCCGCCATGAAAATGGAAATAATTCCCTCTTCCATTGCTTGAGCCCAAATTTTGGGGGTAGCAGGAGAAACAATTCCGCGAACGCCTTTTGCTAGTTTGTGTCCTTTAAGGACTTCGGCAGCAATACGTAAGTCTTCGATTCGGCCGTTGGTGCAAGACCCAATATAGACTTGCTGAACAGGTGTTCCAGCCATCTCGGCTACAGTCTTTACTTGATCCGGTTTAAAACCAAATGTGACACATGGTTCTAAAGTAGAAACATCAAATTCAATGATATCTGTATAAGAGGCATCTGCATCTGCAATCCATTTTGAGTAATCGGCTAATGCGGCTTCCTTGCTTGCAAATTCGTCTTTAATGAAATCCCATAAGTAATCGACTGTTTTTTCGTCTGGATAGCAAACACCGCAAGTACCACCTGCTTCGATCGCCATATTACAAAGAGTCATTCTACTTTCCATCGACATATCGGAAATAATATTTCCTGTAAATTCGATAACCTTATCGGTTGCACCGTTTACAGTTAATTTTTTAATGATGGCAAGAATAATATCTTTTGCATAGACACCCGCTTTTAGAGTTCCAGTCACATTGATTTTAATGGAATCTGGGTTACGAAAGGCACAAACGCCTTTTAGAATTCCAACTTCTAAGTCGGTCGTTCCAACACCCGCCGCAAAAGCACCAAATGCACCGTGTGTACAGGTATGGGAGTCGCCCATAATAATGGTGTAACCAGGGCGTACAAATCCTTTTTCTGGAAAGATTGCGTGACAAACGCCATTTTTACCAATATCGAAAAAGTTAGGAAGGTCGTGACGCTCTGCCCAATCGCGAAGCGTTTTGCCTTGTTCTGCTGTCTTGGAATCTTTTGCCGGTGTTACGTGGTCGATAACCGCTTTAATTTTTTCTGGGGCATAGACTCGGTCTTTCCCTCGTGATACTAAATCGTTAATTGCCAAGGGAGTGGTAATTTCGTGACAGAAAACTGCGTCTAATGAAAGTACGTGAACATCCTCAAATGGATTGTCGACTCGATGTGCGTCGAAAATCTTTTGGGCTACTGTTTTTCCCATAATTTACTCCTAAAATAATAATGAATTACCTTAGTTTATCGCATTTTATGAAAATAAAAAAGGGGTAGATATTCAAAATGTGTCTGATTGGAAAATAGAAATCTGTCGGGTTATCTTATCTTTTATGTATGGATTATAAATCAAGATTATAATAATAGAGAAGTTGATGCCGTTATTGAGTTAGAAGAGGGTCGGTGGTGTGCTTTTAAAGTAAAACTAGGAGCAAACCAGATAGATGAGGCGGCCTCGAGTTTGCTAAAGTTGCAAAAATCGTTAAATGAAACAGGGGCAATTGCACCCGAGGTGCTTTGTGTCATTTGCGGGCTGTCTAATGCTGCTTACAAATGTGAAGATGGTGTATTTGTCGTGCCTGTTTGTGATTTAGGGACATAAAAATCAAAAAAAATAAAAAAAGTTAGGCAAAAATGCATTTTTCGTTGATATATATTATGACGTATTTGTCATAGGAGATTATAATGACGAGAGAAGATATTTTAGCAGATGTTAGAGTGAGGTACACTTTAAGCGCAGAAAAGAATAAAGAAATTTTACTAGCATTTATAAATGCAGTAAGGCAGTTAGAACACAATGAAAATAAGATAACGGATTTGACAATTAAAAATCCGTTTCAATTTCCAGAAAAAGAGGGGGATAAATATTCTATTTTAGACATAGTTGCCACGGATAATTTAGGAAGAAAATATAATATTGAAATTGAAAATAAACCTGGGATGAATTTTGTGGAAAGAATTTTATGGTATGCATTTAAGTTATATGTGGGGGATTTAGCTTTAGGTAAGGATTACAGTGAGTTAAAGCCAGTGATTTTTATTGGAATAATAGATAATCCTGTTTTCCTCGATGAAATACTTAAAAACTTGCCTGTAACATCCTTTAGCTTGCGTGAAAATAAGACTTATATTCAATTGACGGATATGATTGAAATCGTATTAATCAATATCTCAGACTTAGAAAATTTAGAACAAATTCTTCTTGCAAAAAATGGAAAGGATTTGTATAATTTTACATATCTTTTCAAGAGGGGCAACAACAAGGCAGATGCGAAATTGCAAGAAATTATTAATGAAGATCCAATTATTGCAAAAGCGTATCAAGTTGCAAATGATTTTATGAACGAAGAACAAACACAAGCTTGGGTTGAGGCTAGGTTAAAAGCAGATTTGTTATATAACACACGCCAAAAAGAGGCATTGATAATTGGGCATGCAAAGGGCCACGCGATAGGTCATGCTGAAGGTCATGC
>CAYJGX010000008.1:0-17327 GCA_964369795.1 uncultured Spirochaetaceae bacterium
AGATCACAAGAAAATTATTTTCAATGGCAATGGATATGATGACAAGTGGATCAAAGAAGCAAAAGCACGAGGTTTATCTAACCTTAAAACAACTCCAGATGCTATGGCGCATTTGCTTGACCAAAAGAACATCGATATGTTGCTTGCACATAAAGTCTATAGCGAAAGAGAGCTCGAGTCTCGTTTTGAGATTATGCTTGAAAATTATATCAAAACAATTGTCATTGAAGGAAAGACAATGGCTACAATGGCACGACGTCAAATTATTCCTGCAATTGAATCCTATATGGGCGAGTTAGTGAAAGTTGCCAATGGGAAGCTAGCCATTAGTAAGAGTATTTCGTGTGCTTATGAAAAAGAAATTCTTAAAACCCTTTCTTCCTTAGTAGATGCAATTGTCATTAGTTTAGGTGGATTAGATAAGGCAGTTGAAAAAGCAAGCGCTATAGAAGATATTGGCAAAGCCTCTTTCTTTGTTCGTGATGAAGTTTTAGTTGCCATGGCGCAATTGCGAGAAGCTTGCGATAAAGCAGAGACATTGACAGCAAAAAAATATTGGCCTTTCCCAACTTATGGAGAGTTATTGTTCGGAGTTAAATAGGAGAATCGAAAGATGTGTTCCATTATGGTGTATTGTGATCACTGTTCAAAAGAGGACGTGATAAGAAAAGGTTTTGATAAAACTATTTCTAGAGGACCCGATGATAGCAAAATCATCAATACGGGTCGTGGATTAATGATGTTTCATCGTTTAGCAATTATGGGGTTAAATCCTTTAGGAATGCAACCTTTTGAACGAGAGGGAAGCATTGTTGTCTGCAACGGAGAAATCTATGGATTCGAAAAAATAAGAGATGAATTGAGCTCAAAATATTCATTTGCTAGCGATTCGGATTGCGAGATTTTGTTACCTCTTTATTTCGAACAGGGAGTAAAGATGTTTTCCATGCTGGATGCAGAATATGCGTTGGTCATTTATGATCAACGCATTGATTCGTATATTGCAGCACGCGACCCAATTGGAATTCGACCATTATTTTATGGGTATGACGATAACGGGATAATTATATTTGCAAGTGAAGCTAAAAACTTAGTGAATGTTGTAAAAGAAATTATTCCTTTTCCACCTGGCCATTACTACAAAGAGGGCAAATTTATTTGTTATAAAGACCTTTCAAAAGTGGAAGCCTATTGTTCTGATTCGATTGAGGTTGCGTGTGAAAAAATACATGACAAGTTAGTGGCTGGGGTTAATAAGAGGCTGATAGCAGATGCAAAAGTCGGGTTTCTCTTGTCTGGAGGATTAGATTCCTCGCTTGTTTGTGCTATTGCTAGTAAGCAGAGCGATAAGCCAATTAGGACATTTGCGGTGGGGATGAGTGAAGATGCAATTGATTTGAAGTATGCAAAGCAGGTATCCGATTATCTTCATACAGACCACCAAGAAATTATTATCAACAAAGAAATTGTTTTGTCGGCAATAGAAGAAGTGGTTAGCATCCTTGGAACATATGACATTACGACTATTCGTGCGAGTATGGGGATGTACCTTATTTGTAAGGCTATCAGAGAAAAAACAGATATTCGAGTTTTACTAACAGGAGAAATTTCTGACGAAATTTTTGGTTATAAATACACCGACTTTGCCCCTGATGCCAATGAATTTCAGAAAGAGGCAGAAAAACGGCTTCGCGAGCTTTACATGTATGATGTTCTTAGAGCAGATAGATGTATTTCAGTCAATTCACTAGAGGCAAGGGTTCCTTTTGGAGATTTGGATTTTGTTGAGTATGTGATGAGTTTAGATCCGGAGTTAAAGATGAACCGTTATGGAAAAGGTAAATTTTTGCTTCGCCATGCATTTGAAAAAGGTGATTATCTGCCCTTGGAAATTTTAATGCGCGAAAAAGCTGCATTTTCAGATGCCGTTGGCCATTCAATGGTGGATTATATTAAAGAGTATGCAGAGCAATCTTATACAGATGAAGAATATGAGAGAGCGCGACTAAAATATGACTTTGCAACTCCGTTTACAAAAGAGTCGCTATTGTATCGTGAATTATTCGAGCGCTATTATCCAAATCAAGCAAAGATGGTTGTTGATTTTTGGATGCCTAATAAAGAATGGGAGGGGTGCAATGTGAATGACCCCTCCGCGAGAGTCTTAAAAAATTATGGAGATAGTGGGAAATAAAGTGATGAATCAAACTAAATATATTTTTGTTACAGGTGGGGTCGTATCAGGACTTGGAAAAGGAATTACCGCAGCCTCTTTAGGTCGTTTATTAAAGCAACGAGGTCTAAAAGTAATTGCACAAAAGCTTGATCCTTATATTAATGTAGACCCCGGAACAATGAGTCCTTTTCAGCATGGAGAAGTCTATGTCACAGAGGATGGTGCGGAAACAGATTTGGATTTAGGACATTACGAGCGATTTATCGATGAGGATCTAAATAAATATTCTAACTTAACGACAGGAAAGATTTACTGGAATGTCTTGAATCAGGAACGTAGAGGAGAATATTTAGGCACAACCGTACAAGTTATCCCACATGTGACTCAAGAAATTAAAAATTTTGTCTATAATGTCGGCGAAAAATCTAATGCGGATATCGTTATTACCGAGATTGGTGGAACAATCGGGGACATTGAATCACAACCTTTTTTAGAAGCTGTTAGGCAAATATCTTTAGAGGTTGGCAAAGAAAACAGTCTATTTATTCATTTAACTTTGGTTCCTTTTCTTTCTTGGTCGGGAGATCATAAATCTAAACCGACTCAACACTCCGTAAAGGAGTTAAAAGGGCTTGGTATTTCTCCAGATATCCTAATTCTTAGAAGCGATTCTCCATTAGAAGAAGGAATTTTTAAGAAAATTTCTATGTTTTGTAATGTAAAAGAAGATTGTGTGATCGAAAATATCACCGTCTCTCATCTATATGAAGCACCTCTAATGTTAGAGAAGGCCGATTTTTCTTATGTGGTCTGCCGAGAGTTAGGCATTAAGCCAAAACAAATAGACCTAACAGAATGGAAAGATTTAGTCGAGCAAATCAATAGACGGGTCCATCACGTTAAGATTGGATTGGTTGGGAAGTATGTTAGTTTCCGAGATGCTTATTTATCTGTGGCAGAGGCATTGCGCCATGCAGGATATGCGAATCATGCATTTGTTGATATTCAATGGATTGACTCCGAAGAAATAACGAGTAAAAATTACAAAGAGAAATTAAGTCATCTCGATGGAATAATATTGCCTGGGGGTTTTGGAAGTCGAGGAATAGAGGGAATGATTTTGACCGTTAAGTATGCTCGAGAGAACAGTTTGCCTTTCTTTGGAATTTGTCTAGGAATGCAGATTGCAATTATTGAGTATGCTCGAAATGTAGCGGGAATAAAAGAGGCTACATCTAGAGAGTTTGATGAAAATGCAAAGGATAAAGTGGTTGATTTTATGAAGGGGCAAAGTGATGAAGTATCTAAAGGGGGAACTCTTCGACTTGGAGCTTATCCATGTCTCATCAAAGAAAAAACGGTAATGGCTAAAGCCTATGCAACTTTAGAAATAAGTGAACGACATCGACATCGATATGAAGTCAATAATGACTATCGAAATATTCTCAGCGAAAATGGACTTGTTTTTTCTGGATTATCTCCAGATGGGAGCTTGGTGGAGGCTATTGAACTAAGTGACAAAGAATTTTTTGTTGGGGTACAATATCATCCAGAATTTAAGAGTAGGCCTAATAAAGTACATCCATTGTTTAATCAATTTATTAAATGTTCTTTACCAAAGGATAAAAAAAATGCTTAAAGAATATAATAAAAAAATCATCCTTGAATCGGGAGAAGAATTTTACGGGTTCTCATTTGGTCACGACGGTGTGAAAGTTGCAGAAATTGTTTTTAATACTTCAATGGTTGGATATCAAGAAATAATATCTGATCTTTCGTATACTTATCAAGCTGTTGTTATGACTTATCCTCTTATTGGAAATTATGGAATTTGTGCCGAAGATTATGAGAGTCAAAATCCTTCCATAAGTGCATTAATTGTTTCTGAGTATAATGATAAACCATCTAATTTCCGCTCTATCAACACTTTAGATGAAGTGATGAAAAAGTTTCAAATTGTAGGAATTTCTGGGATTGATACCCGAAAATTAACTCGTTCAATTCGAGACAAGGGAAGTCGTAAGGTTTTGATTACTGATATCGCAACAAGCCTCGAAGAGGGAGTAGCCTTTCTAAAAGATACGGTTATTCCAACGGATGCAGTATCAAAGGTAAGCACAAAACAAGCGTGGAGTTCTAAAATAGAAAATGCAAAATATCATGTCGTTGCGATTGACTGTGGGATTAAATTAAATATAGTGCGTTGTCTCAATGAATATGGATGCAATGTAACGGTTGTTCCCTATGATACCTCTGTTTCAGAGATTGTTGCACATAAACCCGATGGCATTTTTATTTCCAATGGTCCTGGAGATCCACAAAATGTGCCTGAAGTGATTCAAACAGTCAAAAGTTTAGTTGGGAAATATCCTATTTTTGGTATATGTTTGGGGCATCAAATTATTTCATTAGCCTATGGAGCACAAACATATAAATTGAAGTTTGGGCATAGGGGTGCAAACCATCCAGTTAAGAATTTAAAAACAAATTTGATTGAGATTACCTCTCAGAATCATTCGTATGCAACAGAGGTGAAAAGTTTAACGCAAACAGCGTTAACTCTAACTCATACAAATCTCTTAGATGAGACTGCTGAAGGTGTTGAGTGTGAGAAAGATCTCGTTTTTAGTGTTCAGTATCATCCTGAAAGTGCACCAGGACCACAAGATAGCGAATATCTCTTTGCTCAATTTATCAAAAATATTCATACAAAAATGCATAAGGAGGAGGCAAATGGCTAAAAGAAATGACATTAAAAAGGTCTTAGTAATTGGTTCAGGTCCAATCATTATTGGCCAAGCAGCAGAATTTGATTATGCAGGAACTCAGGCTTGCCTTGCTTTACGAGAAGAAGGATATGAAGTGGTCTTATGTAATAGCAATCCTGCAACCATTATGACAGATACAACGGTCGCAGATAAAATCTATATGGAGCCTCTTACCTTGGAATTCGTAGCTAAAATAGTTCGCTACGAACGACCAGATGCTATTTTGCCAGGAATTGGAGGACAAACGGGTCTTAATCTAGCCATTCAACTAGAAAAAAAAGGGGTTCTAAAAGAGTGTGGCGTTGAGCTTCTTGGCACAACTATAGAGAGTATTGAGATGGCTGAAGATCGCGAACTTTTTAAAGATCTTTGCCAAAGAATCGGAGAACCTGTTTTACAGTCTGATATTGCAAACACGATAGAAGAGGGGCTTAAAATAGCGGATGAAATTGGATATCCGGTAGTTCTAAGACCTGCTTTCACATTAGGCGGGACTGGAGGAGGGTTTGCAGACAATGAAGTCGAGTTTAGAAATGTTGCAAAAAATGCTCTTGCTCTTTCACCTGCAGGGCAGGTTCTAGTTGAAAAAAGTATCAAAGGGTATAAAGAAATTGAATATGAGGTGATTCGGGATAAAAATAATACTGCAATTACTATATGCAATATGGAAAATTTAGACCCCGTGGGAATTCATACAGGCGATTCTATTGTTGTTTGTCCCTCTCAAACGCTTACAAACAAAGAATATCATATGCTTCGCGATAGTGCGTTAAAAATTATCCGAGAATTAAAGATTGAGGGCGGGTGCAATGTGCAATTTGCTCTTGATCCACTTTCCTTCCAATATTATTTAATTGAGGTCAATCCTCGAGTCTCGCGTTCTTCGGCATTAGCGTCTAAAGCAAGTGGATATCCTATTGCACGAGTCTCTGCAAAAATTGGGATTGGCATGACCTTAGATGAAATCAAAATTGCCAACACACCTGCGGCTTTTGAACCCGCACTTGATTATATTGTTACAAAAATTCCTCGTTTTCCATTTGATAAATTTACCGATGCAAATAATTCGTTAAGTACACAAATGAAGGCAACGGGTGAAGTTATGTCCGTAGGTCGAAATTTTGAGGAAAGTCTTTTGAAAGGAATTCGTTCTCTTGAGATTGGATTGCATCATCTTTTTCATAAAAAATTTATTGATTTTAAAGATTCTCAACTATTTGAATATATCAAAATAGGGACAGACGATAGAATTTATGCGATAGCCGAGCTTTTAAGGCGAGAAAGTGATTTAGACCTAATTTATAACAATACAAAGATCGATTTTTTCTTTTTAGAAAAGCTTAATCATATTGTTAGTGCCGAAAAAATGCTAAAAGAAAACATTGGAAGTGTTGATGCCTTAAAATATGCGAAAAAAATAGGATTCTCAGATTTTACTATTGGAACATTTTGGGAAAAAGCTGAATTAGAAATATATCACATGAGGGAGCAAGAGAAGATTTTTCCCGTTTATAAAATGATAGACACTTGTTCTTCGGAGTTTGATAGTTATATTCCTTATTTTTACTCTACTTATGAAGAGGAAAATGAAAGTATTATTTCTGATAAAAAAAAGATCATTGTTTTAGGTTCGGGACCTATTAGAATTGGTCAAGGAGTGGAGTTTGATTATTCTACGGTTCATGCAGTTAAGACTCTAAAAGAGGTTGGCTATGAGGCTATAATTATCAACAATAATCCAGAAACAGTCTCAACAGACTACACCTGTTCGGATAAACTCTATTTCGAACCACTTTGTGTAGAAGACGTCATGAATATTGTTGATCTAGAAAAGCCGTTAGGGGTTATTGCAACTCTTGGAGGGCAGACTGCCATCAATTTAGCTCAGCCTCTTACAGAACGAGGCGTAAAAATTATCGGAACGGATTGTCATGGCATCGAAAACGCAGAGAATAGAGAAGCTTTCGAGAAATTATTGAGCCAACTGGAAATACCTCAACCTAAGGGACAAGCAGTGACAAAAATTGCTGATGGTATCGAGGTTGCTAAAGAAATTGGATATCCTCTTCTTGTTCGCCCTAGTTTTGTTCTTGGTGGACGAGCCATGCAAATTGTTTCAAAAGAAGAAACTCTTGAAAACTATCTTAGAACCGCTGTCGAAATAGATGAAAAGCGACCTGTTTTAATTGACAAATATATTCGAGGAAGAGAGGTAGAAGTGGATGCTATTTGTGATGGCAAAGAAATTTTTATACCTGGGATTATGGAACTTGTCGAGCGAACAGGAGTTCACTCCGGAGATTCTATTAGTGTTTATCCTCCATATTCACTCTCTCAAAAAGTAAAAGAAACCATTATTGAATATACTAAAAAACTCGGACTTGGGATTGGCGTTCTTGGATTATTTAATGTCCAGTTTATTGTTGATGATAATGATGATATTTTTATCATTGAAGTGAACCCTCGTTCTTCACGGACGGTGCCATTTTTGTCAAAAGCGACGGGATATGGGCTTGCAGATATTGCTACATTGGTAATGGTGGGTAAAAGTTTAAAAGAACAAGGAATCGATTTTGTTTATCCTAAGGAAAAAGATCGATACTATGTAAAAGCGCCTGTTTTTTCTTTTGCGAAATTACATGGAATGGATTCTTATCTTTCTCCTGAAATGAAATCTACAGGGGAGGCGATAGGATATGACAAGGCACTTCATAGAGCAATGTACAAAGCCATGGAAGCATCAAATATCAAACTTCATAACTATGGAACCGTTATTGTTACTTTAGCAGACGAAGATAAACTTGAAGCATTACCCCTTGTCAAGCAATTTTATAATCTTGGCTTTAAATTAGAGGCGACCGTTGGTACTGCAGATTTCTTAAATGAGCATGGAGTTCCTACAAAGATACGAAGAAAGCTGAGTGAAGGTAGCGATGAGATTTTAGACTCTATTAGGGCAGGTTATGTAAGCTATGTAATCAATACTCGTGCCATACTCTCTGGGTTGCATTACGAGGATGGGTTTGCCATTAGAAAAGCGGCCATCCAAAATAATATAACCGTTTTGACCTCACTTGATACAGTTAAAGTTTTGCTAGAAGTTTTAAAAGAAGTCACTATCGGAATTTCAACGATTGATTAAGAGAAAAAGCTATGAGAAATTACAAGATTGAAGTGGAAGAGCGAGTCGAATGTATTAGAAAAATTCTAGAAAAGAGCGGGGCAAGTGGAATTGTTTTTGGGAATAGCGGAGGCAAAGATTCTGCTCTTGTTGGAATTCTATGCAAGATGGCTTGCGATAATACGGTGGGAATTCTTTTGCCCTGCTTTACAAAGCGCAATTATGAGGAAGATATGATTGATGCAAAATCAGTTGCAAAGTTTGCATCAATAGAGACTCGAATTGTTGATTTGAGCCCTGTTAGAGATAAGTTGGTTCTTGCTCTTGACCCTATAACTCGCTTAGATAAATTATCTCTTGCGAACATTGCCCCTCGTCTTCGAATGACAACCTTATATGCTATTGCAAGTGCAGAAAATCGATTAGTTGCGGGGACGGGCAATAAGAGTGAAGAGTATGTGGGTTATTTTACAAAGTGGGGAGATGGAGCCCATGATTTTAACGTAATTGCAGATCTTACAGCTACGGAAGTCTTTGAATTTTTAAATTACTTAAAAGCACCAGAATCGATCATTTCTAAAGCGCCCTCAGCAGCTCTTTTTGATGGACAAACAGATGAAGAAGAGATGGGCGTTACATACTCAGAACTCGATTCATATATTGATGGACTTCCTCTAGAAAAATCAAAAGAAGAGAAGATCATAAAACTCAACAAAAGCAGCGAACACAAACGAAAAGGTGTTGTGAAATTTCCTTTACACTTTTAGAGTATTGTGCTATTTTATAGATAATTAGGAGAAAATTATGTATTCCTACAATGATGTCTTAACCTATATCAATGAGGCAGATGTAAAATTCATTCGGCTAGTATTCATTGATATTTATGGCAAGCAAAAAAATATTTCTATAATTTCCGACGAACTAAAAGATGCCTTTCAAAATGGGATTAAAGTCGACGCATCTAAAATTTTAGGATATAAAGAGAATTATAACTTTGATCTTTTTCTTTTCCCCGATCCGACTACACTTAGTTTGCTTCCTTGGAGACCTCAAACAGGTCGCGTTATCAAACTTTTTTGTGACATTAAGAAATCGCTTACAGAAGAATTTGAGTTAGATTGTCGTTCTATTTTAAAGAAGGCAGAAGCAACTGCAATCGCGCAGGGATTCAATATTTTATTTAAACCAGAAATGGATTTTTATTTATTTAAGATGAATGAAGAAGGGGAAAAGACAAAGATCCCATATGATAAGGCAAGTTATATGGATATATCTCCAGAGGATAAGGGCGAAAACATTCGAAGAGAGATTTGCTTAACATTGCTAGATATGGATATCCTTCCAGAAAATTCTCACCACGAAGTAGGACCTGGACAAAATAAAATTAATCTAAAATATAATCGCCCACTTGTTTCTGCAGATGATACTTCTATCTTTAAGTGGGTTGCTAGAAATGTAAGCAGTCAAAATGGACTCTTTGCAGATTTTGATCCAAAGCCGCTAGAAAATGAGAATGGGAATTCAATGCTTATCGATATTAAAGTAGATATGGATAGCGACAGACAAAATGCGTTCATCGCGGGAATCTTAAACAGAATAAAAGAATTTACTCTCTTTTTAAATCCAAAAGTAGATTCTTACGAGCGCTTGCAGTCAAATAATACCCCCAAATATATTAAAGCTTCTAGCGAAAATGGGGAAAATCTTATCAAAACAATTGGCGGAGAACTAAAGCTCAGATCTCCCGACCCCTCATGTAATCCATATATTGCATATGCCCTCCTCATTTATGCGGGACTAGAGGGAATTGCTTTAAATGAAAATTTAGAGAGTTATGATCAAAAAAATATTGAGATACCACAAAATATCTTTGATGCGGTTAAATTGGCAAAAAACAGTAATTTCATTAAAACACATCTTCCCGCTGAATATATTCTAAAATATTGTAAATAATCGAAGTAACGAGTCAAGGATTTTATAATGGGTAGTGTTACCGATAAAAAATATACGATTTTAATCTTGTCTAGTTCTAATAAACTAGAGAATTTGCTCTGTGCGCACCTATCGCCTGACTATTATAAAATTCTACCCACTGTTTCTACCTCTAATATTGCAAAGCGAACTCTATTAGAGTCTCTAGTAGATATTCTAATTGTCGATAATCATGCAGGAGAAACTCGACTGATTCGAGTTTCTAAAGAACTTAATCGGGAGAATCTAATTACCTTTCTTTTTGTGAGTAAAAGTGATTATTCCGACGCCTTTGCTCAGACCCAAAAATATGGAATTGCCTTACTAGAAAAACCGACAAGTGCGATACATATTACTTCCGCAATCAATATCGCTTCAGCAATCAGTACTAAATTCAAAAAAGCAGAATCCGATCGAGAAAAATTAAAATCAAAATTAGATGAAATCAAAACGGTTTCAAGAGCGAAAATTCTTTTAATTGAGAATGAAGGTTACACAGAAGAAAAAGCGCATCGATTCATTGAAAAGAAGGCAATGGACCGATGCGTAAAAAGTTATGAAGTTGCACAAGAGATTATTAGCTCTTATAAAAATTGAACCTATTCGTCAAATTCTCCTCGAATATCATTTAGAGGTGGGGTTAGAGGATATTCCCCAGAGAAGCAACCTTTACAGCTTGCTTTCCCACCTGTGATTTGATTTAATCGTTCTATCTCTAAATAGGCTAGGGAGTCTGCACCAAGAATTTCTTTTATTTCGTTGGTAGTGCGTTGATAGGCAATAAGTTGGTTGCGAGCGGGAATATCGGTTCCAAAATAACAAGGCCATAAGAATGGTGGCGATGAAATTCGCACATGAACTTCTTTTGCACCTCCGTCTTTAAGCATTTTCACGATTCTAGCAGAGGTGGTTCCTCGGACAATAGAATCATCTATCATGATAACCCTTTTTCCCGCAACAGAATCTTTAAGTGCATTTAGTTTTATCTGTACACTGCTTTCTCTTGTTTTTTGTTTTGGTTTAATAAAGGTTCTACCAATATAGTTATTTTTAACAAAACCTATTCCATAGGGAATTTTTGACTCCAAAGCGTAACCCATTGCCGCACAATTTCCAGACTCTGGGACCCCCACAACGATATCCGCTTCTACGGGAGAGTCAATTGCTAAAAACTGTCCAGCTTTTAACCTAAAATTATATACCCCAGTGCCATCAATCACACTGTCAGGGCGGGCGAAATAGATATATTCAAAAATACAACGACCTTGTTTTTCTTGAGAAATGCAACGACTTGTATCGGAGCAAATCCCGGTTTCTGGTGAAATAGTAACAACCTCTCCGGGAAGAACATCTCGAACGAAAGAGGCTCCAATTGTTTCTAAGGCGGCAGTTTCTGAAGCTAAAATATAGGCATTGTCTCGCTTTCCAATACAAAGAGGCTTGAAACCAAAGGGATCTCGTGCTCCAATTAGTTTTTTAGGCGACATAATAACCAAGGAATAAGCCCCTTTGATTTTATCCATAACTCGGCAAATGGTTTCTTCTATGGTGGCAAAATTTAGGCGTTCCCGAGCAATTTGATAGGCAATGACTTCTGAGTCAATGGTGGTTTGAAAAATTGCTCCAGTATATTCTAATTCATGGCGTAGTTCGATAGCATTAATTAAATTTCCGTTATGAGCAAGTGCTAAAGTTCCTTTGACATAGTTTAGTACAAGTGGTTGAGCATTTTCATGTGTAGAGCTGCCTGCTGTTGAATATCTGACATGGCCGACGCCAATATCCCCAGTAAGTTTATCTAGTATTTCAGAGTCAAAACATTCATTGACTAAACCCATTCCTTTATGGCTAATGACTTTGGCTTTTGAAAGGCTTGTATCGCTTACTGCAATTCCACAACTTTCTTGTCCTCTATGTTGTAGCGCAAGGAGTCCATAATAAATAGATTGCGATACATTAGATCCATCAAAGTCGTATATCCCAAATACACCACACTCTTCATTTAGTCCTGTTGATATTTTATTTGGCATAATATTTATAAACCTAGGCGTTTAAAAACTTCGTTATAGGCCTCTTCTACATTGCCTAGATCTCTTCGGAATCGATCTTTATCGAGTTTTTCGTTTGTTTTAACATCCCAGAGTCGGCAAGTATCCGGGCTCGTTTCATCGGCTAAGATAATTTTTCCATGAAAACGTCCAAATTCTATTTTAAAATCGATTAGCTTTAAATCTGCCTGTAAAAAATATTCTTTTAGTACATCGTTAACAGTGAATGCATATTTTTTGATGATTTCAAGTTCTTCCCAAGTAGCAAGTTCTAGAGCAACTGCAAAGTGATCATTGATAAGAGGGTCGCCCAAGGCATCGTTCTTATAGCTAAATTCAATGGTAGGAATTGCGAGAACTTTTCCTTCTTCGACTCCTAATCGCTTAGAAAAACTTCCTGCCGCAACATTTCGAATGATTACTTCAAGTGGGACAATTTCTACTTTTTTTACAGCAGTTTCTCGATCGCTTAATTCCTTAACTAGATGTGTTGGGACTCCTTTTTCCTCTAATTTTGTAAAAAGATGATTGGTCATTCGGTTGTTTATTATTCCTTTGCCTGAGATAGACCCCCTCTTTTCTCCGTTAAAAGCTGTAGCATCGTCCTTGTAATCTACAATTACGACATCTGAATCTTCGGTTGCAAAAACTCTTTTGGCTTTTCCTTCATAAAGCATTTCCATTTTATTCATGGCGATTCTCCTTTGTTTTCAAATTCATTATCTACTAGATTAGCATTGTAACCTAATTGATATTACTATTTTTTATAAAATAATTCAATACTATTAAAAGAATTAGCTACTTATAATGGCTGATTTGCGTCTGTTTTTATATCTTATACCTCTGTTTGTGTAAATAGGGTCATCTGCAGAATCTATGTCTTGTTCCTGACGAACGAAGCAGTTCGGACGAAATCCTTAGAAAAGATTTTAAAAACGGCTTGACAATAATATGCAAATTTGTTATAAATTAATTGTTAATGCCTCTGTAGCTCAGTCGGTAGAGCAAAGGACTGAAAATCCTTGTGTCAACAGTTCGATTCTGTTCGGGGGCATGATAAAGACCATCAGTAACGATGGTCTTTTTTTTATGATTTTAGTACAATTTATTTGACAATTTCTTATATACACGATACTATTAGGGAGAGGTTAGAAATGGCACAAGATAAAAACTTATTCAGTTTAGATGCAAACTCATTAGTAGAAATAGATAGTTATTTGGATTTCGTGAATGCGAACAATGTGACTCTATGTAGTTTTTATAATAAGGAAGGTGGACTCATTTTAACAAGTGACCGCCGCGTTCCAGATGTCTTAAAAAAACAAAAAATATATGTAACCAAAGCGTCGGTGCAAGCAATTTGCCCTCATAAATTACCAAAGGTCGAAGTGACATCGGTAGAGAAACCTTCTTTTTCATCCGAAATAAAAGAACATTATAAATTGTTTCAAAGTATGGAAAAAATCGAAGAGGCAGAAAAAGAATTTGGACAAACCACAGTTAAGACGGTGGCTCAATCACTAGACCAAGTGACCGAAGTTTTTACCTCCGAGGCAATGAGTAAAAAGAAATATGCACAGGCAGAAGAAATTGTCGAAGAGACTTATAAGCTAGACAAAACTAGTTTGTCAGGTTGTCTAAACAAGCTGCGAAATGTAGACGACTATACATACAACCACTCTTTTGGCGTCTATCTTCTTTTTTCTCATGCATTAGAAACTTTCAAAAAACACATGAGTCGGCCCATCTTTTTCGATGTATTCAAGTCGATAAATAACTCCGTAAATTTTAATTCTGCTAGTTTAAAAAAATATGCAACAGCAGCACTTTTGCACGATTTTGGGAAAAGAAACATTCCGACCAACATTTTAACAAAGCGTGCTAACTTGACCGACCGTGAAAAAGATATTGTTAAATATCACCCACGAATAGCAGTAAAAGAATTGCACGAAGCGGGAATGACCGACCCAATCTTTTTAGAAATTATCGGGAACCATCACAGAGAGTATTTAACCTTTCCTCAACGGGGTCAAAGTCCATTAGCTCAAATTTGTAATATTGTCGACATCTACGAGGCTTGTCGTTCAAAACGTATTTATAAAGAACCCCATACTTGGACAGAGACACAGCAAATCTTGCTAAGTGAAAATAGTTTGCCTGGCATTGCAAAATGGGATTCATTTATTTTTGTAACCCTCTTACGAGAGACATTCCCGGAAGTAGAAGCAGAACGCAAGGATTATCATTATTAGGAAACAATGGAAATTATATACGAAGACAATCATCTGCTTGTAGTCAACAAAGAGGTAGGTGAAATTGTGCAGAAAGACAAAACAGGCGATGACTCTCTAATAGAAATCATTAAGGCATACCTCATTAAACGAGACAACCGACCTGGAGATGTTTTTGTCGTTCCAGTCCACCGTTTAGATCGACCGACCACAGGGGTTGTTGTCTTTGCCCGAACCTCTAAGGCGTTGCAGCGTATGTCGAATTTGTTTCAGACCCAAGCGGTCGAAAAGCATTATTGGGCCATTACCGAACGGGCTCCCGACAAAGCGGAAGGCAAACTCGAAAATTATTTAAAGAAAAACGAAAAAAAGAATATGAGCTATGTTGTACAGGCTGGGGTCAAAGAGGCAAAAAAAGCCACATTAAACTATAAAATAACTGGATCAAGCGACCGCTACACTTTGCTCGACATCAAACTAGAAACTGGACGACATCATCAAATTCGCGTTCAATTAAGCAATATCGGATGCCCGATTCGTGGCGATTTAAAGTATGGCTATCCGCGTAGCAACCGAAACAGTGGAATTAACTTGCACGCTAGAAGCATCGCTTTTGTACATCCAGTTTCGAAAAAACCGCTTACTATCATTGCAGACCCTCCTCGAAAAGATCAACTTTGGTCTTTTTTCCTAGAGGCCCAAAACAGTAAATAAACCTAAAAAGGTTTTATTATATGAAGGAGAAAAATATGGAAAAATATTTCAAACTTTTATGTGCTGCGCTTTTTGCGTTAACAATTCTTGGTGCATGTTCGCTTGACTTTTCCGTTTTAGACGAGACTCCGGTAGAAGAACGAATTTTTTCGACTTATACACCGTACAATGAGAACTACTTGGATAACATCGTAAAGTATAAGGTAACTCATGTTATGATTGACAGCTACAGTCCTAATATAGCAAAGGGGGATATGACACTTGGTTATAGTTCTGTTGGTAGTAGCAGTTATGACGAAAAATTTAGAGACCTCTATATTCCAAAACTTAAAAAGTTGAACCCAGAGATTAAGGTGCTTATGTCACTTCGTGGATGGCATGACCACAAAATTATAACGGAAACGAATGCCGAACATATAAAATTTGCAGAGGAAAATTATGCCGAATTTTCTAAGCCAGAAAATGTAGAAGAATTTGTAGCGAGTACTTTGGCTAAAGTGAATGAGATTGGTTTTGATGGTGTCGATATCAAGATTACAGGTTCAGATATTCCCTCTGATATAGATGGATTGGTTGCCGAAATGGTCAAGCAATTTAGTGCCGCCGATAAATTAGTTACTGCGGCTTTGTCTAGTCGTTTTGAGAAACTCTATCCAAAAATAAGCAAGAAAACGCTCGCTTCTTTAGATTTCGTAAATGTCATGAGCTATGACTATTCTACATCAAAAGATACCCTAAATCCGATAAATTGTGCTAGTTTAGCAGATTATAATAAAGAAATTGATTATTGGCATTATTATAGAGGACTTCCTTTGAAGAAGATGGTTATGGGTGTTCCCTATCATGCGCAAGCGTGGTTCACTGAACGAGATAATACCCCACCCCATTGGTCATGGGTTTATGAGAATTGTTTGGTGCCTGCTGGTGAAACCGAGTATTATATAGACGATATCGAAGCTATTTGGAGAGGAAAAGTAAAGATCACAAGCTTGACCACTGGGGTTACAGGCGAATACGAAGTTGCAATCGACGCAAATAACCCCGCCGTTATGAAAGAAAAGGCAACGATTGCACGAAAGCTTGGTGGAATTATGGCCACCTCCTTTGGCAATGATATCGATGAGGGAGTAGGTGAAGAAGACCATAAGCTAAGCAAGGTGATTTCTGACACGCTTTTCGCAGCACCGTAAGAATCGTTATTCGTTTGGTAAAATTAGAATTCTAATTTAGTAAAGCAAAATATATCAAATTTATAGAGGTAAAATATGAAAAACAAATTAATGTTATTAGTTGTATTGGTTTTTGCGTTAGCTATAACCACAGCATGTCCAACACTAGACTATTCCGTTTTAGACGAGACGCCATTTGAAGAGCGAATCTACTGCGTTTATTCGGATCCGGATACTGCACATATTCCAACTTTAGTCGGATATAATGTAACTCATGTTATTGTCAATTTTTATAATCCAAAAGTAGCAGAAGGCGATATGACTTTAGTTCGAGGAGCCGACAAAACGGCAGATGATCTTCTCGTTAAAAACTTTATAACTTTACTTAAAGTACTAAATCCAGATATTAAAGTGCTTATGGCACTTGGAGGATGGGATGTAGGGCAACCCTCTAAAGCAAATTATGCCGAATTTTCTAAGCCTGAAAATGTAAAAGCATTTGTAACAAGCACTTTAGAACAAGTCAATGAACTTGGATTCGATGGTATCGACTTCGATGTCGAAGGGCCAGACATTCCTCTCCATATCGATACTTGGGTTGCTGAAACGGTCAATCAATTTCATGCAGATGGTAAATTGGTTACTGCAGCTCTCTTTAGTCTTTTTGATAAAACCTATCCAGCAATGAGTGATGAATCGCTTCATTCTTTAGACTTCCTCAATGTCATGAGTTACAATTATTCTTTGGCTTCTTATAATCCTTTTCCCACAAATTGTGCAAGTTTAGACGACTTTCAGAAAGAGATTGACTACTGGCATTACCGTCGAAAACTTCCCCTAAACCAAATTGTAATGGGGGTTCCTTATTATTCTCAAATGTGGGTCACAAATGGAGAAAACTCAGAGCCATCGTGGAAATATGTCTATACAGAATGTCTATTGCCTGCTGGTGAAACCGACTATTACAAAGATGATATCGAGAAAATTTGGAAAGGAATGAATTCAAGCGGCAAAGAGGTAGCGATCGATACAAATAACCCAGCCGTTATGAAAGAAAAGGCTACTAAGGCACGTAAACTTGGTGGAATTATGGTTTGGCACTGGTCGCAAGATTACCACCCCGCAGTAG
>CAYJGX010000008.1:17427-45729 GCA_964369795.1 uncultured Spirochaetaceae bacterium
CATCAGGTCATCCGTGACCAAGTGAGCGGCATCCTTTTGACAAAGTCAAAAGATACAGCGCATAGCGCGGTCCTAAACGTACGTTTAGGATTCGCCAAAAAAATTACAATTTAAAGGAATCCTTTAAGGCTACCGACCTATTAAATACGGGTTTGCCTGGAGCAGAGAGCTTATTGTCGCAAGTGAAGTAGGCTTTTCGTAGGAATTGAAATTGGTCGCCTGCTTTTGCCTCTAAAAGGGATTTTTCGACAAAAGCAGTCGTTTCTTGTAGCGATTCTTGGTTGATATCGTCTAGGAAATTTCCTGTCGCCTTACCCGGGTTTTCTGTTGAGAAGAGCGAGGAATAAAGATTGACTTTTACTTCTGCGGTGTCGTTTGCATTGACCCAGTGGCTAGTCCCTTTGACCTTTCTGCCGTCGTTTGTCCAGCCTCCACGAGATTGAGGGTCGTAGGTGCAGTTGACTTGCGTCACATTGCCATTTGCATCGGTTTCGTAGTCGGTGCAGGTAATATAATAGGCATGCTTTAGGCGAATTTCTTTGCCTGGCCCTAAGCGGAAGAATTTTTTAGGGGGGTCAATCATGAAATCTTCTCGCTCTATATATAATTCTCGGGAGAAAGAAATTTGTCGATTGCCACCGTTTGGATCTTCGGGGTTGTTTTCTGCCTCTAGCATTTCGGTTTGCCCTTCGGGGTAGTTGGTGATAACTACTTTAAGTGGGTCTAGGACTGCCATTCGCCGAAGCGCTTTTTTGTTTAAGTCTTCGCGCAGGCAATGTTCGAGCAAGGCGACATCGACCGTATTATCCATTTTAGCTACACCGATTTTCTCGCAGAAAAGTTGTATAGATTCGGGTGTATAGCCACGGCGCCGAAGTCCAGAAAGGGTCGGCATTCGAGGATCGTCCCAACCGCTTACATGTTTTTCCTCTACAAGCTGCATGAGGCGTCGTTTACTCATGACAGTATAATTGATGTTAAGTCTAGCAAATTCGATCTGTTGTGGGTGATGGAGCTCCGGGAATTGTTCTAGATACCAGTTGTATAGGGGTCTGTGATCTTCAAATTCTAGGGTGCAGATAGAGTGTGTAATCCCTTCTTCGGAATCTTCTAGACCGTGAGCCCAGTCGTACATGGGATAAATTTTCCATTTGTCGCCCGTTACGGGGTGCTCCTTGTGAAGAACTCTATACATAATGGGATCTCGGAAATTCATGTTAGAAGAGGCCATATCGATTTTTGCACGTAACACTTTGCTACCGTCTGGGTAAATACCTGCTTCCATGTTTGCAAATAGTTCTAAATTTTCTTCGATACTGCGATCGCGAAAAGGGGAGTTGGTTCCCGCTTTGGTGAGGGTTCCTCTATTTTGACGAATTTCGTCTGGCGTTTGGTCGTCGACATAGGCAAGCCCTTTTTTGATAAGCTCTACCGCTTTGTCGCGCATTGTTTGAAAATAAGAAGAGGCATAGAAAATGTTTTTACCCCAATCGAAGCCTAGCCATTTAATATCTTCTTGGATAGAGTTGATGTATTCATTGTCTTCTTTTGCGGGATTGGTGTCGTCAAAGCGGAGGTGACATTTTCCGTTGTGTTTTTTAGCGGTTGTAAAATTTAGGACAATCGATTTTGCATGCCCAATATGTAAATATCCATTGGGCTCGGGGGGGAATCGGGTAACGACTTGTCCATTATTTTTGTTGTTCGCGATGTCGTCTAAAATAATTCGGTCTATAAAGTTGATATTTTGGTTGTCATTTGATGTTTCTGTTGCCATAAATCTTCCTTCTATTTTGATGTAAAATATAAAATTGTCTTATTATAAATCGTATATAAGTCTCTTCGTTTCTAAATAAGATTATAACAGTTCATTTTAACACAAATTTTTTAATGTTTCTATAAGACTTTTGATGAAATAAATTGAATTTTATTTTTAATGAGGGTATAATTAGTTATGTTAGATAGGAAAAAGGTCTTAGTCGATCGCGTCATTCATATTGTCGATTCATGGCTTAAGGATGACCGAACCTTTACCTCTCCTTTTGTTCAATGTAAACGAGGGAACAGCGGGGAAGGAAAACTCTTTATTTCAGTCACTCGAATTTCGTCGGGTTCATTGCTTTTGCAAGAAGGTTATGCACTTGCCGAAGGCGAGACGCGAATTTATAGGAGTTGGAGTTTTTTAAAAGAAGGCGACTGGGATGTTACGAGTCTCGAAAAGAATGGAAAACCTGTTGTCATTCGTAACTTATATCATGAATTAGATGAGCTTTTAGCCCAGCTTGAAGTATTAGGTCAAGTTATTTGCCCAATTGGATATTCCCTAGACGAAGAACTTGCCGACATGGGAATGGATTTTGTTATTCCAAAGGAATTGCGTCCAGAGACGAAAACGGCAAGACGATATAGACACTTTGTCTCTTGGGCGGGTTGGCGCTCACCTGTCTTTTATGCGGTTGTTTCTCTGTTGTTTGCCCTTTCTTTTGGGCTTTCAATGATTGTTGCCCAATTATATGGAATCCAGTTTACACAAGAATTTTTAGTTAGCAATAGCATGGCAAAACTAGAGGAGCGGATTACAGAAAAAGAAGAGGCCCTCGATGCCCGCCAGTCAATGTTTGACTCCCAAACGGCAGAAATGAAAGAAGTTATTGCTCGCCTCGAACGTGACGAAGAGATCTTTATCCAAAACTTTTATGCCATGGTCTTGCAAATGGAACGGGAACTTCCATCTTATTATCCACTTCGAAAAAGGGCCTATACTCTTATTGCACAGAATATTGCAGATAGTGCCTCAAATGGAGAAATCCTCTTTGAAATCAATCGGCTTCCTCAAACGGAACGAGTTGCATCTGTCTTCTTAGAAACCAACAGTGATAGCGTTGTTACCTTATCTAGTTATAAACCAATTATCTCATCTATTTTATACCCAGTGCAAATTCCTAACAGAGAGAACGATGGTAAAGGATTTAGGGTCACCTCGGGTTATATGGCAAACCGAATAGATCCACTAGGGACACAGCGAACTCACAAGCACTATGCCGTCGACATTATGAACGTAAGTAATATTCGTAGAATTAATAAAGATGGTTCGCTAGATCGCGAGGGGATGCCAAATGGAGATATTATTGCTGTCGACAATGGAGTCGTTACCGTATCTGGAACCAATCCAGTTTACGGCCATATCATCGAAATTCGACACCCTTTAAATCCAGAAGTCCAAGAACGTTTCCCAGGAGTCGTTGGGTGGCGAACCTTTTATGCTCACCTAAATGCGCCTCCCACATATAAAGTGGGCGACGAGGTTTTTGTGGGAGCTAAAATCGGTGAAATTGGAAATACAGGTAGCTCGACAACCGGCCATCACCTTCACTTCGAAATCAGAATTGACTACAAAGACGAGAACGGAAATCTTTCCGTGGACCGAATAAATCCATATCCAGGCTCCGAAGAAGTCGATAATTTTTAAATAAATCAAAAAAAATTGATTTAATCCTTGACAATAACAAATTCTCATTGTATATATAAAGTATATCAAATCAAATTTTATTGATTTATATCTTTTAGGAGGTAGGTATGTCTACAGAAGAAAAAAAGGTCTCCGTCGTTTTTAAAGCACTTTGTGACGAGAATAGAGTTGCGATTATCCAAGAACTTCAAAAAGGCGAAAAATGCGCGTGTAAATTAGGCGAGGCAGTCGGACTTTTTCAATCGAAACTTTCTTATCACATGAAAATTTTGGTTGAAAGTGGACTTGTGGAAACTTGGGCAGTGGGCAAATGGTCTCACTATAAAATATCTAGCGAAGGCTTTGCCTATGCAAAGAGCCTCTTAGAGAAATTAGAGTGCAATTTTGAAATCGAACAAAAGGTAGGGTAATAAAATGGAATTTGTTAAAAATATTTGGAATTTTTTTCAGAATCAGATTTTAGGAATGCATTGGTTAAACGATGGCATTGGAGAGTTGCTTAAACTCATGGGTCTCGATCCTGAAACCCGAGTGTGGGGGAGTGTCCAGTTTTTCTTTTACGATGTTATAAAAATCACTGTATTGTTATGCGTGCTTATATTTGGGATTTCGTATATTCAAAGCTACTTTCCACCAGAAAGAAGCAAAAGAATATTAGGGCGATTTAAAGGGATTTGGGCAAATTGTATTGCAGCCCTTCTTGGAACAGTGACTCCCTTTTGTTCGTGTTCTAGTATCCCGTTGTTTATGGGGTTTTCGAGTGCAGGGTTGCCTATTGGGGTTACTTTCTCGTTTTTAATCTCTTCTCCAATGGTCGATTTAGGGAGTCTAGTCTTACTAACGAGTATCTTTGGAATAAGGGTTGCTGGCTTGTACGTTGTTGTTGGATTATTTGTTGCAGTGCTTGGTGGAACCTTGCTAGAAAAATTTGGTATGTCAAAATATGTGGAGAGTTTTGTAATGAGTGCTGGCAGTGTCGATATCGAATCGCCTACACTTACAAAAAAAGAGCGAGTCATTTTTGCAAAGGATCAAATGTTGGGGACATTTAAAAAAGTAGTTCCTTATATTTTAGTCGGTGTAGGAATTGGAGCCGTTATCCACAACTGGATTCCACAAAATATTGTAGAAAGTGCTCTTGGCGGCAAAAACCCATTTGGTGTTGTACTTGCTACCTTAGTAGGTATTCCAATGTATGCAGATATTTTTGGGACCATCCCCATTGCAGAGGCATTATTAGGCAAAGGGGCTCAGCTTGGGACCATTTTATCCTTCATGATGGCAGTCACGACTCTAAGTTTGCCTTCCATGATTATGTTACGAAAAGTAGTAAAACCAAAATTGCTAGGTGCATTCATTGCGATTTGTACTTTTGGAATTATTGGCGTCGGTTATTTATTTAATTTATTGCAACCCTATCTGGTTTAAGGAGAGAAAATATGAAAGATGGTATGAAACTTGGTATAAAAATAGCAGTACCTGTATTGATGTTGTTAGCAGTTCTGGGAGTTTTTATTGGTAAAAACATCTCTGCTAAAAACGCACTTCCCGAAAACGACAACGGACCGTTTGCACTGTATGCAGACTACATCGATATCGAAGTTTTAAAAGCACAAAACGTGCCTTTTATTATCGATTTTGGTGCAGAAGAATGCAAACCTTGTAAAATGATGAAGCCAGTGCTTGTCCAGCTCAATAAGGAAATGAAAGGAAAGGCTCTTATTAAATTTGTCGATGTATGGAAGAACCCAAGTGCAGTGCAAGGATTTCCTGTCACTATTATTCCAACGCAAGTTTTCTATGATGCAAGTGGAAATCCTTATCAACCTAGCGATGCACTAAAAGGAAAAATCAACTTTCAATATGCAAATAATGCAACCTTTCATCAGGGAGCGCTCTCCTATAACCAAATGCGAGCAATATTAAGCGAATTAGGGGTCCGATAATGGATGCGATATTACAAAACTTGTCCGATTTAATCATGAATTCGACTTGGCTTGCGCCAGTGCTAGCTTTTCTAGCAGGAGTTTTAACCTCCTTCACCCCTTGCTCCTTGTCAAGCGTTCCTTTGGTATTAGCATGCGTCGGCGGGGGCAGCGAGCAGTCGACAAAAAAGGCCTTCGGGTTGTCACTTGTTTTTGCAATTGGCTCCGCGGTTACCTTCTCGATCTTAGGGGTGATTGCCACCTTGGCTGGAAGTTTGCTTGGAAGTGCAGGATCTTGGTGGTACATTCTACTTGGGATTTTGATGATGCTAATGGCATTGCAAGTGATGGGGATTTTTGAATTTATTCCTTCTAGTATGTTGATGGCGAAGAATAAGAAAAAGGGATATTTAGGTGCCTTGATTGCAGGTGTCTTAGGTGGTATCTTTGCTTCTCCTTGTTCGACACCTGTCTTAATTGCTTTGCTCGCCATTGTTGCAGGAAAGGGAAGTTTGGTATGGGGTATTTTACTCCTACTCATGTATTCAATTGGCCATGGTATTCTAGCCGTTATTTGTGGAACTTCGGTTGGTTTAGTTCAAAAATTAACACAAAGTGAAAAATATGCAGCTTTTAGCAAAGGTCTAAAGATTGCGATTGGAGTTGTGATCGCCTTAATTGGTGTTTACATGTTCTATTTAGGATTTTAATTATAAGGAGAAAATGATGGGATTATTTGGATTTGGAAAAAAGAAAGAATCAAACTGCGGATGTTGTTGTAGTGGAATCGATGCAAATGCAGTGGAAAAAGCGAAAGAAGTGAAGGAAGCTGGAGCTGCAATAAAAGTGCTTGGCTCTGGATGTGCAAAATGTAATTTGCTAGAAGAAGCGGTTAAAGAAGCATTGGTGACAATGGGATTAGAACCCGTTGTCGACCACGTGACCGATTTTAATGTTATTGCAAGCTACGGAGTGATGACAACTCCCGCACTTGTTGTCGACGGCAAAGTCCTTTCTTATGGAAAGGTGCTAAAGGCTAACGAAATTGTTGAACTCATCAACAAGGCACGAGGCTAATAGCTAAATTTGATATCCGAGGTTTAAACCACCTCGGATTTTTTTGTCTTTATTTTTTTAGGATTTCTAAAATTTTTGCCTCGTAGGCATCTGTCTGACGGCCCATTCCTAAATCGTTTGGGTGGACTCCATCGACCGTCCCTTCGCCGTCGCTACCAATGAGCGATCCCCCTGGAAGGTAATAAAGGTTCTCTATGGTTGTTGAAAGTTCGCTATAGAGTTTGATAAAAACCTCTTCGTTTTCGGTGGGATGGATTGGCAGATAATGCGACTGCCCTACAAGTAATATGGGAGTGTTAGGTTGATGTTGATGATAATTTGTGACAAAATATTTGGCTAGCGAGTAAATTTCCTCTTTGGTTAGGTGGCGACAATTCCAAAGCGGGTCAATGATTAAAAGTTTAGAGGGAAAATTAGACAAAAAATCACTCATTTCCTTTTCTAAATAGGCTGAACCATCAAACCCCATACTAACAACGGGCCAATTGAGCCTAAACCGAAGTTGATTAGGGAGTGCTAGCCCTGGACGCGAAACACTGCACCCATGGATAATCGAAGTTCCATAAACAATAATGGGTTCTACTTCTTCTTCATTAAATGGGGTGACAAAATTAAACTGTGAGCCTGGGCTAAGAGAAAGTGTTAGGGCATCTAGGCGATTATAAAGGGGCATAACAAGGATGTAGGTGGTAAGCTTAGCATCTAAATCCGAAATAGTTAATTTTCCTTGTTTGCTAATAGGAAAGGTGTTTTTTATAAACTGGTAGGAATCCCCAACTTTTTTGTAGATGTCGATTCCACTGACTCCAGTGGCACTCATGTGTGGCATGCTAAGCCCTTTGACAAGTGAGTAACTAATAGTAAGTGTAGGGGAATCGGTTTCAAACACATAATAAAGACCAGAGGAGTCGAGTGCTCTGTCCATTATCTTTGCAGGAAGCCTTAAATTTAACGATTTGGGTAAGCGAGACAATGGAAATTGGGTGTCGGGCGTGATTTTTCCAAGAGCGGGGTGTTTCATTAAGTCGATTCCGCTAGAAAGTTCCATTGTTCCATTTGCTAGCAGGTGTATGGGCAAAAAGATGGCGCAAATGATGAAAATGAATAAATAATATTTTTTATGCATACAAGTTCCTCATTAGTCGATGATAATTTTAACTCTCTTAAAATTGACGAATTGCGGATCGGAAAGATATTTTTCCTCAAAGTCAAACAAATATTTTGTGTATACAGGAACGTGAGCCACTCTAGCAAATTCTAAATCGTAGATGAAATTTCTTGTTGAGTAGACGCGTTCACATTCTCCAAGTTCGAAATCGAGGTTTATATCTGTGAAATAGGTGTGTTCATAGTGGTAGTCGGGAGTGCTATAGAGGGCAAAATGTATTCTATAGTCGAATTTTTCGGGTAAAAGGGTTAGTCTTGGGTCTTTTTGTTTTAAACAGGGTTTCGCACGTTTTTTTGCAATACGATTTTGGCGTAGGATCCCATCTTTTATTTCATTTAATGTGAAAAGAGAATGCCCGACTTGAATTTTGTTGTAGTTAGAAAATAGATAGAAAGCAAGAGGGTTTTGTTTGGCTTGTGATTTCGTTTTTGTTTTTGCTAAAAAGTATAAATAAATGGCATTGTAAACATTGATCCAAAAAGATATTTTCTCGTTGTCGTTTTCTAGGCTAAAAACTTCGCAGGCACTTAATTTAGAAAGCCCTTCTTCAAAACGTGCTAATTGTCGGCTAGAAAATCTTGTTTCAAGGCACTCTTTAAAGAGGGAAATTAGGTGCTTAAGCACATCTATGGAAGTTTCTACGGATGGATTATTTGCTACTTTCATTTTTTTCAAAACCTCTTAGCATTGATATTTCTTTTATCCAGATTTCTGGGTTCGGTGTCTCTAGTATGAGTGGGATTTCGTCTAGTCTAGGGTCTTGCATCATGAATTTGAAGGCATCAAGGCCAATTTCGCCTTCACCAAGAGAGGCATGCCTGTCTTTATTCGAGGCAAAAGGAGTTTTTGAATCGTTTAGGTGCATGCCTGCAAGATTGTGAAAGCCAATAATCTTGCCAAACTCGTCCATTGTTTGGTGGTAACTTTCTTCTGTTCTAAAATCATAGCCTGCATTAAAACTGTGGCAGGTGTCGATACAAACTTTTACACGTTCTGGTTTTTCGATATACGAAAGCAATAATGCAATTTCCTCAAACTTAGAACCGAGTTGGCTTCCCTGTCCTGCTGTTGTCTCTACAACAGGGGTGACTCGCTTGCATTTTGTGAGGGCAATATTGATAAGATCTGCAACCTGTTTAATGGCGTTATTTATGGGTTGTGCATTAAGATGGGCCCCAGGGTGGAAATTTAAAAGGGTGATCCCAAGTTCGCGACAACGGCGCATTTCTTCTACAAATGCATTAAGTGATTTTTCGCGGAGTTCTGGGTCTGATGATGCAAGGTTGATGAGATAGCTATTGTGAGCTAGAACTTTTTCTTTGTTTAATTTTGTTGTTGCATGGTTGGCAGAGAATAAATCGATGTCTACGCGCTTTAGCGGAGGAGCATTCCATTGGCGTTGGCTTTTGGTAAAGAGAGCATAGCTGTTTGCATTAATTGCGTGAGCGTTTAAGGGTGCATTAAATACTCCCCCCGCGGCGCTCACATGGGCACCAATGTATTTCATAATATTCTAATTTATTATATAATGAAAATATGAAAAAGAATAGTTCATTTATCTTAATTTCTGTAATTGCTGTATTTTCTTTAGTAAGTTGCCAAAAAGCTATTAAGTTTTCGGTTAAAGATTTTGTTAAACCGCCTCTTGTCGTGTTAAATGCGACGAATGCAGTTCTAATTGCTCCAGACCAAGAGCCCCCTGCTATCTTGTTTGAAAAATTTGCTAACGAAGAAATTCCGCCTGCCTCCATGACAAAATTAGTCACTGCCTTGTTGCTCGTTCAAAAATGCGTGCGTGAAAATATTTCTTTAGATTCAACTTTCATAGTTCCAGCGATGGCAGATTATCGCAATTTACCAAGGGACTCTTCGCTCATGTTCCTAACAGCAGGAAGTCGTGTATCAATAGGTGAGCTGCTCTCTGGATTGATGGTCCCCTCTGGTAACGATGCTGCCTATGCCGTTGCCCATTATGTGTCGGGTGGGGTAAAGCCATTTGTTAGCGAAATGAATCGAGTCTCTACCGATTTGCTTAGCCAGTATGTGACCCATCCTGCAACCACTTTTGTCGATCCATCTGGATACTCAAATAACAACAAAACAACTCCTTTGGAATTTGCTTACTTGTCAAAAGCGCTAGTCGATCTATTTGAATCGCTTGGCTCAAATTTTGATCTCTTTAACTATACTGGGCTAGAAGAATTTACCTATGCGGGAGTGCGCCAGTTTAATCACAATGAACTCATTGGGCGCTACAAAGGGGTTGTCGGTCTTAAAACGGGATTTATTAATAAATCGGGTGCCAATGTCTCTTTGCTTGTGGAAGAGGGAGATACTCGTTTTATCGCAGTGCTCATGGGTGGACCAGGAGAAAATCACCAAGAACGAGGCTTAATGCGAAGTATCGATGCCTCTCGCTTGATTACATGGGGACTCAGTGAATTTATAGAATGGAAACCTGCCTTGTCTCAAAAGATTGCGGTAAAAGGTGGAGAATTTTCAGAAATAGTGGTGGCTCCATTAGATGACAGAAAAATTTTATTTAGTCGAGAGGAGTTATCGACTTCAAATGTGATCATCAACCTTCCAAAATCGCTCTCTAAGAAAAAAATGCAAAAATTAAAACTAGGGAGTAGTGTTGGAAGCTGGAGTTTATTGCAGGGAGATCAAATCCTTCTCGAAGAATCGCCATTTATCATTACCGAAGTTTTTAGAAAAGTTGAATAAAAAGAGTTGCGAAAAATGGCTCAAAAAGGTACAATAAGTCATGAAACTTCAAGATGTAATGGAATTAGTAGAAGCAAAACTCATTTGTGGTCCCTTAGAAGCAAATATTGATGTTGCATTTGCCTCCGATTTAATGAGTGATGTTTTGGCGTTTGCTATAGATGACGGATTGCTTGTGACCGGGTTATCGAATGTGCAAACTATACGGACTGCAGAAATGGCAGGAATTTCTTATATTCTTTTTGTTCGCAGTAAGAAAGTGACGCCCACAATGAAAATGCTAGCCGAGGAACATGGCATTACCTTGCTTGAATCGGATTTATCCATGTTTAAAGCATGTGGCTTATTATACAAAAACGGCATTAGACCTTGTTTCTAATGCCGTTTTATTTTTTATCTTAATATCCATCGGATTTTGCACGATTCACATCGGTCTGGCACAATTCCATGTAGACGGTTCCTCTATTTCGAAGCGAATCTTTGATCTCCCTTCCAAATGGCATATGTCTCCAGAAAACCCTTCTGACCTCTTTTTCTAGTTTCTGAATCCCTTCGGATTCTTTCATAATCCATAGAATGTAATCTTTAATAAAAAGCTCTTTGATATTTCCTTTTAATTTGTTGTCGGTGTAATATTGGAAATAACCACCAGTGACTCCCTCTTCCATCCAATAGTGACCCGCTCTTTCTTTCGCAATTTGCCAGCGGAAATCTGCTAGGGCGGTAACAATGGCAAGTTTTAAATCTTTTGGGTACATAGGAACGGCAAGTCTACCGCGACTAGTGGCGCGGTTGTTTCGCTCAAAGGGCTCCCAACAGAGTCCGCTATCGCCATAGCAAGGAATTAAAATGAAATAGGGGACAATACGGTAGGTTTCACGCTTGAAAGTTCGCATAAAAAGTTCGCTGTCAATTGATTCTAATTCATGCAAAATAGTTAAAACACGTTCACGTGTCCCCAAATTTTTCTCTTCGTTTCGAATAAAGGGATTCATGAGGACAGGAATGTGATTCCCTTGTCGCCCGTTACACATTTTTGCCATTTGTCGAATATTTCCATATTCGGCAGCTAGAACCTCGGAATCGACTGATGTTTGTTCTACGTACTCGTCGCCTAAAGATTGTTTAAGGTTATCTAGACGGTCTTGGTTTCTGCCAAGGTCGTTAAAAGTCGCTTCTAAATCTTTGTTAAGGTTCCTTAGGGAGCTTAAGGTGCTAGATATTTCTGAAAAAATATTTTTGTGCACACCGGTATAGGGGCTATTGAGTTCTGGAAAGCGAGGGTGCTCTTCTTTTTCGGTAAGTCGCTGTACTAGCGCAACGAGCATGCGTTCTACATCGATGAGGTTTTGGCTTTTTATTTGGATTAAATCTTTGTTTGATCGAATAGTTGCCTCTATGTTGTCGATTTGTTGAAAAGATTTG
The DNA here is from genome assembly GCA_964369795.1 of uncultured Spirochaetaceae bacterium. Lineage (GTDB taxonomy): Bacteria > Spirochaetota > Spirochaetia > JAFGXN01 > JAFGXN01 > CAYJGX01. The sequence continues at coordinate 29,219 of CAYJGX010000008.1, forward strand.
CTTTCTTTATCGACTTTAGCAACTTGTGTTTCATCTTGAGCAGAAGCTTTAATTGCCCCTACAGCGACACTGCGAATCCATTCGTCGCAGTAGAAAATAGGTTCTGTTGTGACTTTTTCTTGAATAATTCGCCCGATGAGAGTTCTCACTTCTGGGGTGATAAGCGCGGGTGTTACTAAACCGTAACGCAGCGCAAATTGTTTTGGTTTTGGAAAATTGGGCATGCAAATTTTAGCTGCAAACCGAGCTCCTAAATTAGCAAATGCACCGGTAAGTTGCCCGCGGTAGGTACTTTTTTCTTGGGAATCGGTTGCTTTGACAAAAGCATTTAGAATTTTATGAAAACGTTCGGATTCTTGATCTTCTCCGTCTAATACGGTTCGATAGTAATCGTTTGTGGTGAAAAGAGGGTCAGGAGTGTCCGAAAAGAGATGTTTAGGAACCTCAAATTTTTTAATTTCGAGATCTACGGATTCTTCTTTTCCTTTTTCTAATGCAATTTCGTCTTTAAAGAGGTTGTTGAAGGTGACTTTTTCTGGCTGGCTAGCCTCGCCAATTCCTAGCAAGTCGGCTAAGTCGTTATCTAGAGTGCCTTGAAACATAGTGAATTCCTGCGCGTTAATATATATAATAATGATATAACAGTTAAAGTGAAAAAGCAAGAAAAAAAGTTTGCGATTTTAAAAAAAGAGTGCTACAATTGGAGTAGGAGACTTTATATGAAATACAAAAAAATTATTTTATTGATGTTAATAATGACCACGTCACTTTTCGCAGAAAACACCCTTATACCGATTCCAAAAGTATATGAGGTAGGAGGAACTGGTGAATTTGTTATCAATTCGGCGACTCGGATTGATTTAAGTCAAGCACCACAAAGCGGTGGAGTTGCAAATTATTTGCAAGAAAAACTAGCCCCAGCGATGGGATTTACGCTTCAAATTGCGACAACAGGGGCTATTCGTTCAAATGCGATTGCGTTGCAAATTGTGGACGCAATGGAATTAGAGGGCGACGAAGCCTATTCTATTCGCTCTTCAAAAGAGAAGGTGGTTATTTCTGCGAAAACAAGCCACGGGCTTTTTAATGGGGTGACTACTTTATTGCAACTTCTTCCAGCAGAAATTGCATCCGATTCTGTGCAAAAAGCAGATTGGAAAATTGCCTCTGTTTATATAGAAGATTATCCAGAATACGAATGGCGAGGACTTATGCTTGATGTTTCTAGGCACTTTTTTACTAAAGAAGAGGTTATGGACTACATCGATGTGATGGCTCTTTATAAATACAATGTCTTTCATTGGCATTTGACAGACGATCAAGGTTGGAGAATCGAAATTAAACAATACCCAGAATTAACCCAAAAAGGTGCTTGGCGTGTTCCAAGAGAGGGAGATTGGTGGAGTTTTGATCCTCCTAAACCAGGAGAAGAGGCAACTTACGGAGGTTTTTACACTCAAGAAGAAATTAAAGAGGTGATTGCCTATGCTGCAGAGCGATTTATTACAGTTCTTCCAGAAATCGATGTTCCTGGTCACAGCTTAGCGCTTATTTCTTGTTTTCCAGATATGACCTGTAAAACACCAAAAGCTAGAAATTTAGAAGTTAATCCAGGGAGTAAATTTTGGGGTAAAGTCCCAAATACCCTTTGTTTAGGAAACGAAGCCGTTTACGAAATGTTTGATAACATTTTTGATGAAGTGATTGAACTTTTCCCATCAGAATATATTCATGTGGGTGGAGACGAGGCCTGGAAAGGCTTTTGGAGAACTTGTCGGCGATGCAGAAAAAATCGACGAGAAAATGGAATTGTTGGAGTCGACAAGCATCAAAGTTATTTTATTCAGCGAATGGAAGATATCGTTCGAGCAAAAGGACGAGAAATCATTGGTTGGGACGAAATTCTAGAAGGTGGACTTGCAGACAATGCGGCAGTCATGAGTTGGAGAGGAACCGAAGGTGGAATAGCTGCGGCAAAAGCAAAGCATAAAGTGGTTATGTCTCCTTCTCCTTATTGCTATTTAGATTTATATCAAGGGAATACAGACTACGAACCTATCACTTATAATATGGCACGACTAACAGATAGCTATCATTATAATCCTATGCCAGAGGGAATTGATCCTCAGTATATTTTAGGAATTCAAGGAAATTTATGGTCAGAAGAAGTCTCCGAAATGCGACATGCACAATACATGACATGGCCTCGAAGTTTTGCGATTGCAGAAGGGGGATGGGCGAAGGACGAACAAAAAGATTGGGCAAATTTCCAGCCTAGAGTCGAAGAACATTTTAAACGATTTGATTTAGCTAAAATTAAATATGCAAAATCGGTTTACGACCCCCAATATGAAATTAAAAAAGAGGGAGGAAGAAAATATATTAAATTCTTTGGTGAATTTGCCAATATCAATTTTCATTATTCTTTTCAAGGCGCAGAGCCAGACTCTTTTTATCCTGTAGGCAATGATTGGGTTCAAATTCCACTTGGAGCCTCTTATGTAAAAGTGGCTGGTTTCCGAGACGAAGAGCAAATGGGCCGAATGATGAAATTTGATTTATAACAGGGAAAGATTATTATGAAAATGAATAGACTGCTTTTATGGAGTGCATTGTTCTTTGTGGGAATCTTTTCCTTTTCCTGTACAAAAGACTCCCCATCTGTTTCTGTGGAGGGATGGGGGCAAATGGGGAACAGAGTTGTCTCTTTATTTGTTTTAAAAAATGCAAATGGGATGGAAGCACATATTTCAGATTATGGATGTACCGTTCAGAAATTGCTTGTTCCTACGAAAAAAAAGGAAAAAATAGATCTTTTTGTTGGCTACGACACTTTCGAAGAGTATCGAGATAAAAAAGGGTGGCATGCAACGGTCGTTGGCCGTGTGGCAAACCGAATTGCTAATGGTAAATTCGCCGTTGATGGGAAAGAATATCAGATAGCACAAAATAATGGAGTCAATGCACTTCATGGAGGTACGGTCGGTTTGGACTCGGTGCTTTGGACTGTGCAAGGGTATGGAAATGCGGGAGACCGCGCTTTTGTTAAGTTTGCTTATATTAGCCCGCATTTAGAGTCTGGGTTTCCCGGTACGGTTCGATTTGACATCTCTTTTTCTCTTACAAATGAGGGAGAGCTGATTATCGAAACAAAGGCACGCTCCGACGAAAGAACGCCTATCGCACTTTCTTTCCATCCATACATCAACCTAAACGGGCAAGGGAATGGAACCATCGAAAGTCACATGATGAAAATTAATGCAGGTGCCTACACGCCGGTAGACGAAACTTTAATCCCGACGGGGGAATTGGCTCCTGTCGATGGGACTCCCTTCGATTTTCGAGTGGCGAAAGCTATCGGAAGCGACTTGAATTCGGGAGACTGGAATGAGAATGTTCAATTAAAGCACGTTGCGGGACCTCTGTCGCCAGTGGGTTACGACCACAATTGGGTCATCGATGGCTGGGAGGAGGAAAAATTGCGCGAGATGGCCGTTATTTACGAAGAAAAAACGGGGATTATGCTTAAGGTTTTTGGAGATTCGCCTGGCATGCAACTTTACAGCGGGAATTTTATGGGAGATGGCACTATTGGCAAGGGAGGAAAACCTTTTATTCATCGGGGAGCCATGGTCTTGGAGCCTCAAAATTTCCCAAATGCAGTCAATCAATCGAATTTTCCTTCACCTGTGGTGGAGGCGGGAGAGGTTTACGAGCATACGCTAGTGTATCAATTCTTAAAGTTAAAGTAAATTAAAGCGAGCCTCGGTTGTTTTTTCATCGTCTTGAAAGAGCGTGCAAGTAACCGTCTCCTGAGTTTGAAGAAGCTCAAGTGTAGCGACCTTAGGGCGAACAAATTTTGAGAATTTGATTCGTTCTAGGGTTATTTTTTTGTCGGGGAACTCGTGTTCGAGTATATTAATAAATGTTTCTAGGATGAGGGAGCCCGGTACCACGGGGTAGCCTTCGAAATGTTGGCTGTAGATAGGGTCTTCGGGAGAAAATTCGAGTTGAATTTTTGTATTTAACGGAATGAGGGAAATGGCTTGGCGGCACTGGCCGTTTTCCACGTCGTGGCGCCAAAAATTTTGCAACATTGGAGTCAAGCTGCATTCGACAGCTTGGGTTTGGGTGCAAAATTTTTGGATGGATTGCATTGTGTCTCGCCATAGGACAGGGGAGGTGAGTTGGCGTTGTAGAAGGGCGCGAATCGCCTCGGGATCCGTTTCCCTTTTACCGGAGACCGAGCTAAAAAAGGGGATTGTGGGAGGTTGTAACGGGAGTTTTGCTACATAGGTTGCAAGTTCGTCTTCTGCGCTTTTCATGAGTGGAGAATGGAAGGCTCCCTGGGTTTGCAAGGGAACCATTTTGTAATTTTGGCATTGATTTGAAGAAGAATGAAGAATTTCTTGCAGTTGTCTTATAGAAGTTTCGGTTCCTGCGACGACCACTTGGCGAGAGGAGTTATCATTTGCAATGTAAAGATTGTCAATTGGATTTTTTTTAATTATATTGATGATGGGATCTATAGGATTTGCTAAAATGGCGAGCATTTGAGGGTTTAATTTTTCTTGTGATAGATAACAATTAAACATGCTTGTGGCACGTTGTTGTATGAAATTCTCTAGATCATTTTCGGCGAGGACGCCTGCAGCTGCAAGTGCGGGCAGTTCGCCTAAGCTAAAGCCGGCAACAATTGGATTAGGCGTCGCAAGTGTTTTGTAAAGGGCAAGTGATGCGAGTGCTTGCAATGGCTGTTGACAGGTGGTAGAAAGTAGATTGTCTTCTTGGATAGATAATAATGACTGAATTGGAGTAAGAAAAGAGTTTAACAACTGATTTTTTTTAGCGACATTTTGTATTGGCGAAAGAGATAATTTGCCTTGTCCAGCGAAGAGAAAAATAGAATAGTCCATAAACTAGGGTAGCAACTCGTAAGGCGACTGTCAAGGTCTAAATTCTCTAGCTTTTATTTTTTTTCCTTGCGACTTTAGAAAAGACAAAGTATAATAAATTATGAAAAAACGTTCCTCTCCTATTCAGAAAATCGCTCTCTCTTTGCGGATTATTTTAGATTTTTGTTTTGCAGTAGATTCTGTTGATAATAAACAAGCTGGCAGAAAAGAAGGAGAAAAAAAAGAATTTGTAGCACGGTTACAAGCCCTCCTAAATTCGGTTAACCGCCTCAATCAAAAAGGAGTTATGCTTAAAGTCACTTGGTCTATTTCTGCTGGTTCAAGCTACGACTTGCTACAAAAACTAGCCCCTCATTTGCTTGAAGACATCAAAACGCGTGTTGCCGTGGGTTACGACGAAATAAATGACTACTCCCGAAATGAAGCGCTCATGCCAATGATGACAGGACGAGAACTTCAACTTTTAAATTCAGCGACAAAAGATAATCCTTTTGTGCGCTTAGCAGAACCCTACATGCCTATGGCGGGGGGTGCCTATTCACCAGAACTCTTGCCGTATTTAACGTCTCTTGGAATTAATGGTATAAGTTTTAATGTCAATGGATTAGACAGTTGCTACTGCACCGACTTAGTCGGCAATTTGCCATTTGCACAACGCTATAACCCAACATGGTTAACTAAAACTGCATCGAATGATAAAACGATACTCATCCCCTCGTTGTCAATTATAGATGTCATTAACGAAGGGGGACTTCGTAAAATGATTCTTAATTTCAGAAATGAACAAGTCAAACATCCAAAAATACATGAATGTCTTTTGCTTTTTGATGAATATATTAGTTCTTCGCTTATGTTTGATAACGATGCGGATTGGGAAAGCCCTTCGTATTGTTATCTGGAAGAAGAAATCGATAGAATTGCAATGCTACCCTTTCTTATATTTACAACCCCATCTCAGTATGTTAAACGCAACCCTCCACGAGGTCTGCTTGTAATTGACCGTGATTTGGTTTCAAGCTCGCTTGGAGGCAATGAACTTTGGGCGGATAAATGGGAAAATAGAGTGCTGTGGTCTCACATCGAAAGAACCCGGCTTTACTGTGACAAGGCCCTTTCTGTATCAAAGGGCTCAGGAAGGCGACGACTAGCAAAATCGGTCGAAGAAAAGGTTGTCGAAATCGAAAGTAAATTAGTAAAATTGCTAGGAGAAAACTATTTTGGTCCTAATTATATTACCGATCGCATCAATTATGTCGAAATGGGGATTGCGAAGGCTCAGCAAATAGAAGAGAGTGCATCATTGTTGCTGTTGTCTGTCTCGGAGCAAGCAAAAGATTACAAAAAGGCTCTAACTCCAGAAGATTTTAAAATGAAAATAAAGAAAGATTCTGACAACCCCTTTAAAGTTGGGGAAAACTATATACAAAACAACCTAATTCGGGTAGAGCACCATCCTTCTAAAGGAGTGCTTGTCACCTGCAAAGAAATTTTTAATGCTCAAGCTATTACTACTCGTTTTGCAATTGTCCGCAATGGTAAACTTTTAGAAGATTTTGGACATTTAGAGTATATTTCTGCGCAAAACGGTGTTGCACAGATGATAGTTTCAGGAAGCTTGGTTTTGCGGCCTAAAATGAAGGCAATCAAGTGGAAGTATATTTATTCCTTACTCGAGGGAAAATCTCAAATATACTTTAATGTACAAGTCGATTTTCCCGACGGAGACGCCTTAGATAAGATGGGAGTCGGTGGGACCCCTCTAGATTTATCATTAGATGAATTACTACCAGCAGAAATTAGTCTGCCAGAAATTAAGGTGATGTCAAAACCTTTTCTTTACTGGCGCGACTCTGTATTGACGAAATCTCGGGGGGGCTCTCCTGTCATGGAAATTGATAAGCCTGAAATGGCTTCCCTATTAGAGAACCAAAAGCAAATGGTGCTTAATTCTCAATTTGTAAATAGATGGATTGGGGTGGGAATTAATGGCTATGGATTAATTGTGGCACAAAAAAAAGAGGAAGATCAATCGTTTTCTTTTTGCCCAATAAAATTCTCCAGAAGAGGAAATCATTATTTTATAAAGTTAAATCCAATGGGAATCTATGCAAAAGAGGCTGCTACGCATTCGTATAAGAAAGCTAAAATCGGGCTTTTGTATCGAAAATGGCGAAGAGAAAAGCGAAGTTATGGTGCTTCATATGGAGGAAAAAAACTTTCATCAACCTTAATTTTTTCTCCATTTAAAGGGACAACATTGCCAGAATCGGAGCTAGATGAAATTATCGAATATTCGACAGATGTGCATGCAAAAGCACTCAAAGATAGAGAATTTGATATTACAGGGTAGAATTTTTTATAGAATAAGGATATTATTAGTTGCGAGGTATTATTTTGAAAAAGGTTCAGAAGAGGTTATTATTTTTAGTACTGTTTCTATTTAGTGCTCTTTTTGCATCAGCTCAAGCAATGCAAGTTTACGATTATTTTGAAGATGTCAGTAATCATTATGCACAATTTACTACTTACAAAGCAAGAATTGTCATCAAGATGCGAAATCAAAAAGATATGGAAGGGACAATTTATGTTAAAGATGGCGACATTCGTCTCGATTTTAATGATGGGGCAATATTGTGTGTTGCAGACGGGAATTTAACACTATATGACCCACAAGAAAGGGTCGTCTTACAACAAGAAATGGTAGCCGAGAACAATCTCGCTTCTTCGAAGGGATTATCAATGTTAAAAAAATATTATAAGTACAGTTATTATAGCTCAGAAGGCTATAAGCTTGTTCCCTTAGAAGCTAAATCTCAGGAAGAGGTTATTAAACTTAAATTTGATGCTAAATGGGGAAGTTTAGAATTTAGAAACTTAGTTATTTCATTTACTTCTAACAATTTAATCCGAAGAATCGAGGGGAATACTTTTTCTGGTTCACGTGTTGTTATCGACTACATGAATATACAAACGAATATCAGTATCCCAGAGAATATTTTTAAATATGATCCTCCGGGAAATGCACATACAGTTAAAAATTTTATTTATACACCCGAATAATAGGAAGGCAATATGGAATCACTAGGGGATCAATTACGAGAAGCTCGAGAAGAGCGGGGTTTATCAATTGAACAAGTTGAACGAGAAACCAATATATTAAAAAATTATTTACTAGCACTCGAAATGGAAGATTTTTCTGATTTTCCGGGAGAGACTTACATTTTAGGATTTATTCGAAATTATGCAGAATTCTTAGGGTTTGACCCCGATCGACTCGTGCAGATGTATCGAAATTTGGTTATTCAAGGGCAACCTGTTCCATTAGAAGAACTCGTTACCTCTTCTAAGAAAGTCAATAAAAAGAAACTTTATTTGGGATTAGGTGTTTTTGGTGGAGTTTTAGCTCTTGCTGGTTTAATTGTCTTGGTGACAATGCTCGTTATTAATCAAAAGGAACAGAACGCACTTTTATTACAGTCTCGGAAAGCCGATATCCATGAATTTAATTCAACGAGGCAGTTGTTCGAAGTCACACTCAAAGATTCCATTGCAATGACCGAAGCGGTCAGTGGCGAAGATTTTATGATCTTATTCGACGGACTCGACACTAAAGAAGGGATTGCTCATTTCATCGTTTCTGGAAATAAAGCGTCGGAATCCCAAGGAGTCAAAGTCGAAAAACAAGATTTTGTACTTGTAGACTTAAATGACGACGAAATAAATGACATAAAACTTTCTTTCTTAGATTTGCTGCGAGGCAATAGAGTCTCCCTTGAAATCGACTTAGCCTTTATAGATACACCACGAATTATGTTAAAAGATCCCATGTTTACGGACGATTTTTATAAGGCAAATCCAATGGAAACAGCAGATGCTGTTATTATGAGTGGATCCGAAATGCAACCCGTTCAATTTAAACTTGCCGCTAAATCAAAAAATTGGATTTCCTATCGGGCAGATGGTGCGACTACAATCGAAAAAGAACTTAACTCTAACGAACCTCTAGCTCTTGAACTACGAGCTGGTATCATCGTGTGGGGAGCAAACGGAAACGCACTTGCTATCAGTGTTAATGACGAGGTAGTAGCGCTTCCCGAATTAAAAGACCCCTCTGTTGCCTTTATTCTTTGCTGGAAGCAGCTTCCCGCAGATGGGGGCTATGAGCTTGGGTACTATTTATTGGACAAATAATGAAAAAAACTTTTTTTTTGGAAAATCTAGGTTGTGTTAAGAATCAGGTCGATGGCGAGAAGATTATTGCACAAATGCAAAGAGCAGGGTGGGAATTGCAAGGCAGTCCCGCATCTGCTTCTTTAATTTTAGTCAATACTTGCGGATTTATTGCTCCGGCAAAAGAAGAGGCAGTTAATGTCTTGCACGAGTTTATTGCCGACTATCCAAAATCGCAAGTTTTCGCTATTGGATGTTTCTCTCAGCGCTATGGCAATGAATTGTTTCATTCGTTTCCCGAGTTAAGCGGAATTTTAGGCAATAAAAATATGGATGCTCTTATTCCCGAAATAGAGCGAATTGCCCTTATTCCGACAGCAGAGAAAGGTGAGGGCAAACTCTCCCGCCTCACGATAGAGACAGCCCCTAGCCCATTTCTTTATAATAGCGTAAGCCTCCATTATCAATTTAGAAAAGAGCGACTCAATCCCAACGGTTTTGCTTATGTCAAAATTTCGGAAGGGTGTAAACGCCATTGTGCCTTTTGTGCCATTCCTTTAATTCGGGGCGATGTCATTAGTACCCCAGTGGCAGAAATAGTGGAAGAAGTTTCGTCGCTTGTTGATGATGGTGTTTATGAGATAAATCTTGTGGCTCAAAACTTGTTTGATTATGGACAAGGAGGGGCAGACTTATCTTGGAACCCAGACAAATCGATTACCTTAATGACCCTATTAAAATCAATATTTGCTATCAAGAAAGAATTTGTTATCCGTTTACTATACATGCATCCCGACACCTTCGATTTAAAGTTGCTTGATCTTATGCAAAGTGAGCCCCGTCTCTTGCCTTATTTAGACATTCCCTTTCAGCATGCTAGCCAACCTATTTTAAAATCGATGAATCGGGCAGGGAATGCAGAGAGTTATTTAAAATTACTAGAGCAAATTCGCGAGAAGGTCCCTAATGTCGTAATCCGTTCCACCTTTATGCTTGGCTTTCCTGGTGAAACTAAAAAAGATTTTGAGACACTTTGCAATTTTATCCAAAAGGCAAACATCGATTGGGCGGGTTTTTTTGTCTATTCATTAGAAGAAGATACGGCTTCTTACGAGCTAACAACTAGGTTTAAACATAAATTTGAATCGAAAAAAGGCAACAAGCGCCTTCCTCTTGTTCAGGGGATCCAGCAAGAAATTAGCGAAAGAAAATTACAGAAATATATTGGAGAAACTCTCACTTGCTGGATAGAAGAACGAGTAGAAGGCGAAGACTTAGCTTTGGGCCGAGTTTACTTTCAAGCCCCCGAGGTTGATGGCCTAACTGTTGTCAACGGCGAAAAAGTAAAGGCAGGCGACGTCGTAAAATGTAAGATCATTCGGGTGAACGGGGTAGACGTGGAGGCAATTCTTGTCTAGTGACTTAAATCTGCCTTATCTACAAGGATTAAACGAAAAACAACTCGAAGCCGTCGTTCACACAGACGCCCCGCTCCTTATACTCGCGGGGGCGGGTTCTGGCAAGACGCGAGTCATTATTGTAAAAATCGCTTGGTTTATCGAATCTCTTGGCATTGCCCCTTGGAATATCTTGGCTGTCACCTTTACAAACAAAGCGTGTAAAGAAATGCGCGAAAGGCTACTCAATATTTCTCCCGATTTTCATAGCACAATGATTAAAACCTTTCACTCTTTTTGTGGTTGGTTGCTTAGGCGATATGGAATTTATATTGGTCTTTCAAATGACTTCTCCATTTATGACGATGATGATTCCATCTCTCTACTTAAATCACTCTTTCCAGAAATAGAAAAAAAAATCTTAAAACAATATTTTTCTTGGATTTCGAGGGCAAAGGATTATGCCCTTTCTCCCGATGACGATCTTTCTATATTAGAAGCAGACGAAAAACTCCCTGCTATTTATAAACGCTATCAAGAACGCCTAGATGAAATAGGCAATGTCGATTTTGGCGATATGATTCTAAAATCGATTAAACTTTTAAATGAACACGAGAGTATAAGAGAAAAGGTGCATCAAAAATTTAGAGTGGTTCTTGTAGATGAGTATCAAGATTCTAATGTGGCACAATTTCAATTGTTGCAACTCCTATACTCTCCCACAACCTATTTGTGTGTCGTGGGTGATGATGACCAATCTATCTACCGATTTAGAGGTGCAGAGGTCCAGAACATTCTATCTTTTCAAGATTTTTTTCCTGGCACAGAGGTTATAAAGCTCGAACAAAATTACAGGTCTACTGGGAATATTATTCAAGCGGCAAGCGAAATGATCACTAGAAATAGTGGGCGGTTAGGGAAAACTTTATGGACAGAAAACCCTAGTGGCTCTAAGATTGCTATCCATCAATTTTTACGAGATACCAATGAGGGCGAATTTGCAGTCAAATGGATTGACCGGAAAAATCCATCGGGATATGCAATCCTATATCGTTCTAATGCGCAATCGGTTGTTTTTGAAAAACTTTTTTCTCAAATGGGCATATCGTATAAACTCGTGGGCTCGGTTGGCTTTTTTGAGCGAGAAGAAATCAAAGATGCCATTGCCCTACTCAGATTCCTTATCAATCCAAAAGATGAGATCGCCTTTAGTCGAATCATCAACAAGCCTGCAAGAGGCATTGGGGCCTCTTCTAAAATGAAAATTATTAATAGTTCTCTTGAACTTTCAGGAGACGACTCTGGCAACCTTCTTTTTGCAACACGGATTTTCGCAAACGAGGGCAATTCAAAAGCTGCGCAAGGAGCCGCCTTATTAGTCAATGCAATAGAGACGGCGAGCCTGGCAATCGAGACATCGACGGTTGCTGCGATTGTTCAAACTTTGCTAGAGAAGTCGGGACTTTGGGCATACTTCGAGGACGAGGACAAGAATTCACAAACGTTTAGAATCGAAAACTTAAATGAGCTAATCAAAATGGCATCAGAGTACACAAGTGGCAAAGAGGGACTTGTCGCCTTTTTAGAAGAGATGAAATTAGACACGAGCTTAACGGCCAATGATTTAGAAGAGGGCGAAGAAGAGACTCCTGCCGTGACCCTCATGACGATGCACAATACGAAAGGCTTAGAGTTTGACCATGTGTTGGTCACAGGGCTAGAGGAGGGTGTATTCCCATCGCAACGCAGTCTAACCTCTTTAGAAGATATCGAAGAGGAGCGTCGTATTTTCTATGTTGCCATGACGCGAGCCCGAAAAACGTTAACATTAACCTCGGTGGGAAGCCGCTTCTTATATGGACGCCATCAAACTTTAGCTCCCTCTCGATTTTTGCGAGAGGTTCCCGACTCTTATACGACAAAACATCGCAATGGATCAAGCAATCCTTTCAATCAAAAGGTGCATGGTGCCTATGAAGATGATGTTGATGATGAGTTATTGGAATCTTCTCCCTATAAGAAGGGGCGTTATGTTTATCATGACGACTACGGAAGAGGGTGCATTATCAAGAATTGGATGGCAAAAGATCAAGAGCTCGTTCTAGTTCGCTTTGAAAGCGGCGCAACCAATCAATTTTTCACAAAATACAGCCGACTAGAGCTAATATCCGAAGATTAGGAGCAACCATGAAAAAATTACCAACGATAAAGCGAGCAAAAGGCTTTCGTCTTTATACCCACGGCAACAAGCGACTTTTAGATTTATCTCGAGAACAAGGCTGTGCTATTTTAGGACACCGAGTAGGTGGAGCTGTACTAGCCATGAAAAACGAGCTAGAAAAGGGACTATTGCCTTCATTTTCTACGGTCGAGTTGGCTCGCTTACAAAAGGCGGTTGCAACCCTCTATCCTTTTCGGCAAGATTGGATTATTTTTCCCGATGAATTTTGGGCTCGTGACTACTTAACTCGAAAGCACCCCGATTTTAAAACCTTATATCCAAGCGATTTTGAAAATATTTATTTTTGGCAGCCTCATCGAGAAGTTATCGTCTCCCCAATCGCAGAAATGGAAAATGAGCCTTGTGCTCTTTTAGCACGGTTGCCTTTTGCTTTTGCCAATGGTCCGGTTGCCGTCTCTGGAATTGCAACTCCAAATGCTCTCATGCATGGCATGGGACCCATTTCGCCTGTGGTTCTAGCGGGAGCCAAACGTGCCGTTTACGACTATATTCACTTTTTGGAAAGGAAGGGCATACCGAGTTTTGAGTGGTTTGACGAGTTGCAATCTGCTTCGCTTGGCGATAACCCTCGTTGGAAGCGAACAGGTCCCTATATTTGCTTTCTTGGAAGCGATGAAGAGTATGAAAAACTGATCAAGACCGATTTAGAGCAGGGAATTTTTCTTTCTCGTGGTATGCGAGGGGCCTCCCTTTTGCCCCTCGAGCTTAGTGAGGGGGAAAAGGCGTTGGTAGGGAAGGTTTTGTTTTAAATGCGTAAGTTCCTGGAAGGGTCGCCGAAGGCGAGATCCTTTGAATTTTGGAAAAATTCAAAGAGCCTAGCCCTAGAAGGAACGACGGCGAAGTGAAACGGAGCCGATACGCCCAAGATCTAAGCCAAAAGAATAAAAAGATTAATCTTTTAATCCCCTTGATTAATATTGCGATTAATGACATTATAAATTGTTAAATTATCACTTATCCCCGTTTGTGGAGTTTGACGATGCCTAATGCCCGGTTTTGGGCAATCAATAAATTATGGATAGAGGCCAAAATGAAAACAATTTTTGTTAAACCCAATGATGTAGTTAGAAAATGGTACATCATCGACGCAGAAGATCAAATTCTTGGAAAGGTTGCTGTTAAAGCGGCAGACTTGCTCCGAGGAAAAACAAAACCAGAATACGTTCCTCACCAAGAAATTGGCGATTACGTAATCATCATCAATGCAGCAAAAGCAGCAGTGACAGGTGGAAAAGAAGATAAAAAACTTTATCATCACCACTCACAATACCAAGGTGGGCTTAAAACTTATACTTATGCTCAAGCTCTTAAAAGACGCCCAGTTTTCCCAATGGAACACGCTGTTAAAGGTATGTTGCCAAAAGGTCGATTAGGTCGAAAGTTATTCACTAACGTAAAAGTTTACGCTGGTGCAGATCACCCACATGCGGCACAACAGCCAATTAAAGTAGAACTATAAGGAGCAATTAAATGGCAGAAGATTTAGGAAAAGGCCTAGGCCGACGAAAAACATCCGTTGCTCGAGTTTATTTACGAGCTGGAAATGGTAAAATCGTTATCAATGGTAAAGAACCATTGGCATACTTTGCTAACCCATTGTTAGTTCAAGTTATGGAAAAACCTCTTGTTGTAACTAACAACGAAGGTAAGTTTGACCTAGTTATCAACGTTGTTGGTGGCGGAACTACAGGTCAAGCAGGTGCTTGTAGCATGGGTATTGCTCGTGCATTATGCCAAGTAGACGAAGCAAATCGACCTGCTCTTCGAGCAAATGGTCTATTAACTCGAGACAATCGTATGGTTGAACGTAAGAAATACGGTCAAAAAGGTGCTCGACGAAGCTTCCAATTCTCAAAACGTTAATATGGAAAGTGCAACATCTGTTGTACGCATAAAAACAAGAGGAACCTCTGGATCTACCTTCACGGTAGAACTTTCAGATGGTTCCTTTTTTTATGTCGGCAGTGATTTCTTGCTTGAAAAACGCATTGTAAAGGGGTTAGAAGTAGACGAAATTCTAATGGCTGCCTTTCGTCTCGAATCCGAGGTACTTGAATGCAGAGAAAAGGCAATGCAGCTAATCGCAATGCGTGAACACGCCGCCTACGAACTAGAGGTCAAGTTGCGCAAGCGCAACTTCCCGTTGCAAACTATCCACAAAGTAATTTCCCGACTCCGCGAGCTCGGTTTGCTCGACGATTATCGCTTTGCCGAAAAACGCTGTTTGTCGCGGTCTCGAACCAAAAACTGGGGGCGCCGTAAAATCCAGGCAGAATTATTTAGCCTCGGGGTAGGGACAAGCGTTGCAAACTCGGTTGTCCGCGAATGCATTAGCGACAAAATGGAGCTTGAAGCCTTATTGCGGGCTTGGGAGAAGTTGCAACGCCGACGGAAGGGAAGTGGATTGAGCAACTCGGATTGTTTATGCGATAGCGATTACGCAAGTGCCACGGATTTTAACAAGACTAACGGAGATGGAAATAAATCGGATTGGAGTTGCGATAAAGTGAACAATTCGGGTAGTTGTTGTGCAAGCGATAATGCAAAGGCAACTGAGTTTGCTCCTCGTACCCCAACTGACAAAGAAATTGCTAAACTGGTGGCACGCGGCTTCGATTGGGGTTTTATTAAGGCGAATTTGGCTTGAAAAATTATTATTTGACAGCTAAAATCTTATGGTGTATAATATATAAGAGGTAAGTGAATGAGTGAAATAATGTTTTGTCAATTAGATAACAACATAGAATTTCTAGCAAAAAAGAAAAATTTTGATCAACTTCGCGAAAGGATGCTGATTTCTGAATATTTTTTTTGGATGTGTTCTAAAAATAGCGTTTTTATTTCATCCTCGTTAATTGAAACTAGAAAAACATTAGAAATGTTGTTGACGCTTTTTTTAGAAGAAAACAATATCAATAATAAACCTAAAGAAAGCCTATTTAAGTTAGAAGAGAAAATCGTAAATCTTTTCCCCAATATAAAAGGATATATAGATATTATCAGAATAAAAGGAAATGACAGTGCACATATAAAAAATGATAAATTTTTACCAAAGGATGTGAATGAATGCCTTGATAATTTAACAAAAATATTTAATGAATATGTTGGGTTACAGGATGATGCTCGTCTCTCTTATTCTTTTTCATCGGATAGAGCGACAGAATTTTATGAAACTAGTGAGTTTTTTATCCTCGATGTAAGAAAAAAAGAACTTGATGAGCTTAAAAACCGTTTAGAAGCAGCACAACAAGATTCAAAAAATAACAAAGAAGAAATTACACTATTAAAATCTGAATTAAAACGAATTGAAAAAGAAAATTCTAATTTAATAAAAACGATAAGACAAGTAAGTTCGGAATTAGAAGTCGCTAATAAAAAGATTGATAGCTTAAAGGAAGATAATTTAAGAATTAAGAAACTTTTAATTGCCTCAGTCGTTGTTTTGGGGACTGCTGCTGTTGCTGCAACAACTGCTGCTGTTGTTATGGCTGTAAAAACCAAGAGACCGGGAAAGCATAAAAAAATAGGTTAAGCAGAATCTTGACTTTTCCCTAGCGTCTAGTTATATTTAAATTAACAATAACCTTCATGAATTAACAGAGATTAATTTTAAGGAGGAACTATTATTGTTACTTCCTCTAGTGGCTTTGCTACTAGGGGATTTTTTATGATTTTTTTAAAAAAAGTTAAAAGAGCCCTTGACAGATAACAAAATCATGTGTATTTTATTATTAACAATAATAGTTCCTCCTTCATGGAGGACACATGAAAACACGATTTAATTTT
>CAYJGX010000009.1:0-33950 GCA_964369795.1 uncultured Spirochaetaceae bacterium
TCCATCATCAACCTAGAAATTAAATTAGCCTACCAAGAAAACAAAATCGATGAACTTAACACAGTCATCATCGATCAACAAAAAGAAATTGACACTATCAACAAGCAACTTGAAAAATTAGAAGGTATTATCCTTAAGCTAACAGACAACGACCCAACTGGAAATCTAAAAGATTCAAGCTATTTATCTGCACCACACTATTCCAAAAGATAAATTTTTTGTAATTATCTTTCTATTGTTTGACATCTTTAGCCCCACGCGATAAAATAATTCAGGAGTATATAAAATGAAATTATTCAACAAATTATTTATCATTGTTTTTATCTGTTTTTTCACCTCAAGCTGCCTAAGCAGTTGGACAGTCGAGCTTACCGAAAGCGTCAAACTTCTTCCCCCTCTACCAGGCAAGCAAGAACTAAATATTATCTTCAAAAAGACCCCAACTAAAAACCTCAAATTAGACATTTATCATGCAACAAACGAATCAGAGCTTGCCTCACAAACTGGCAACCCTGTTTTTGTCCATATTTATGGTGGCGCATGGATTGGCGGAGCTAAGGAATTTATACGTGCCCGAGAAACCGTTGTAGAAGAAAATTTCAAATTAGTTGCACCGTTAAACGAGAAGGGAATTACTGTCGTTTCCATTAGCTATCGCTTTTTAACAGAAACCCCTATGCAAAACATTGTTAAAGATGTTGAAGACGCCTTTATTTTCTTAGGCGATAATGCGAAAAAATACAATCTCGACATGTCGCGTGTTGTTTTACACGGACAGTCTGCTGGCGCTCATCTTGCCATGCAGTTTGCTCTTATGCAAACAAACAAAAGCGAATCTCCACGAGCCCCGTTTAGTGATCGCGACAAAAAACTAACTTCGATTGAAATTAAAGGAATTGTTAACGAATTTGGACCCACAAACTTAGAAACGCTTTCCGATTATCGGCTCGTCTTTAGCAAACGAAAAGGCGGCCTTGGCAATAGTCTCCTTAAAATCATTCCATACGACACACGACAAATTTTTAGCCCTATTCATTTAGCAAACAGCAATACTCCTGACATGCTTATTTTACATGGCGATAAAGACGACGTTGTTCCTATCTTTCAATCGATTGACCTAATAAACCGAATCGAATTTTGCTCTGGCAAAAAATTTACCTCATTGCCCGACAATCCGACACCTGAATTTTTCGAAAACAGTTATACATATAAATTTTACCCCAACGGCGATCACGGCTTATACTACAAAATAATAGGCGCAGAACAATACCGCGCCCTAGAAAAAATGATACTCGACTTTTCTACTGTAAAGTTATTTGACTAACTATTAAGCGTCTTGCCGTGTATCGGCAATTTGTATTTCTCGCATATTAACGCCTTGCGGAAGTTCGTATGCGAATTTGATAGTCTTTGCAATATCGTTTGGAGTGATAGCACCCACTCCAAGCGAGTTTTTCCATTCATAATACCCTTCTTTTATTGCATCGCTTGTTGTATGGCTAAGCAATTCTGTATCGACTGCGCCAGGACAAACGCGCATAACGCGAACATTATGACTTGACAATTCTCCACGTGCAACTTCAGAAAGTCCCACCACTCCATATTTTGATGCGCAGTAAGCCGCATGATTTCCAAAGGGTTTAACGCCAGCAATGGATGAAATATTAATAATGGTTCCACATTGTCTCGCTTTCATATCGTTCATGACAACTTGCATGCCATTCATCACGCCCATAACATTGACATTTAGCATCTCTTGCCATTCGCTAGCATTTTGCGATTCTAGATTTCCTAGCAACATAACCCCTGCATTGTTAATTAGCAAATCGGTTTTTCCGAATTTCTCTTCGGCTAGACGAACCGCCTTTTCAAAGGCAGATAAATCGGTTACATCCACTTTTTGACAAAGCGCATTTTCTAATGCCAATTCTTCTAGCTTTTCTACTCTTCTAGCTAATAACAACAACGGATAACCCGCTTTATTAAACTCCAATGCAAGTGCTTTCCCAAAACCAGAACTTGCCCCGGTAATTACGACCAATTTCTTCATTTTTAAACTCCTAATATTCTTATATTTAATATGCGACACAAACTTATAAATCATCCTTATTTATAGGATTTTGCACACGAGCACGAAGCCTTGCCTGCTTGCACGCAAGCTTGTTTGCATACATTTTTTTGTCTACCGCTTTAAAGAATTCCTTATATTCATCTAGGGTATTTCCAGAAAATTGCCCACACCCAAATGCGAGCGAGAATCGAGGTTCATTGTTTTTATTAATCCCATCAATCTCTTCTATGATTTTAGAAATAGCCTTATCAACTTCCGCCTGCGTACAGCCTTTTAGCAAGGAAACAAATTCATCGCCTCCAACTCGGAAGGTCTTTCCAAATTCTTTAAAATTATTATTGACACAATGATACGAATTTCTAATAGCGTTGTCTCCTTCGATATGCCCAAGTTGATCATTTATCATTTTCAAATTATTCATATCGGCAATAACACACCAAATTTCGTTTTCGCTCTTTTCGTTGTCAAAAATTTCATTTAGCTCTTCATAATAGGCTTTTGTGTTTAACCCGCCTGTAAGCATTTCTCTAAATGAATATTCTAGTAGCATCGTCTTTAATTTATTTGAAGCCTTAGCAATTCGTCCAACTTCATCTTTCGTGTATAATTCCTCGGGTATCTTTATTTGCAAATTGTCTGTTTCTGCAATTTCGGACATTGCCTTTTCTAGTTTTATTAAACTAATGCTCATGCTTTTTGAAAAGAAAGATACAAAGAAGATTACAAATGCTATGACTAACGAATTAAAAATGACTCCAGAAGCAAAGATAATAATCACAAGGCGTTCATTGGCTTTTAATGCAAGATTCAGCATTCTCTCTTCTTCATTAGAATAATTATCGATACTTCCAAAAAATGCATTAGCTATCGGAGTGACACCCTGAAGCGTTAATACCGCTTCATCAAATTCGCCTCCACTCATCCAAATATCTGCTGATAATATCATCGCCTCTTTATATTTATTTTTTTCCACAATAATTTTTTCAAATTCTGCAAGTTGCTCCCCTTTCAAAAAAAATGAGTATTTTTCCATTTTATCATCGAGCGCATTAAACGCAGCAAGATATTCTTTGTAATATTCAACTGTCACATCTTGCTCATTGGCAAATAAAATATCGCGCCCTAATACTCGACAGACATACATATTACGAATGATTGCACTCAGTTGCTCTTTATGGCGGACATGCCGATCGATAATATTTTCTGATGATTTATTTTGAAGAAAAGCAGTGGAAAATGAAAAGAGGCTGATAAAAACGATGTTTAAAATAATAACCCACAACAGGGGGTCAAATTTTTTCCGAATTGGGACATTATTTAGTCGTCTTAAAAATTCCTTCATAATCTTTCACCTTAAATAAAAATTGGCTATAAAAACAACCTAATATAGTAACAAATAATATAAAATATAGCAACACGCTAAATATTACCTATTTTCTTGTTAATACAATATATTATCGGCATTTTTTTGTTAAAAATGAATTCTGAGCGCCGGGTTTAACCTCATCTTCTGGTTTTACATGGCCAATTAAGAGTGGCGATAATGGATCGTGTAGATGATAATTTTGCACGGCTTGTGCCATGCTTTTATTTGCGTAGCAATATTTGCATCCATTTGGGCAGGAATTGAGCATTCCGATATCTCGGCTTTCGATACAGTGACAACCTTCGCGAAATCCTCGGTGTTTGAGTTTTCTAAATTCTAAGTTATTTGCCGGACCTAAGATATCGAAGGTGACGCAACCAGATGAATTAATTCCGTATTTAGCATAATCTTCTTCGGGTCCACAGGTTTGCAGAATAATTGCATATTTTTTAGCAATTTTTCCAAATGCTTCGCTAAGAGTTTCCATTTCCTGTTTTGAAATCGTAAGCAACTCTGGAAAATTTGTTTTATGCTTTGAATACATTTCGACGAAGCTAAAAATGCAGCGATCAATATGTCCTGCTAACCTTTTTGCAATCGATTCAAAAGCAGCAAGATGCTTTTCTACGGTATAGTAGTCGGTTAGCAGGACGGGGTCATAACGCCACGCTATCTTCTTTGCTCCAACAATTTTCTCGAGTTTAAGGAGGGTTTCTATACTCTGCTCTATAGAAGGGATTCCTGGCTCTACATCCTTACCATAAGCCGTAATTGTATAATAAAAATAGGTAGCAAACCTATCTGATATTTCATGAATCCTAGACAAAACAGGCTCATAGTTTTTAGAGCCAAATATAATGCAATCGATTTTATCGGGTGTCAACTCGTATCGCCTAATATGCCGAGGAAAAAGAGAATTTCTTGATAAAGCATACCCTTCTTCAAATCGCTTAAACATCCAATCTGAGAAATGATGAACCACATCGGTTCGGCCACTTATATTAACGATCATAGATTTCCTCGCTTATCTCTAAAAATAATCAACACTTGTCTTAGCCTGACTGATTACTTTCTTTTTGGTTTTTGGATCGGTAAGGCCATCAATAGCCCCTACGGCTATCGCCCATAAATAGACGCTCGCTACCGTCCCATAAGGAGAGTAGCGTCGTCGGAATTTTTCGAATTTTGCTTTGGAAATATCTCTGTGGCGATACAACATCCGTAGTCCCCTATGAATGGCAATATCGCCATAACTAAAAACATCTAAGCGTTTTAATGCACTAGCGAGCAACATCTCGGCAGTCCATACCCCTATTCCCTTTATTTGACTTAGTTTAGCAATTACCTCTTTATCGGAAAGCAGCTGCAGTGAGTCAAGGTCTAACTCCCCACTTAAAACCATCTGAGCAAATTCTTTTATATACTGGGCCTTGCGAAAAGTCATTCCAAAAGCCTGAATTTCGTCTGTTGTTAACGGGCATATTGTCTTAGGCTCAATTTCACCAAGTGAATCTTGCATACGGTTGAAAACGGTTTCTCTTGCCTGCCGCGAGACTTGTTGTCCTAAAAAAGCACGTATGATTGCAGTGAAAATATCGTCATCGATTGGGCGCTCTACCATCCCAATTTTTTCGATAGCATCGCCTAGTTTTTTATCCTTACTTTTAAGGTAATTTATTTCTTTTTCGCCATACTCAAAATACATCTTAGCCCCTTATGCTATTTTACAATATTTTCGTTCTTTTTTTCTTCCTATTTTTGCAAATGTAATTTTGATGATAATATGCTAATTGTCTCTAGTCCTAGAGGTATAAGTAAATTGATTTTCTTTATTGTAAAGTGTTTTATACCCGAAGTTTAGAGATAAGAAAACAGCCAAGCAAACGACTGCTGCAATACAAATATTTATCGAAATTTGATATAAAATTGCATTTGTCGGAGATTCCCCAGATAAAATTTGCCCTGTCATCATACCTGGGAGCGATACGATTCCCATTCCAAGCATGGAATTTATCGTGGGCAAAAGAGCCATTTCAAGAGCGCTGTTTGCCATTGGCTTAAGAATGTTTTTGGGTTTTGCTCCTTGATTTAACAGAACTTCTATCTGCAATTTAGAAGATTCTATCTTTCCCATAAACGACTTCACCCCAATGGATATCCCGGTCATCGCATTTCCCATCACCATCCCCCCAATAGGAATCGCATATTGAGGGTTGAAAATGCTTTCTCGAATCACAACAACGATAAAAAAGAAGATGATTATGATTGCAGGCACTGTGATAGAAGCAAAAATAATAAGCTGAAATTTTCGATTTAAACCCTTATTGACCGAAAGTGTTCGGTAGGCTGCAAATAGGCTCATTACTGCAAGATACGAGATGACGAAAATCGGCGATGGATTTTTTATCATGTACATAATGATATACCCAGCAAGGGTCAGTTGAATCGTCATCCGAATACTTGCCACTAGCAACAACTTCGTTTGTGAAATTTTACTTATTTTCATAACCGCAGCGACAACAACAAGCAATAAATAGATCAAGGCAAAATTAAAGATATTTATTTCAACAACATTACTCATCATTGCCCCCTAAAACGATTAGGTTTTCGACAAAATATTCCGTTAATTTACTGTCGTGGCTAATAACAATCAACGTTTTCCCCTCTTTCTTGACATAAGAGACAATATTGCCTAGTACCTTATGAGAAAGGTAAGAATCGAGGGCGGAAGTAGGCTCGTCTAGCATTATCGTTTTAGCATCCATCGACAAACAAATGGCTATATAAACTCGCTGCCGCTCGCCACCAGAAAGGTTGTCGCATAAACTCTCTAAAGGAAAATTTGCTTCGGTGATATTCAAAAAATAGGCCATTTTCTCTTCAGTTAAATTTTCCATCTCACAGTATCGATAAAAAAGATCAAAATTTTCTTTTATCGTTCCCGAGAACAAAAAGGGAATCTGCGAAATAAGTTTTACCTCTTTGCGAAGTGCGAGACTGTCGTAATCGGCAATCGATTTACCTTTATAAAAAATATTACCTGCAGAAAAGTTTTCCGTCTTGTTAAAGAGTTTTAGCAAAGTACTTTTTCCGCACCCACTTTTTCCTGTAATAAAATTAATTGCAAACTCTTTAATATGGATATCCGCATATGAGATAAAGTCTAAAAATTTCAAATTTTCTGTTTGAAACATAAATCCCCCCGACTAAGCTAATTATATAGAGATTTACTGTCTTAGAGCAAGTAGGAGTTCGTGAATATCTTCTTGAAAAAGAATCGACTGTGTTTTTATCTCCTTTGGGCATTCTATTTCGTTATTATTGATGGAGATATAGGTTGCATCCTTGTTATTGAGTGTCATTTGCCAGAAAGGATATTTAATGATAGAGGGGGTGTTGTAGCCAATTCCAAGCTCGAGGAAAACAATCTTCTTCTCTTTATATTTATTTATAAAATCGACATAACGATTAGATGCAAGATACCACCCCTCGTCTTGAACAAAAGTTGAGTCCTTTCGCAAATTCGTAGTCATTTCGCGATTACAACGAGGACAATGAGGAATAAGAGAAGATGGAATTTTAAGATTTGCTTGTTCCTTTACCATTTGAAAGACAACTTCTTTGTTGTCGTAAGTTGCGTCATGACAGGGAAGCGAACATTGAAAGAGCCCGTAATCCCCTTGCGTGTAAAAAAGACGTTTTTTATCGAAGCCCGATTTTTGAAAGAGATGGTCGACATTTGTGGTTATCACAAAATAGTTTTTACCTGTAACGAGTGCAAGCAAATCCGAATAAGTGGAATTTACTTCTTGCTGATAGCGGTTATAGTAGATATGTTTGCTAAAATAGGCCCAAAATTCCTCGGATGAGGGATAAGGATAAAATGCGGCAGAATACATGTCCGTTAGCTTGTAGGCTTTAATAAACTCGGGCATGAGTCGTTCAAACCGTTTTCCGCTGTATTGCATGCCCGCAGAGGCCGACAACCCTGCTCCCGCACCAATAATAATGGCGTCGCTAGAAGCTAAAAGAGTTTTTAGCTTAGACATTTTCTCCAAGGAGTCCTCGGTAAATTTCATAGTCGATTTCTTTAAAGACATTAAACACCACCTTTATTTCGCTTTTGCTCTTTGATAAGAGCTCGTTAACCGTTTTAATAGCAATACGAGCCGCAGGCTCATTAGGGAAGTGAAACTCCCCCGTAGAAATCGAACAAAAAGCAATGCTTTTTAGTCCCATCCCGATTGCGAGTTCTAAGCAAGAGGCGTAGCAACTCTTTAGTAACTCGCAATCTCGTTCTTGCAGTTCTCCATGCACAATAGGACCAACCGTATGAATGACATAAGAACTCGGAAGATTAAAAGCCGGGGTTATTTTTGCGCCCCCCGTTTTCTCGCTCTTTCCCTGTTGTTCCATAAGAATATGACAAGCCTCCCGAAGTTGAATTCCTGCATACGAATGAATCGCATTGTCAATACAGCCATGGCAGGGAACAAAACAGCCTAGCAGAGCACTATTGGCTGCATTAACAATGCTGTCTATTTTTAGGCGTGTGATATCTCCCTGCCACAAATAGATATTCTTATTGCTCGCTAGTGGTGCTAAATCCTCTAGCGAAACCACCCCCCTTTCTTCTAATTCCCTTTGCAAAAATAAATCTTGTACCTTAAGAAATTCGACCCTCGCAGGCATAGGCGGTCTAAGATTGACAAGCGACCGAAAAAGCCTTCGCTGTTCAGGAAGAGTTTTACTAAAACTCTTTGCCTCTTCTTTATATTCTGGCAGCTCATTTAGCAACATTTTATTAAGATAAAAGAGTTTCTCAAGCATAATTATCTATTTCCTTAGAATACGAAATAGCCTTAACTGGACAATGCAAGTAACAATCCCCACATTCGTCGCAATGGGTTCGATTGATTTTGTAAACGCCTGCCTCTTCGTCAATTGCAAGGAAAGAACACTTTTCCTTACAAACCCCACAGGCGATACATTTTTCCGTAAGAATTACGAGCCCCCGATATTTTTTAGAAGCCCCTCCATAAGAAAAATATATCCTTTCTAGTTTATGTTCTCGATTCGTTAACTCAAAATCATAGTCAAAAACATCCCCACGAGCGGCACTAATACAAAATACAACCATTGCAGGATATTTCTCGTGGTCTTTTATACAAAGATCAAAAATTGGATTATTTTTTGCCTTAAGTTCATTTATAGAAATCTCTTTGACCACCCCCGTCATTCGAATGGCATACCCGTTATCAAAAAGAGGCATTCCCTCCTCATCGTGTTGTACAACCGTATTTGCGCCTAGACCGCAAACTGAAATCTTATTGTTTGCCATTAGATGTTGATAAAAAGACTTAGTATACATTGTCATAAAATAGATCCCATCCGCATCGTACCCCCGCAAATGTGCTATTCGCGATTCAGGATCTCCATCTTCGTTAATAGTAGCAAATGACAGGCACCCAATTTTGTCGAATTTTTTATAAATTTCTGCAATAGTCATATCAAACCTCTCTAATAAAATTATACATTATAATCCCCAAAGAAACAATTTAAAATTACTCTACAGTAACACTTAGTCAAAATAATGCTTGACGAGAAATAATTACTCTGCTAAACTAAACAGAGTTCATTGCTTATCATTACAATCACTGCAGTCACACATGAACTTGAGGTATTCAATGACTAAGCAAAGAGAAACATTATGGAGCCTTTTTCTTCGAAAAACGCTTGAAGAAAAACAAGCCTTAACAGAAAGCAAACAAGAAATTCAAAAAGAAAACACTATCATTTTGCAAACAATGTTATTTGCAGTTGCCTCAATTTTTGGAGGTTGTTACCTTTCCTCTTTCAACTCAGACTTCTTTTCTGTGTCTGGCATTGAAAAACTAAAATATGCCTTTTTATTCGTTTTTATTTTTGCTGGACTTCTTTTTCTTTATGTAAAATTTTTCCCTACGAAACACATTACCTTACTCATTTATATCGTAAACTCTTTAATTTTCCTCTATTCCATCCTCGTTAATTCTTTTATTTCTCCAGAATCTGTTGGAATTTCATTTATTGTTGCTCTTTTTATCGCCTCCACCTTATATCTAGATTATGGGTGGCGAATTCATTTATTTATGACGGTGGCAACAGTAGCATCTATAACTGTAACATCATTTTATAAGCCTGAAGATACTCACGCTATAGAAACAATGAACTCTATAATTGTGCTTATCTTACTATTCCTTATCGGAACCATACTTCGCTCTGCCCATCTAAACAGCTTTATTGCAACTCACGCCTTACAAAAAGCAGCATATACCGACCAGCTTATGGGAATTAGAAACCGACGAAGCTTTTTTGAGGATTTAGCCGAATTTGAAACAGGAGAGACACTGCATCGGATTTCTGCAATTGCCATATTAGATTTAGATAATTTCAAACTTTTTAATGATACCTATGGGCATCAAAGTGGTGATAACTGTCTTAAAAAAATAGGTGAAGTCCTATTAGGATTAGAAAAAAAACACAATATTCGCTGCTACCGTTATGGAGGCGAAGAATTTACCGTTCTTTTTATCAATTCTGGACGCGATGAAATATCCTCATGCACCACCTCTATCTTAGAAGGTATACATGCCCTCGAAATTCCGCATAGTGGTTCCGTTCACCAAGTCATGACTGCTAGCATAGGTGTTACCTATATCGTGCAAGGATATTCTAAATTTCAATCGGCTTTATCCGTTGCCGACACAGCCTTGTATAAAGCTAAAAAAGAGGGCAAAAACCTAGCCATCTTTTCTGAATTTTCAGCGGACAATCCCAAACAAACGCTAACATCCTCCATTATACAATAAATAAACTTGCTTTTTTTAGATTAATAACTTAAAATATTACTATGATTGAACATTTTTTATTTTATATCATCTCTGGAGCCATTCTCTTTATTCACTCCTCCCTCAATTTTCATCTTGCTTATTTAATGAGCGATGGACGACGAATTCATTGGGTCTTCGCGTATATCATAGCCTTATTTAATGCAATTGTTGCCCCCTACCTCCTAATGCAACAATACCCTAGCCCAATGTTTTTTTATTTTATTGCAACGCTTGCACTTTCACTAGAAAATTTTATCTTGTTTAAAGGCAAATTTTCATTAACAATGGGGGTTACCCTTGGCTCTAATCTACACCTTTTTGTTTTACGAGCTATTATCATTGCAGCCATTTCAATGTCTAAAGATATTACTATGTTAGAAATCTTTAACTGCAAAGATTATACTGCCATTGTTGCAGTCGCACCTTTTCTAGCCCAACTTATCACTCTTACCCTCTTCATCACTCTAATGCCACTTAAAGTTGTCAAAACGATCACAAACAATAAAAGCTTCTACAGTTCTCTATTTGCATTAACAGCCTTTTTAACACTTTATCTAACATGCAATGCTTACATGTTCAAAATCGATTACGCTTCAGATATGTTAGCTATTCAAGAAATTCTTATTGCCATCACAGTCCTCAGCTTTTTCTATGTCATGATTCTTTTACTCATTCGAATATTCAACTTAGGATTATATAAAGAAAAATCAAAAACACTCGAAACCAAAATCAACCGAAACAAAGTCCTTACTTTCGCAGTGGAAAGTTCTGCAAATAGCATTATAGAGCTCAATTGCACCCAAAACAAAATCGAACGGATTCTCTACAATGCTGTAGAATTAAAAACAAATCACCTTCCATCAATCGAAGAGTTCTTTAGTTTCCAAGCGCAAAAATTCACTCACTCCGATGACATCAATAAAATAAACTCCATAACCGCGGATTCACTTATTGCCGATTTTAAAAGTGGTATTAAGGTAAAAAGTTACGAATTTCGCTCAAAACGCGTTATGCCTTCAACAGAAGGCAAT
Source organism: uncultured Spirochaetaceae bacterium (assembly GCA_964369795.1). Classification (GTDB taxonomy): domain Bacteria; phylum Spirochaetota; class Spirochaetia; order JAFGXN01; family JAFGXN01; genus CAYJGX01. The sequence goes on from CAYJGX010000009.1 coordinate 11,341, forward strand.
GAAATGCTAACATTAGGTGAAGAATATTACTGGTATCAATTTCAATTCAATATCCAAGAAGATGTGGACTCAGGTGAAATTTATGCAGTTCTTATCATGACAGAAATTCACGACGAAAAAGAGAAAGAACTCGCACTGCGTCAGCAGGCAGAAAAAGATTCTCTTACTGGTGCCTACAACCGAAATGCATTTTCTACAAAGTTAAATAAATATTTGCAATTTGCTGGGCAAGGTTCGCTTTACATGATCGACCTCGACAACTTCAAGAACATCAACGACAATATGGGGCACTCGGTTGGTGACACTGTTCTTTGCGAACTCCACGAAGATCTTTCCTCCTTGTTTAGATCCCAGGATCTTATTGGAAGAACTGGCGGAGACGAATTTGTTCTCTTCTTAAAAGACACGATAGAACCTAAAATCATAAAAGAAAAGGCAAAGAGAATCTGCGAAAAACTTCAAAAATCTTATTACACAAAAGAGAATAAGGAAATTGTCATATCCGCTAGTGTTGGCGTCGCAATTGCACCTAAACATGGAAGCAACTTCAAAGTTCTTTTTAACGCTGCAGATATTGCCATGTACAAATCCAAGAACAAAGGTAAAAATACATTTACGATTTTCACAAAAAGCATGGACAAAGAAAGTTAAGTTTTATCCGTGCACATTATACTAAAAAAAAGGGGGCTACTAAAAAGTTTTTGCAACTTGATAGATATGCCCCTTTTTCATCGAACAATGGCTATTTTATGCTTCTTTAGTGTAAGCTAGCAATTGCGCATGCTTTATTTTATCGATAATCTTTAATTCTTCGCAACGTTTAAAGAGCTCTTCCACCTGAGCAAAAGAATGAAGACGAACGCCAGCCGCTTCCATATCTTTTCGCCCTTGAACCCCTCGCTCAAGTAGAACCACAAGATCTTCTACAATAAGTCCCGCTTCCCGCAAGATTTCAATTGCTTCTATTTTGCTTTTCCCAGTTGTGATTAGGTCGTCTAGCAATAAAATTCTATCGCCTGGCTTCCATGCACCTTCAATATTATTCCCTGCCCCATGCTCTTTTTTGACCATTCGAGGGTAAATCATTGGGAAACCAGATTCCATACTTGCCGCCGTTGCAAGAGAAAGTGCTGCAACCGGGATTCCAGCAATGCTGTCAAATTTTAATCCTGGCATTAAAGAGGTGTAGGCTTTTCCAATGAGTTTCATCAGTTGCGCGGATGCACTCGTTCGTCGTAGGTCGACATAAAAAGGAGATAATTTTCCGCTTTTTAAAGTAAATTCACCTAGTCTGAAACATTCGGTTTCAATTAGACCTTTTAACACGGCTTGTTTAAGTTCGCTTACAGTATTGTTGTCGTTACAACTGCTTGAGCAACCGCAACCACATCCGTTACCCGAAGTGGCCGCTCTTTCTGCTAAAACTTTAGATCGTGCCGCATTTAATTCGTCAACAAACTCCTTCGTTGCCGCTTTAGGATCTTTAGCACCTGCTATAGCGCGCACAACAACGGGTAAAATTCCTAGTCCATCTGCACGAAGTCCTGCGGAGATAGCCTCTTCCATTTTACCACCCTGAGCCCCAATTCCAGGAGAAAGCATCCAGACATCGGGCATAGCAGCACGAACGGCTTTTAAACTGACGGGATCATTCCCCGCAACAACAAGACCCGTTCTTTCGGGTGCCCATGAAATGGCCTCTTTCCCTACTTCGATAAAGAGGGAGTCCCCGTTTTCGGTTTTAATTTCTTGAATTTTTCCTGCACCCGGGTTACTCGTTCGGCACAATTGGAAAAAGCCTTTATCCGCATATTTAATAAAAGGCTCTGCGGAAGTTTGCCCCATGTATGGACTAAGGGTAATTCCATCGGCCCCAATCTCGTCGAAGGCCGCCGTCGCATAGGCTTCGGCGGTATTTCCGATGTCGCCTCGTTTCGCATCGAGCAAAACGGGTATCTCGCTTGGTATGAGTTTCATTGTTTCTAACAATGCCCGATGCCCAGCCGCACCCCATGCTTCATAGAAGGCAATATTTGGCTTATAACAAACGGTATATTCTGCCGTCGCCTCAATGAGCGCTTTATTTTGCGCTATAATTTGTTGCTCTGCCTCTTCTTGGCTACTTGCATTGACAACGGGGTCTAGCCCAACACACAACAAACTGTTTTTCTCTTTGCATAGCAAAGTGACTTTTTCAAAAAAATTCATACGGACCTCTCTTACGCGATTCCATTTTAGGATATAAAAAAAAGTGAAAAAAATCTAGTCCTAAGACTCTTTTGATTTTAGATAAAGAGTTTTCTTTGGGGGTTCCCCCCGCCTTTTTACAAAAGGGGCGGGGGTCGCGTGCTGCAGAACTTGGCCCTACGGGCTTGCTTGGCAAGCCTTCGCAATTCTTTCGCCCGCTAACCTGTAAAAATAGCATATTTTTTAGGCATAGATAAGAGCAAAAATACTTAGACAGAGAGTGAATAATGTTTATCATAACCAACGGTTATGTAAAAATTTAGGCACTCTCTGTTTAAGTTTGCTACTGACTTTTGCTTAAGGCATTTTTATCTATGACTTAAAATTAATTCCTACCAAATTTTAAATTCCACGCTGTAGTCTTTATACGCCATAAGCCGGTATTGAGGCAGCTCTCTTCGCCCCCAGGAATCAATCCCTCCAAGCCCTAACTGACCTGCATCTAGGTTGACTGTAATTGTCTTATCTCGTACAAGTTTATTCGTATGCCCTGCCTCTTCTAAATTTTGCATTGAATAAGGCCAGACACTAAAGGCAATCGGATTTGCCGCATCCATTTTTAAAGAGGCTTGCTCACTCCCCTCTTTTGCAACCATCTCAAAATTTCGAGTTGCAAGTCGGTTTGCATTTTCTTGCGGATAGACATAATCATGAATAAACTCGGCTAGCGGCAGGCTATAATTCCCTACAAAGGCAGAACTTTGTCGATCCCAATAGCTCTCATGAGGCCCTTTACCAAACCAATTAACTGTATCAAACTCGGGCAAAATTTCCATTTGTAATCCAACACGCGGCAGTGTAAAACCTATTAAATTAAAATCTGCCTTAACGCTAAATTGTCCTTCGCCATTCATCGAATAAATAAAATCGACTGAGCCTTTGGCACTTCCTAAATAATATTTTACAACAATCGTATTGCCCTTAATCTTAACTTTGCCCGCTTTTCCTAGTCCTGCCTTTTTCCAGCTACCATATCTAAAAGGAGCACCATTTCCGCCATCATTATCGGTTGGGGCTCTCCAGAAATTAGGTCTTAGAGGGGTTTTTAGCAATTCATTTCCGCCTCGGACAAAAGATTCTAACAAACCACTCTTTTTACCAATCGAAGCACTGTTTCCATTGGCTTCAAAGGTAAAAAAGTCATTATTTTCTTTTGGCATTACTCCTTCTGCCACAACGGCACGAACTTCACCTTTAAAAGGCATTTTAAATTGCTCTTTTGCAATGACAAAATCGGAATCCGACCAAAGTGTTTTTTCCTTCTTTTGAACATAAAGATTAAGGTGATATTCTCCGTTTAAAAGTGCTGGAACTTCTAAATCCAGTGAAATTTCTTTTCGTTCAAGTGGTGAAAGGGAGAAATCCTCGATAATCGCCTCAGCGATTACATTTCCATTTTCTAGTAACTGCGCCACAAGCCGTTCGTCTTCTAACGAATAAAAGAAATGTTCGTTGTATATTTCTACTTTAAATTCATTTAACTGACTTTCTGTTGCAGAAAATAAGAGATTTTGATAGACCTTTTGGACTTCATAATAAGAAGGATTCGGTGTTCGGTCGGGTCGTAGGATTCCATTTAAGCAAAAATTACCATCGTTTCTATCGGCATCATCAAAGTCTCCTCCATAACCCCAGAAGGCAACTCCCTTTTCATCAATCTTTTGAACCCCTTGATCAATATAATCCCAAATAAACCCACCTTGGAGATTATCATATTTTCGAATAATATCCCAATAGTCGGTAAAATTTCCAACAGAATTTCCCATAGCGTGTGCATATTCACAAATAATAAAAGGTTTTTTCTTTTTAGCTTTTCCCCAAGCCTCTATTTCCCAAGGGGGGGCATACATTTTCCCCCGGATATCGATATAGCTTTTTTCATCACTTCGGTCGTAATGAACAAGGCGAGTTGTATCCATAGCTCGAATCGCTTTTGCACCCTCTTTAAAAACAAATCCATTACCCGCTTCATTTCCCATCGACCAAACTAAGACACTCGGGTGGTTTTTGTCGCGGTTAACCATTGCTTCCATCCGCTCCACATGAGGTTTAATCCACTTTTTTGAATTAGAAATAGGAATTGTTTTTGCAACTCCTCCACTAAACCCATGGGATTCAATATTTGCTTCATCCCACACATATATACCCATAATATCACACAAAGCATAAAAAATCTTTGAGGCAGGATAGTGTGAACAACGAATGGCATTTAGGTTACCTTGTTTTGCAAGTATGATATCTTCTAAGACCTGCTCTGTTGTAACCGCCTTCCCCCGAATAGGGTCATGCTCGTGTCGGTTAACCCCTTTAAATAGAACGGGTTGCCCATTTACAAGCATTTGATGTCCACTTTCACTTCGTCGCACATCTCTAAATCCAAGTAGATGCCCCCGTCTATCGACAACTTTGCCATTCCCATCTTTTAGCTCGACCACAAAGCGGTACAAATTCGGAATTTCGGCAGACCACAATTTAGGATTTGCCACTTCAAATTGATAGCTAAATTCGCTTGCCGCTTCTACACTTTCATTTACAACAAGCGCTCCCTTATCATCCAACAAAGAAATGTCAAGACTATAACCATCAACTAGACCATCAAGAGAAAAATCGGTATTGACAATTGAATTTGTGTAGGGTTGCTCTAATTGAGTTGTCGTAAAATAATCTCGGATTGAGGTTTTAGGCACACTTTCTAATGTGACATCCCGATAAATTCCCGCAAACCGAAACATATCTTGATCCTCTAAATATGAACCATCGCACCACCTAAGCACTTCAAGGGAAATTTTGTTTACTCCGTTATATAGCACATAACTGCTGATATCAAAACGGTCCATGGACATACTGTCTTCAGAATAACCAACAAATTTGCCATTCACATATAAATAAAAGGCACTTTGTACCCCGTCAAATCGAACAATGAGTCGTCTGCCATTCCAACTTTCTGGAAGGGTAAAATTCCTAGAATAACTCCCGACAGGGTTATCTCGTGTCACCTTTGGAGGTGCAATTCTCATTTCAAAGCCATTATTTTTATAGGCTAAAATTCCATAGCCTGCCGCTTGCCAACTTAATGGAACGGTGATTTTATCCCATGAGGATAAATCTGTCTCGGGCTTCATGAAATCCATTGGGCGGCTTTCAAAGGATGGACTCCACTTAAAACTCCATTGCCCATTGAGATTTTGAATCCATTTAGTTGATGGGGCTTCTAAAATCTGAGGATAGGTTAAATCGGCTAATAATTTTTCTTTTGAATCATACGAATATGTTGCATTCGTTGTCTCTAGGCGATTAATTCGATTGACTTGTTCGTTCTCCCACGGGTGTGCATTCGCATAAAGTGAAACAGAACCTAATAATGCCAATAGTAAAGTGATGAAATAAATTTTATTTTTTCTTTGCATACAAATAAAATAACACAGAATTTCACTCTTGTAAAGTTTTATTAATTCCCTATATAATGAGTTATGGAATTTTTAACCGAAAAAGAGATTCGTTCTATTTTTACCATTTTTAAAGAACTCAATCCAGAGCCTAAAAGCGAACTCGAAGCTCCAAACCCCTTTTGCCTCCTCGTATCGGTCGTTTTATCGGCACAAGCCACCGACAAAAGCGTCAACAAGGCAACCCTTCCCCTATATCAAGTTGCTGATAGCCCCCAAAAAATTCTTGACCTTGGGGAAGAGGGGCTTATTTCTTATATAAAATCAATTGGATTATACCGAAGCAAAGCGAAAAATGTCATGGGTCTTTGCAAAATGTTAATCGAAAATTTTAACAGCCAACTCCCAAACACCCGGGAAGCACTCCAATCTCTCCCAGGGGTCGGCCGTAAAACGGCTAATGTTATTCTAAATGTGATTTTCGGACAACCCACTATGGCAGTGGATACCCACCTACTACGAATATCTCCAAGAATGGGGCTCTCTAGTGGCACCACCCCCGAAGCAGTCGAGAAAGATCTGTTAAAAGTTATCCCTAGCGAATTTTTAGACCACGCCCACCATTGGCTCATTTTGCACGGACGCTATATTTGCGTTGCGCGTAGCCCAAAATGCAACGTTTGTCCTATTGTAGAAATTTGTAAACAGAATCTGTAGTCGCTATTTATAACAGCTTATAAATTGTCGTCCTCTTGAGAATCGACAATTTCACTATTGGCAAATTCGTATTCTAGCCAAAGATATAAATCATTAGGATATTCTTCCTCGGCACTTATCCCAATATATATTGCTACAAGATCATTGTATTGGGCACTCTCTTGCTCCGTAAAAGTGCGACTTGCCCCATAATTTAGAGCCCCATCTTCTATCGACTTCTTAAAATATTCGGGAGCATCAAAAACCCAATCTTCTTCATATTCTTCATAAAAACTGAAAGCACCATATTTTCGTTCAAGTGCATTTATCAAAATTTGAAATGGCTCTTTGACCTCTGCACCAAATTTGTTTGTATCCACCGACTCTGAGACCGCTTTTATATAATTTAGGCCATAGGTCTCATCGATCCAAGCATAATAAATGTCAAACGCAGAATGCCCTTTAATTGGGAAAATTTGATAATTTGCACTCTCTTCTAGTAAGATGGGTTTTCTAGCGCTAGCGCCCTCGACTGCAGCAAGATCCATTCCCATATTGTAGCTAAATGGCCCTGACCCAAGGCTGTTACTAGCTTGTTTTGATTCGTCAACAAGAATTAAATTAGAGAGATTAAAGCCCGATTCAATCAAAAAGGTGAAAGGAATTTGGAAAATAAAATAATCTTCTTGTGCAACTGGAAAAATTTGCAAGGGTTCTTCTGCGTTTGAATAAATGAGGGCGTAATCGGTTGTAGAGGCTATTTGTTGATCGATTAGTAGACTAAAGTAAACTTCCTCTAGGAAAGGGATAAATTCTTCTGGGATTTTCGCAAGATCATCGAACTCTGTGGAAGATTCATTCCACCACGATTGGCTAAATACAAGGGGGATTTCGACATTGCCATTTTCCTCAAAAGGCAAAAGAGTTAGCAAGGCAGGATTCGTCTCTTCTTCATCGATATAAAAAATCATGTTGAAGCCTATTTCGTTATCTTCGTTTATTGCGGTCACTTGGCATTTATCACCTACGAGCTCATTCATACTCGTTTTTAACTCTGCAATCCCTTGCTCAAACTCGGCATTTGAAAGGGGTTGAGTCCCTGCTTCGGTTGCATTTTCGTCAAATTGCTTTGCAAAGTCTAAAAGCTCTTTTGCATTATAGGTAAATTGGAAATTAACAACGAAAACATCTTCGGTAAAAAGCACCATTTGCGACATTGTAAGGCAAGAGGTCAACAAGAAAAGCACTGCAACAACGGGAAATAATATTTTTTTAATCATAGAGAACTCCTTTTTCGTATTATAGCATAATTTTTTATTTTTTTTTACTTTTTTATTAGGCAAAAAGTGAAATTTTGATGATTAATAGGTAGGAGTTATTTATGAAAAACTATTTTTTCCTTGCAATTTTTATTTTGAGTTTAAGCTGTGGCTGTTCCCCATTTAGTCCCTCTAAGCCAATCCAAATTTTAAATTGGAATGTGCAAAACCTATTCGATGCAGTAGACAACGGGAGTGAATATCCGGAGTTTGATCCTTCGTCGGGCAAATGGAATGAGAGCCTTTTTCACGATCGGCTAGAACTACTTTCTAAAGCAATACTCGAAATTTGCCCAAACCGAGGTCCCGATATTTTGGTTCTTCAAGAAGTCGAAAATAAAAATGTGATTGAAACCTTAAACAAACATTATTTGCAACGGTGCGGATATCGATACCGATTTATTTCTCAAAATGAGGGACCTATTCAAATTGGCTTGTTAACTCGTTGTAAAGTAGAAGAATTTCGCTCTCATCGGATGGCCGTTTTTCCCGAAACTAGCACCGACCCTTTTCGCGACATTACGCAAGCTCTTATTATGACCCCGAGAGGGCCAATAAAACTTTTTATGAATCACTGGAAAAGCAAAATTGGGGGTGCAAGAGAGACGGAGGCCAATCGAATTGCATCGGCGACCTTACTTAATTCGCTTTTTAGTAACCGCGAGAGCGTTGCTTCTCTTGCCTGTGGTGATTTTAATCTGAATCACGACGAATTTATTCGAAACGAGAAAAAATACTTAACGGCGTTGCTCCCTGCATCGGTGCAAGTCAATCTTCCCGAGTATGAGCTCCAGTTAGCCGAGTTTGAAGGGAGATTTGGGATGCAGGGACGGCCTATTCGCATCTCGCCCGAGTTCCCACCAGCAAAAGAGAGTTTAAAAGAAGATTCGGAGGTTCTCTTTTCACCTTGGCTTGGATTAGCGCAATCGCAGGCGATTGCAGGCTCCTATTGGTATGACGAAAACTGGGAGACGATTGATCATTTTCTTTTAAGTGGAGAATTTTTTGATGGAGTTGCTCCCGATTTTAGCCGTTTTGAAGTGGTTGCCCCTGATTTTCTGCTAACGCAGAAGGGGGCGCCTAAAAAATGGATTACCGAGTTTGAAGCGGGCTATTCGGACCATTTACCTCTACTACTTGAAATTAAATAAATTTCTTTTTCTTTGGCAATAGAAAGACCAAAGAGGCCGCTACTAAGGCCATAAGGCCAGGAATAGTCCAAAAAACCAGATTAGAGGGCACTTGCGAAAGGGTTTGGCTATTTGCAAGCACCGCACCTGGAATCATGGCTCCAAAAAAGTTCGCTGTTGTTCCAGTGGTAAGGGCATATAAGTGCTGAACTCCCGCACGCGATTTTCGGGTTGTTCCTTCGTTAATATAAATATAGACGGTGCTAGAAAAACAGGCAAAAGCGATTCCATGGAATGGGAAAGCCAACAAGGTCGTCCAAACCGATGTAGATGTTGCCAAAAAAGTAAATCGAAAAACTTCGGCTAAGACCCCAATAAAAAGGACCCATTTAAAGCCTATTTTATCGATAAGCCTACCAAGAAATACAAGAAGAAAGATCTCCGATATTTGCCCTAAACTCATGAGAGCAGGAATCCATTTCTGCGAAATTCCTTGACTTTCTAAAAAAGGCGAACATCCAAAATAATAATATCGATCCCCTAATTTCACCAGTACTGCAATAAAAAAGACGAGTAAAATTTCTTTTTTAAAGACAAAGCGAAAGGCCTCCATAGGAAAAATTTTCTTCCATCCAGAAAAATGGGGCTGTAAATCACGGATTTCCTCTTCTAAAGCGCTTTCAATCGTTTTTTTCCTCAGTGCCAACATAGAGAAAAGCCCTAACCCAAGCGACATGATTCCAGAAACCAAAAAGAAAAATCGGTAATCAAAATCCTTCATCATCAAACTAACCAAAAGAACCGACCATCCAGAAAAAATCCAACCGACTGTTCCCCAAACTCGAATTCCTCCAAACTTTTTCGCCCCGTTAGGCGAGTGATGAAAGGTGATTGCGTTTGTTAAAGCAGTCCCTGGAATAAAAAGTAGGTTATAGCAAACAAGGGCGACTAAAACGCCCGAAAAAGAGGTCAAAAATGGAAACATAAGCATGATTGCCCCCGCCAGCAATTGAAAAATTCCTAGTAAAAATTCGGCGGAAATCCAACGGTCGGTAATAAAGGCACCCACTAACGGAGAAACAATCACCGCAAGTGCCTCGAGTCCAATGATAAAACCAGCCTGCTCTCCCGAAAACCCTAAATAATCTCCCATTAAATAGGCAGAAATCATGGGGGTAATCAATCCAAGCGAGGCATAATATAAGAACATCATTGTGGATAATTTAAAAGTTGCATTTTTTATCATATCAATGTAAGATTACACTATATTTATGTTTTATTTAAGGAGTTAAAATGAAAATTAAAAATATCAGCATGGTTCTTTTATTTATGGTGGTGATACCACTTTCTATTTTTGCTACACCCGCAGAAGAGGCTGTAAAAGCTCTTATAGGTCGGCAATTAGGGGAAGAGGCAATTAGTCACTTTGAATTAAAAATTTTAGAGAGCGAGAAAGATCAATTTAAGCTTGCTTCTGTTGATGGCAAGATTTACATTGAGGGAAATGCTGGATATTCCCTAGCTTCGGGCTTTCATCATTATGTAAAGAAATATTTAAAGGGATTTGTAGGCCAACTAGAAACTCAAATAACCCTACCTAATACATTCCCGCTACCCACAGAAGAAACGGTTACCTCTCTTTTTCAAATACGAAATGCCTATAATTATTGCACCTTTTCGTACACCATGGCATTTTGGAGTTGGGAAGATTGGGAAAAAGAGATTGATCTTTTGGCGATGTACGGTGTCAACCAACCCCTCATGATTGTGGGACTAGAAAAAGTTTGGCAAGAATTCTTAAAAGAAGTGGGTTATACTCAAAAAGATATCGAAGCCTTTATTCCTACAACGGCCTACACGGCTTGGTGGCTTATGGCTAACTTAGAAGGAACAGGTGGACCCGTTCCTCAGAAAATTATAGACCATGAATATGAACTTGCACTTAAAATCCTAGAGCGAATGCGCTCCTTTGAGATGACTCCCATCAGTCAATCTTTCTTTGGTATGGTTCCCTCTACATTTAGAAATTACTATCCAAAAGCCAAAATTAAAAACCAAGGAAAATGGGGCGGTTTCAAACGACCCGAAATTTTACTGCCAACAGACAAGCTCTTTCCTCAAATGGCAGAAATTTGGTATAAGCATTTGCATAATTTTTACGGTGATTTCAAATACTATGCGGGTGATCTTTTTCACGAGGGGGGATCAACGGCTGGTGTGAATTTAAGGTTATCTGCAAAATCTGTAGAAAAAGCAATGCAAAAAGCTTCTCCTGATGCCATTTATTCGCTTCAGGCATGGCATAGCAATCCGCAACCCCGATTTGTCCGAGGTCTTACCCATGAAAATGTTATCGTTCAAAAACTCCAATACGACATGAGTGTGCAATCTGGTATTTATGCAGATAACGACCGAGGAAAACCTTGGACTTTAAATCTAATCAATAATTTTGGAGGCGGGCAAGGGCTCTATGGAAATCTAAAAACGATTTCTATGCTACCAGATCTATTGCAAATGAGTCAAAATGAGGGTTGCGTGGGGCTAGGCTATCTATGCGAAGGAACGATGACTAATCCTGTATTTTACGATTTATTAAGCGAAGTTTTTTGGTCAAACGAAGCAGTCGACTTACCAAGTTGGCTAAATGACTATGTGATTCGCCGCTATCAACTCCAAAATGCAGACACCACCATTGTATCGCAAATTCAGGAAGCATGGAACTTATTAGCAACGAGCATATACAATGTTGACCAACCTAAAACCGAGGGGCAAACCGATAGCGTTATTGCAGCACGCCCTGCTTCCGACGCAATCAAAGCGCGAAGCTGGTCATCGGGCAAACAATATTGGAATACAGAGGCTGTAGAAAAAGCCGCTAACCTTTTACTTTCTGGCGCACAAAAGCTAGGGCCTAACCTTCAATCAAATTTAGCCCATGATTTAACCGATATTTTTAGACAGGTACTTCAAACCGAAGCTTTTAACAATAGCAAAAACGAAGTGAAATTCCTTCAAATCATTGCCGACACCGAGTCTTTAATGGCAGCGAACAAAGATTTTCTACTTGGCAATTGGATTGCAAAGGCAAGAGCAAAAGGTGCTTTTGAGGGAAAAGAGGCAGAAGAATTATACGAAATCTCGGCTCGGCAATTAATCACTCGTTGGGATGAACCAGGATTAGTCTGGTCTGGCATTAAAGATTACTCAAATCGTACTTGGAGTGGATTAATTGGCGATTACTATGCACAAAGATGGAATTATTTCTTCGAAAATAAAAATTCTTATGACACAAATGCCTACATCCAAGGGATTGAAACATTAGAAAACAATTGGATTTACAACGACAATACCGTTTATTCTACCATTCCAAAAGGCGACACCCTTACTATTTGTAAAGATCTCGCATTAAAATATTTTCAATAATTCTACCAATTATTTTTCAAAAGGATTATAACCTGGTTTAACAGCAAGGGATTCCATTTTTGGCAGGATTTCCTTTGCGAAAACTGTATCGTCCCATTCTGTTGGTTCGACATCGACTAACTCGATTGAAACGGCAGATAGCGGGCACTTTGCTTCATTCACTACCGCTGTGGAAATAGCTTCCGCTAGCCGTTTTTTTGTCTCTTCGTCACGTCCTTTGTGCATTTTTAAAATTATATGTGGCATATTATCTCCTTTTAGTTTATACTAACATCATATTGGAGGTTTGACCATGTTAACAAAAAGAAAAAAACCCTTTTTTTTATTTTCTCTTCTTATTTTCGCATTTATTTCATTCACGTCTTGCGATTTTAATAGCCAAGTGAATGCCTTTTTTGATGCTGAACTCTATTTTTCATACTTAGAATCTACAAACAATTTTACCCCGATTACAGGAAATTCCCCCCCCGAACTTAAAGTTGGACGATACGAACAATCTAATGCTCTATGCGAAACGACCACTATCTTTGAGACTCAAACTGGAAGTGCAATTGTCCAAATAATTATTAATCCGTATGATAGCAACAACAATCTTGAAGTTAAGTTCAACCCTTTGCGTGCAAACCCCAATGAAGATGGAGTCACACTTAAAATGAAATTAACGGGCGAGGGCGATTATTTTATGCTTAAAGGCTCTGAACATATAAAAGGGAATGACGGTCTTAATGTAGAAGTAGATCTTATGATTACAGGACGACTAGAGGTCGTTGCAAGCCAAGATTTCTTAGCAGATATCAAAATAGCAACATTTACACGATCATGGAATTCGAGCAACCCATTCTCAAAAGAATCTGTAGGGCAATTTTTCAATTTAATAGAACAAAAAATACCCTACATTGCCCTCTAATTCTTTTTGGCTTTAGAAAGACTTGTTTTATTCGGTGCAGGAGCTTTTTTTCCTGCACTTTTTGATGTGCTAGATGTTTTATTAGGTAGTTGCTTGGCGATAGCTTTTGCTTCTTCTTTAGATGAGCTCTTTTTGTTTTGAGTTGCTGCTAAACGAGCAACTTTAACACAATTTCTGCCATCATCTTTTGCTTTATATAAAGCCTTATCCGCTGCCATGAGCACCTTTTCAAGGGAGGTCACATTGTCTGGGCGTTCACAAATCCCACTAGAGACGGTAACCGCAATAGTCTTTTTTCCGCTTTTTACTTTCATGGATTGAATGGCAATACGAACTTGCTCCATAATACTTTGAGTTTCAAATCTGTCTTTATTAGAAAAGAATAAAACGAGTTCTTCGCCACCATAACGAGTTACATTCCCCGCTGGAATGATGATTTGCTGAACTCTCTGTGCAACGGCAAACAAAACGTCGTCTCCTGCTTTATGCCCATAGGTGTCATTGACCTTCTTGAAGTGATCGATATCTAACATTGCTATAGTAAATGGAGGAGTTGTCTTGATATTACTTTTTTCTTCCAAAATTTGTAGACAATATTGCCTATTATAAATTTTAAGAAGAGGATCATATTTTACTTTCTGTTCAATTCTGTTAAACCAATGCGATAGAATCCCCAAATCCATTAAAAGCATCATTCCTACGAAATAAACTCCTAAAATTTTTGAGGTCCACCCAAAGGGAAGATTATCATATCCAAAAAATTTTCTTATAATAAACAAAATTGAAAATACAATTAAAGAAATGATTAACCCACCTAAATAATGATGATAGCGCTTTACTTGATATCGAAGAGTGACGAAAAGAGCCACTCCTAAAAACAAAGAATAAACAATAAGAAGAAAATATCTTTGATTAAAGCCACTTCCTTCGATATAAGGAAATTGCACATTATCATTCCCAAACAGAACAAGTAAAGTGACAAGTAAAGTTTGAGCTAGCGCATAAATTCCAATAGTTAAGACCAAGGTTCTTCGCTTTGCCGAATCCGGTAAAATCAAAAACATAACCAAGTGAATAAGAACTAAAATTCCAGAAATATACAATGGAAACAATTCACCTGCAACACTATTGTCAAATCTAGGTGCGGTTTTAGGAATCATTCCTAAAACATAGTAAATTAAAAAGAGCGCTGGCATAAGTACCCCAAGCCAACTCATTCTAAAATTGTGTACCCGAGGAAACGAAACCCATGCCATAATTGCTGAAACAAAACATAAAATTATTCCAAAAATATCTACATATGCAACCGTAGAACCATCAAAAAGAGAAGTCGATAAGGCTTCTGGAAGACCAGGCAGATAGAACCCCAGTGAAAGAATTAACGCAACAAAAATTAATAAAACACCCCATCGATTTTTCATAAAATACCTCTATTATTAGTTTAATTTCTTATAACATAATTCACAAGGAAAAATATCGTTTATTTTAAAAAAAAGCAATTTTTTTTCTTGAAATTATTAGAATGTGTGCTATACTTATAAAGTGAGTAGCAATTCACTATATCAAATATTTAGGGAGATTTCAATGAGTGCAGGATATTCAATGAAAAAAGAAAATTATGGCGACGCAAATGCTATAATGAAAGATTTACGAAAATTAGTTAATTTGCCTATTGTTAAATTAAAGGCAGAAGCTTTAGCAAAATATGAACAATGGTTCGAAGACAATTGTAAAAAATCAAAAGCAATGATCGAAGAAGCCAAAGAATATATTCCTGGTGGGGTTCAACACAATCTATCGTTTAATCATCCATTTCCATTGGCTTTTGACAAAGCAGAAGGGGCATACCTTTACGACATCGATGGAAACAAATATATCGACTTTCTACAAGCTGGAGGACCTACTCTTCTTGGAAGCAACCCAGAATCGGTTAGAAAAAAAGTTATCGATTTATTAAATAGTTGTGGTCCTGTAACTGGACTATTCCACGAATATGAATACAAAATTTCTAAGAAAGTTTGCGAAATGATGCCAAGTGTCGATTGGCTACGAATGTTAGGTTCTGGAACAGAAGCGGACATGGTTGCAATCCGAATTGCTAGACTTGCTACAAAAAATAAAAATATTGTCAAAATGGGCGGAGCATACCACGGTTGGTCCGACCAACTTGCATATGGAATCCGAATCCCAGGCAGTAAGCACTTCGAAGCACATGGTGTTCCATCTAGCATGTTCAAATACACACAAGAATTCTATCCAAACTGTATTAAATCGTTAAAAAAGGTTTTACGAAGAAATAAATTCAGAGGAGGGACGGCGGCTGTCCTTATGGAACCTATCGGACCAGAAAGTGGAACTCGACCTTTGGATTTTGATTTCAACGCGAAAGTTCGAGCTCTTTGTGACAAATACGGTGCATTGCTAATTTTTGACGAAGTTGTCACTGCATTTAGATTAGGCCCTGGAGGAGCTCAAGGTTTCTTCGGAGTTGAACCCGATTTAACTGTACTTGGAAAAATTGTAGCTGGTGGCTATCCTGCAGCTGGTGGTATTGGCGGTAAAAAAGAGTATATGAAATATCTATCTGCTGGTATTGCTGGTGGAAAAGCGAAAAAAGCCCTTGTAGGTGGAACTTTGGCAGCCAACCCACTTTCTGCACTCGCTGGTTACTATGCCCTTTGCGAAATTGAATCGACTAACGCAGCAGAAATTGCTGGGCGAGCAGGTGATCGACTAACACAAGGTCTTCAAGAGCTTATCAACAAATACGATCTTCCTTTTGTCGCTTTCAACCAAGGATCTATTTGTCACTTAGAAACCGTTGCTGCAATGATTGTCGACATTAACTGGAAAAAACCATGGACTATTGTAAAGAGCATTAAAAACGCTAAAAAACGAAAAACTTTCATGGAACACATGGGTTGTGCATACCAAGCAGAAGGTATTATCACATTAGCAGGTAGCCGGATGTACACATCTCTTGCAACAACCGATGCAGTAGTCGATGATGCACTAGTTAGATTTGAAAAAGTTTTCCAACAAATCGATCGATCTTCTTTCGAAGGTTTCGCTGAGTAATTATCTATTTGATAATTAAGAGGGGGGAGACAAGCTTCTCCCTCTTTTAATAGGAGAAATTATGGATTTAATTCAAGCAAAACAAATTGTTATTGATGCTGGGCACAAGCTCGTGGCAGAAGGCCTTGTTGCTCGAACATGGGGTAATATTAGTTGTAAAGTAGACAACGAAACATTTGTCATTACCCCTAGTGGCAGAAATTACGAAGACTTAACATTAGAAGATATCGTTCCTGTAAAAATTGAAGATTGCACATGGGAAGGGCCTATCAAACCATCCTCCGAAAAGGGAATCCATGCCAATGCTTATAAATTAAGAAGCGATGTCAATGCAGTTATTCACACACACCAACTTGTAGCCTCTACTGTTGCCTCTGCACGAAGAAACATCACCGTTAATCAAACGGAAAGAGAAATCTTTGGTGGGGATATCGCATGCGCTGGCTACGGTCTTCCTGGCACTGGTAAACTTAAAAAAGCGACTGTAGCCGCACTTTCTAAAACGGGGAGCAAGGCTGCACTTATGGCAAACCATGGTGCCCTATGTATTGGAACAGACATGAATGATGCATTTGCAGTTGCCTCTCAACTCGAAAAAACATGTACACGCTTTATCTTACAAGAAGCTTCTGTAAATTCGGGAAAAGAGATTACAACTATCGAAGCCCTTCATCAAACTTACCTTTCAAATAAAGGAGCTAAATAATGAATAAAGAAACTTTCTTATCCCAATTTATTAAAACGGCGGGCGAACTTGTAACAGAAGGGATTCTTCAACCTAACGGCTGTATTTCGGCTCTATTTGAAAAGAACCTTTTTATCACTGGAAAAGATGCAAACCTTGCCAAACTTTCAGCAAATGAAATTGCAGAAATGACACTAGATGGACTAACCCCGCAAAACGGCATCATTGCAAACAGCGAATATCATTTGCACGCTGCAATTTATCTTTCAAGAAGCGACATAACCGCAATCGTGCATTCGACACAATTGTCTTGTATGACCTCATCAAAAGCAGGAATCACGGTCAAACCATTGCTTGACGACATGGCTCAAATTGCAGGAATCACAGTCAAATGCGTCGACTGTCCAGACAACGCCACTCCAGAAGAGCTTAATTCTTTAATCAAAGCAATAAAAGGACGAAATGCAGTTCTTATTAAGAATTCTGGGGCTCTTTGTGGTTCTTCTTCTTTAGAAGATGCACATGCAGTTGCAATGGTGATGGAAAAAGCCACTAAGGCATTTATTGAAACAGAATTTTTAGGAGGGGCTTTCGTCATTCCTAAATGGGAAGCGGCTCTCATGCGATTCGTTTACTTAAAAAAATATTCTAAAAAAACAACCCAAAACAAAAAATAGATAAAATTTAAAAAGTATATTAGTTAAAAATGGATTTTAAAAGGTCAAACATCATGTTTGACCTTTTTTAGTTTTTATAAACTTTTTTTGGATCAAAAATGGGTTCGCTAATAATGTGGCAACTATCTGCACTGTCTATCACACGGTAAAAACAAGAGATTCTGCCCGTATGGCAGGCTGCCTCCCCTTTTTGTTCCACTAAGGCAAGCAAAGTATCGTTATCACAGTCAAGGCGAAGTTCAATAACTTTTTGTCTATTCCCGCTAGTTTCCCCTTTATGCCATAATTTTTGGCGAGAGCGACTATAATATACCATTTCGCCGCATTCTAATGTCTGCTTAAAGGATTCCTTAGTCATATAAGCGAACATAAGCACCGCTTTGCTTTTATAATCTTGAGTTATAACAGGTAATAAACCATTACCCTTTTCAAAATCGATTTCAAATTCGGTGGACGGTGTTTTATTCATGAGCGCACCCACACTGACATTCATGATGATCGGAGCCATCTTCATCGCAATGGCAATCGCCTCCACTAGTCCCTATTCCATATAATTTCTCTAGAAATAAATATATCATGTTTTGAATCATTAAATAATTGAACTCATTTTCGCTCTCTATAAAAACTAAATTAAGGTTCCAGCTAAAATTGGCTTTCTTAATTTTATTGCGAGAAATATATGATGCTAGACTTTTCATATAATTCTTTGCCATGTAGGGCAGTGAGTGGCGCAAGAAAACTTTGTATCTTTTTTTAAAGAATGGCAAAAAAAGTGTTTTTTCTAAAATCTCTACTGCATCTAAATCTAAAAGCCCCATCCACATTTCCTTTGCCGCTTCAGGATTTTTTTCTTCGTCTAGATTATAGATAGAAAAATCGGAGCGCTTTTTTTCTTCATGGAAATAGGTTTTAATGGATTCTATTTTTTTCGCCATTTTAGGATGCATTTCATCGTATTTGAGCTCAAAGGTGAGCGATTTTTCGTTTTCTTCGATTAATTTAATGGCATTGGGAAACAAGAAAAGAGTTTCCGTTTTGGTGAGGCCGCTTAAACTTTTACGATTTATATCGAAAACTTCATATAAAATAAGTGCCGCGGCTCCCGCATGTATATCTTTACCTAAATCATTATTTTCAACAATAACTAAAAATTCATTCTTTCCATTTATCAGATTATCTTTAAGGCTTTTCATAAATCATTATACCTCTTTTTCTAGTTTTTATCAATTGATAGCTGCCAACAGGCAACACGACTTCCGTTTGACATTGGCAAAAGGGGGGGCATTTCCTCTTTGCATTTTTCTTTTGCAAATTCACACCGTGAAGCGAAGGGGCAGCCTGAAGGCTTACTAAGCCGTGAAAGCTCTCCTCCACGCTTTACAGGTGATATAAAAGGTTGATTGAGTTTTGGCATCGAGGCGTAAAGCAGTTTAGTATAGGGATGCATGGGTGTGGTCGCTATTTTTTGTGCGCTTCCTTCTTCGACAAGTCTCCCGCCAACCATCACGGCAACGCGGTCACATAAATAGCTGACAACCGACAGGTCATGTGCAATAAAAATGAGTGAAAACTGATATTTCTTTTTTAAAGTAACAAGTAGATTTAAAATTTGAGATTGAATAGAAACATCGAGGGCCGATACGACTTCGTCACAGATAAGAATATCGGGCTTAAAAAGGAGCGCCCGCGCGAGGGCAATTCTTTGGCGCTGACCACCAGAAAATTCAAGTGGGCGTCGTTCTAGGTCGGCTATCGAGAGTCCGACTGACTCGATGACTGCGCATACTTCGTTGTAAAGGAGGGTTTTTGCCTTTGCTCCCCGGATCTTGGCATAATATCGATAGCCGTGTGTGAGCAACTCGTAAACGGTCATTCGGGGATTCAAACTCTGTGCAGGATCTTGAAAAACATAGCGCATGCTAGCCCCCGCTTTTACGTGCCAACTACCCTCGCTTTTTGGATAGATACCAGCTATTGTTTTAGCAAATGTCGTTTTACCTGATCCACTTTCACCAACAATTCCATAGTTTTCGCCTTCATGCAAATCAAGCGAAAATTTAGTTAAACCGTAGACCCGTTTTTTACTAGAGGCAAATAGACCTGCTCCGAGTTTAAAGGAGGTTGATAAATTCTCTACTTTTAATAGTAACTCTTTTCCATTTTCATTTTTAATTTCGAGTGCGCGTTTTAATATGCTCATCCTTTATCTCCTTTAAGCGGATGAAAACAGCGAACGCTGTTTTCATATTCAGGTAGCTCTCGCTCACATCGGTCTGTTTTCTTAAAACACCGCGGTGCAAAAGGGCAACCAGGGAGAGTCTCAAAAGGACTGATCACATTCCCAGGGATGACTGGCAGGTCTCTTAGCGTATAATGACTCCCTTCCCTAGGAATTGATTCGAGCAAGCCTTTTGTATAAGGAGATTTAGGAGAAAGAAACATTGCACTCGGAGTTCCTGTTTCCATAACCAATCCTCCATACATAACAATAATTCGATCTGAAATGCTAGAAACCAAGGCAAGATCGTGCGTTATAAAAATTATTGACAAATTACGTTTTCGTTTTTGCTCCATAATAAGCGAGATAATTTCTCCTTGAATTGTCACGTCGAGGGCAGTCGTGGGTTCATCGGCAATTAGAATTCTTGGGTTATTGGCGAGAGCAAGTGCAATCATGATGCGTTGTAACATTCCGCCTGAAAATTGATGGGGATAATTTTTAAGTCTCTCTGCAGCATCGTCTATGTGAACTTCTTCTAGTAGTGTGATAGCGCGTTTATCTGATTCCTTTTTTGAAATTTTAGGTTCCACGAGTCTAAAGGTTTCAAAAAAAGTTTTACCTATATCGTATATTGGGTCAAAGCTTGTAGAGGGTTCTTGAAATATAAAACCAAATTCACTTCGCCTAATCTCTTGGATCTCCTTGGCTTTTAGATCAAGAAGGTTTTTATTATTAAGGTAAATTTCACCAGAGGTTTTTGCTGTATAACCATTAAGATTTAATAGGCTCATCGCGCTAACACTTTTTCCAGAACCACTCTCACCTACTATGGCAAGCAATTCTCCTTCTTTTAAGGAAAAATCTATTCCACGCACTGCTTTTATGGATCTTTCTCCTGTTTTGAACTCTACCATTAGGTTATTAACATTAATACAGTTAGTATTTACTTTTGCAATCATTTTTTTTATTAAACTCATGGCTATAATCCCCTTCCTGTTTTGTGATGAGGATCGTTTATATCGCGCAGTAAATCGGCTTGAAAATTAAATGCGAGTGTAACAAGCAATAAATTTAATGCAGGGAATAAAAACCATGGGTATTTTGCAACGTTATCTAATGTAATTTCTTTTATTAGCGAGCCCCAGCTAACAGCTGGCTCTGCTATTCCAAGCGATAAATAAGTCAATGTGGTTTCGCTTAAAATAAATCCTGGGATTCCAAGTGCAACCATGACAATAAGCAAAGAAGAAATTTGCGGAATGATATATCGCCATAAAATGACTACAGAAGGAACTTTTTCTAGGCGAGCATTAACGACAAAATCTTTTCTCTTGATACTGTGAACCATCCCTCGTACAATTCTTGCGGTTGCAGGCCATCCTACCAATGAAAGAATAATAGTAATGAGCAAATAACTTTCACTAGGTCCCATCTCTGTCGAAAATAGCCCTCTAAACATCAATATTAAATAGAGGCCAGGGATCAATATAAATAATTCACTTATTCTCATTAAAATCCAATCAACACTGCCCCCTACATATCCGGCAAAACCACCTATCAAAATTGACAGAACAAGTGTCACTCCAATACCGATAATCCCAACTGTCAACGAAACCCATGAACCATGCAATGAGCGCGAAAATAAATCTCGCCCAAGCGTATCTGATCCTAAAATAAAAATTGGTTCGCCAGAAGGAAGCGCAAATAAATGAATTTCAGATGAAATGAATCCCCACAATTTATAAGGCTCGCCTTTTGCAAAAAAATGAACCTTTTCGTATTCACCTTTTAGCCGAACATATTCGCCAGTAAAGTCGTTTACACGCATTGTTTTTTGAACCTGCAACCCAAAACCTAATTCTTCACTATTGAATACAAACCGCGTTGGCGGATGCCCACTTTTATCTGGGAAACGAGTATTTGCACTGAATGGAGCGATAAACCCTGAGAAAAGCATCCCAAAATAAAAGAGAAGTAATATGATTAAAGAAATAAATGCAATTGGATGCCTTGGTAGTACTTTAAAAAAGATTTTCATTTGCTACCCCCCTCTTTTGCATAACGAATTCTAGGATCGACAATTGCAAGTAAAATATCGCTTACCATCATTCCAAACAAAACAAGAAAACTTATGAACATCACATTGCTCATTAGAAGATTAATTTCTTGCTTCATGACTGCATCAAACATCAGCAAACCAATGCCTGGATAATCAAATATTTTTTCTAATATAAGTGAACCTGAAAAGAGTGCCGCTAACAAATTTGCGCTACTTGTAATAAAAGGATTCATTGTATTTCTAAATGCATGTGAAATTAAAATACGTCGCTCCGATAGACCTCTTGCCCGCAGGGTTTTCACATAGGGTTGACCTAATTGATCTAGCATAGTAGAGCGAATCATTCGCATTGTCCCTCCGATTCCGCCTAGAAAGGCTCCTAGCAGTGGCAAAAAAATGTGATGTAAATAACTAAATGTAAATTGCATAGGTGCCTCTGCCCATGTAACATCGTTTGGATATGCGCGTATAGGAAAAATACCACTAAAGTAGGCAAACAACTTTAATAATATAAGCAACAACAAGAGAGGAAAGGCATGGAAAAACAAGCCTACGAAATTGATAAAAATGTCTGCAATAGGAGCTTTCTCGGGCAATACTGAGGCAAATATACCTAAAATAAAAGAAATTACGGTAAGAAAAACAAGGGAAATTAAATTTAAAACAATTGTATTCCCTAGGCGCGGCAAGATTAATGCAAGAACAGGTGTTTTTTCTATAGCCGTCTGACCTAAATCCTGCTTTACAACAACATTATACAACCAATTAGCATACTGGACATA
>CAYJGX010000009.1:33960-43486 GCA_964369795.1 uncultured Spirochaetaceae bacterium
AAAGGTTTATCGAGTCCTAATTCGGCCTTTTTTGCCGCAATTTGCTCGTCTGTCCATACATTATTATTTGAAGAGCTTCCAGATGCCATCATCATATTTTTAACATAGTTATCCACAATGTCCCCAGGCATAAAACTCATGAGCGCAAATATAATGAGTCCTAAGGCCAAAAGCATTCCTAACATCGCTAAAAATCTAAAAGTAATAAATTTAATCATATTTAATATAGATTATCGTATAATCATCAGACTGTCAAATATAATTAAATTTATTCATTGAAAAAATAGCGTAAACCCGATATTATCAATTTAGGAGATTTTATGAATCAATTTACATCAAAAATTTCAAAATGGTTAGAACAAAATGTAGAATTAAGAACGTACAAAGAAGGGATGCAAGAAAAATTAAATGCATGGACCCATCTTTTAGGATCTATTGCTTCGCTCGTAGCAATAGTCGCAATTTTAATAAAGGGGATTCAAAACCAATCACAAATTATGATACCGGCGATTATTTTTAGCCTATCTATGTTTGTACTGTATTTAAGTTCGGGGTTATACCACTTGGCAAAACCTGGAAACTTAAAACGATTTGGACGTGTGATGGATCATGTTAATATTTATTTATTAATTGCGGGGACTTACACCCCTATCATTGCTTCTATCGCAGATCCAAAAATTAGAAACTTTATTTGGATTGTTTGGGGTTTGGCTATCTGCGGAATTCTTTTTACCTTAAAATTTTGGGATCGCTACAAGCCATTTCATGTCGTTGGTTATTTGCTAGTAGGATGGTCCATTCTATTAGTCATTAAACCTGTTGCTAGCGCCATCCCAGAGGGCCTTTTATCCTACGTTGTTGCCGGTGGCGCATTTTACACAGTGGGAGTCCTTTTTTATGCAATTAAAAAGATTCCTTATAACCATGTCATCTGGCATATATTTGTTATATTAGGCTCTGCATCCTTTTTTGCAGGGGTTTATAAATTCTTATTATAAATTTTATTATAACCAACTTTATAGCAAAGAGGATAAAAAAAGGGGATGTCAAAGAAGCATTTAAACTTCACGGACATCCCCATTTTTATTGGTTATTCGTTTTTAGCCAGCTAAGAAAGGAACTAAGTTTAGAAGTACACCCGCTGCAACTGCAGAGCCAATAACTCCCGCAACGTTAGGACCCATTGCGTGCATAAGAAGGAAGTTTTGAGGGTTAGCCTCTTGTCCTACCTTATTAGAGACACGTGCTGCCATTGGCACAGCAGAAACCCCTGCAGAGCCAATGAGTGGGTTAATAGGTGTTTTGCTAATTTTATTCATTAGTTTAGCAAACAAAATTCCAGTACATGTTCCAACGATAAAAGCAACAACACCAAGAGCTAAAATTCCAAGCGTTTGTGGCACTAAGAATTTGTCGGCTGACATCTTTGAACCTACAGAAAGCCCCAAGAAAATCGTAACTGTGTTTATTAGAGCATTTTGCATCGTATCGGATAGTCGATCTACCACACCACATTCTTTTGCTAAGTTACCAAATAATAGGGCTCCAAGAAGAGGAGTTGCATCTGGAAGAAGCAAAATACAGATTGTTAAAGTAACCAATGGAAAAACTATTTTTTCTGTCTTAGTAACAGTTCGGAGTTGTTCCATTTTGATAACTCTTTCTTTCTTTGTAGTAAGCATTTTCATGAAGGGAGGTTGAATTACAGGAACAAGTGCCATATAAGAATAGGCTGCTACTGCGATCGCCCCTAGTAAATCTGGTGAAAGTTTACGTGCCACGAAAATAGCCGTTGGTCCATCTGCTCCCCCAATGATTCCGATTGCAGCTGCATCGAAAAGGGTGAAAAATGGTGTTCCATCTGCATTAGTCACAAAGTTTCCAATAACAACGGCACCCATAAGTGCAAAGAAAATACCAAATTGAGCGGCTGCTCCTAACAATAGAGTTTTTGGGTTTGCCAAAAGAGGTCCAAAGTCAGTCATGGCCCCAACTCCCATGAAAATGAGAAGTGGGAAAAGACCCGTTTGAACACCCATATTATAAAGCATTCCAATAAAACCTTCGGATGAAGCTATTCCTACAAATGGAACATTGGCAAGAATAGCACCAATTCCAATTGGAACTAATAGAAGTGGTTCAAATCCTTTTTTAATTGCCAATAAAAGAAGAGTAAAGCCAACACAAATCATGATGATGTTACCCCATCCTCCAATTGCACTATGGACCGTTTTATAAGAATCTTTGTCTCTTGCCGCTTTATCTTCTCGCCAATTTTCGTAGGCACCTTCTGCCCATACATTCATGTCATGAGTTCCGTTTAGGAAACCGTAAATCCCTGTCGTCCGCCACATTTGAGTCAAAGACAAAGAAATAACATCGGTAGAAGTTACAGAAATTTCATAATCTGCTGCAATCGCTGCTGCTGTTTCATCTCCATCAACACTAAAGAATTTAATAGAATCTTTTACGTCATAAACGAAATATAGCGTTCCATCGAGGTAAGTATCTTCGTCGGATTGACCTTCGATAAAATAAAGACCAGCGGCGTTTGCTGCTACAATCTCTTCTACAGAAGCAACTTTAGTATATTTTCCTTCTGCTTTCTCTGTGTCGATATTGATGTTTTTCCAATTTAGCGCTGTTAAAGGCGTTTCGTCTTGGATTCTGTTAATTTTTACGCTAACCCATTCTTGATTTGGAGCTTCAAACGACCATACCTTTAAAGCAGGGTCATTCATTGCTAATTCTGCTTTCGCATCTTGTGCATTGACACAAGATGAAAACATAAGCAGAAAAAGTCCAAGAAATAGGAAAACAGTTTTATTTATCTGTTTTTTCATTTAAGAACCTCTTAGTTAATTTCGATTAAAAGTTGACCAGCTGTTACTTGATCCCCTTGACCTACAGCAATTTTTGAAACGGTCCCTGTTGCCGGAGCATAAACAGGAGTTTCCATTTTCATTGCTTCAAGAACGATGATTTCTGCACCTTCGGTTACACTATCACCAACGGCAACAGGAATTCGAAGAACAAGCCCTGGAAGTGGAGCATTGACCGCAGAAGTAGCACCGCCGCCAGCCGCAGGAGCCGCTGCCGCAGCATCTAACCCTTCTTTAACCGCAACATCGTATGATTTACCATTTACGACTGCTTTATCGCCATCGAGCTTAACGCCGTATGCTTTGCCATTAACCGTAACGGTATAGCCGTCTGCTGAACCTGCTCCAGTAGCTGCCGCTGCTGGTTTGTTTTTAGCAACATTCGTTTTTGCTTCGCCTTTTAGGAACATAATTCCTTTGTCACCACAAGCAGCGGCGATGAAAATATTTTCTTCGCTTAAGTCTGTGATTCCAGCGTCGGTAAGCATTTTTTTAGCCGCTTCGATACCCAATTTTGGATTTGCGTCGTTAATTTCTAATACTGGTTTTGTTGTAGGTTCTAATCCCATTTGCTCTGCAGCAATTTTAACAACTTCTGGATCTGGAGTAGCTGGAGTTTTTCCAAAGTAACCTAGAACCATTTTTCCGTAACCTTCTGCAATCTTTTTCCATGGGCCAAACATTACGTTGTTGAATGCTTGTTGGAAATAGAATTGAGAAACTGGAGTTACAGAAGTACCGTATCCACCTTTTGCTACACATTCTTGCATGCTCTTAACGATTTCTGGATATTTATCCATAAGACCGTTGTCTCTTAGCATTTGAGTGTTTGCAGTTAATGCACCACCTGGAAGTGGGCTAAAAGTAATTCTTGGGTCTACCATTGCCGCTTCTGGCGGGAAAAAATAATCTGCCATACAATCTTTAAATACTTCTTCTGCCGCTAATACTGCATCTGGATCGATTCCTAGATCGTAGTCGGTTCCTCGAAGGGCATGCCACATAGTCATGATGTCTGGTTGACATGTTCCGCCAGAAACAGGAGCCATTGACAAGTCGACTTGGCTTGCTCCCGCTTCGATTGCTGCAAGATATTGATTAATTGAAACACCCGCAGTTTCGTGAGAGTGAAATACAATGCTTGTATCTGGACCTAAAATTTTTCGTGCTCGTTTGATTGTATCGTGAACGATTGAAGGAGTCGAAGTTCCAGAAGCATCTTTAAAGCATAGTGAGTCAAATGGAAGACCAGACTTAACAATGTCATTTAATGTTTTTTCGTAAAAATCTGCGTCATGAGCCCCTTTGAGTCCTGGAGGAAGAGCCATCATGGTGACAGTGACTTCGTGTTTTAGGCCTGCGTTATGAATACATTGACCAGAGTAGATAAGGTTATTCACATCGTTTAGAGCGTCAAAGTTACGAATAGTTGTCATGCCGTGTTTTTTAAACATTCTTGCATGTAGGTCGATAATTTCGCTACATTCTGAACTTAAACTAACGACGTTAACACCACGAGCTAGAGTTTGTAGGTTTGCGTTTGGACCAGCAACCCGTCGAAATTCGTCCATCATGTCAAATGCACTTTCATTACAGTAGAAGAAAGGCGCTTGAAATCGAGCTCCACCACCCGCTTCAAAGTGAGTGATTCCTGCTTTAGCAGCAGCTTCTACTGCTGGCATGAAATCTTTTGTAAAAACTCGCGCTCCATAAGCAGATTGAAATCCGTCTCGGAATGCGGTACACATAAAATTAATTTTTTTCTTTGCCATTATATCCGTCCTTTAAATTTATTTTTGGCTTTGCATTTTTGCCGCTGCAATTGCAATTGCGATTTCTACATCGGCAGAACTAGAAGAAGATGCAGCTTTTACAGCAACCTCTTTTTCAGGGAAAAATTTTAGAATAACAGCTGACATAACTTTCATTCCAAAAATCAATATAACCAAGAAGAGGAATACAAATCCCATCCCCATTCCAAGTAAAATGAATCCTTGAGTTAACATAATTTACTCCTTCGTTTTTGAAACCCATTATTAAAGTTTCATTTCTATTTTATTGAAATTAGTCCTTTTTTTCAAGGGATTACCACTTTTTTTTGAACTTTTCGGGGGTTCCCTGCCGACCACACAAAGAATTAAAGCGGTCGGCAGGTCGCGTGCTGCATGGGTCCCGTTGCTGTCGCAACCACGGTTTTCACTGCCATTTTCACAATTTCTGGCAGTGAAAACCGTGCCATTACGCCCGCTAACCCATTTAATTTAGAAATATACAAAAAAATAATAAAAAATTGTAACTATTTCAATTTTGCTTTTATTTATAGTTAAACAAATCATAGTTACAATGGAGGTAACAATATGAATTTACAAAAAATTACGACCATTGCACTCGTCCTTTTAGTCGTGTGTACATCATTCTTAGCTGCGGACGCAGGAAAATGCAAAGCAGGCAAAGGTGGAGCCATGTGTTCAGAAGATTTTATCGAAGCTCGTGTAGCAGATGAAACAATTACCGAAGCCGAAGCGGCCGTTCTTAAAGAGGCACAAGCAATCATGAAAGAAAAAATTGCTCCTGCAATGAAAGAAAAAATGGGCGATAAAGCCTGCTCTAAAAAAGGCGCAAAAAAAGGTTGTAATTCTTGCTGTAGCAAGAAATAACTATTTTTGATTGCCCATTACTGCCTACGAAGTGTTGAAAATTCTTTGTAGGCATTTTTTTATTTCCGGACATATATAGATTTTTTTCCCATTTTAATTTTAGCAATTAACATTTTATTGCACATATCATTGAGAATTTGATATATCCTTGTTAAATTTACCCCACCCGCTCTCATTGCATCTTCTTTTGTAATTTCATTTTTTTCATTAAAAAGTTTTAATATGTTTTTTTCTGTCTCGGTTAACAAATTTGCACTATACTTAGGAGCCTTTTCTAAAGCAGTTTCTGTTAGCTTTTCATTGTTTATATAATTCAAATTTGGCAAAATAACAATAAAACAGCTTTGTTTTGCATCTATCATAGGTTGCACCTTAACCCCTTTGTAAGATTCAAAAAGCCGTGGGATTCCCGTTCCATATGCTTCAACATACTCTACTCTATAAAATATATTTGCTAAACTTTCATTTCGAGTTTGTGAAATTCCACTTAATACCGCATCTAAAGTTAGACCAGCAACCATTCCTCCAAGCGAAACAACTTCCAAGCGGTCATCGTATAAATTCACTAGAATACTGCCACTAAATGAATATTCTCGATGAATAATTGCGTTCAATAATACCTCACGCAATCCTCTGTACGGATAGTCTGGACGGTCGATGCGACGCAGTCCATCAAAATCCGAATGAATCCGATTATAGACATTTAAAAAGGCTTCGACTTCTTCTAATTGCTTAAACAATGAGCCAGCAAATTCTTTATGATCTTTAAAAATAGACTTAGTTTTACCCTCGAAAATTGCGACTTTAATGGTATGAGCACACTGATCGGAAAGCAGATGTGCTAAATTCGTATAAAAACCATTTAGATTCATAATTTTTAACATGTGATATTGTTTTTCAGAAAAAGTTATTCCTTTTTCTTGAAAAACACTTTTAATTTTTTCAAATGTTAAATTTTGATTTAAGGAAATAGAATCTACGTAACGAGTTCGCTCATTTTCTTTAATGAATTGCAGTATTCTACTTTCTGTACTAGCAACAGAACAACTTCCAACACGGACTAGGACTCCTGCAGGCTTTAAACCCTTCTCTTTAAGATAGTATGGTTTGTCGCTCCCCTCCAGGACGGTAACCTTAACAATATTTTTCCCTTCTAAAACAATTGCCTCTATGGAGGTAAACATAACAAGATCCGGTTGCATATTATTCAAAATAGTTTGCGAGATTCGCTTAATTATATCATCCGCATTTTCTACTCCCACAACTTCACCACTATCTTCGATTCCGATATAAAGCTCTCCCCCTTTACTATTTGCGAAGGCAACAATAGTTCGCTTTATTTCATCGGTATACTCTCGTTTTAATTCTAAAGTTTCTCCTTCGACATACATACGAAGCCTCCTCAGTAAAAGATTAAGACTTTCCTAAGATTCTGTCAAGTTTTTTTCACTATTTTTTCACTATTTTTTCACTATTTTTTCACTGTTATCAGCCCATAAAAAAACCTCTCGGTTTCCCGAGAGGCTAATTCCAATCCTTAATGCGTATGACTATGATCCCCGTGACTATGGCCATGGATATGCATTTCCATTTGCTCCTTTTTAAGTTCCCGAGCCTCTTCTAAATCGACAAAGATATGCTCAATTTCAAATTCCCCAGTTTCACCATCAACAATAATGAGGGTACCACCATTCATATCATCATCGTGATAAGAACTTTCTCCCGTTTTAAGTCCATAAGTTAGCGTAACATCTTTATAGTCGAATGCGAAGTTATTTACATGATCGTGCCCAACAAAAACACCCTTTAGCCCTTTCGCCTTCATTGTATCGAAGAACCCTGCATCTTCCGCTGAATTACAAACAGTTTCTCCCTTTCGAGTTGCCATTTTTTCTTTTGTATAAGGATAATCGGGACCTTTTGAACCCTCTTTCCCCTGATCAATTAAAATATAGCCATCGTAAACTTCGTAATCTCCCGCAGGAAGACCCGCTGCTGCAACAGCCTTATCGACATCGGCCTCATCAACAAATTCCTTGTTATCCTTCGCAATTTGTGGCAACCAAGCATTTACATTATCTGCATAAACTTCGGGGGAAAATTCCTTAGAATACCGGTCAATTGCTCGATACTCCGGAATTGGAATGTGAAAAAAGGCAATAAGAGGAAGCATATTATCTGCAGTGCGCCCTGCTACTTCATTAACAACATCGGCAGACTGCGCTGCCCACTGAATTTGGTTTAAATGGATAAAATCATAAGCGAGTCCCCCAAATTCGTGTTCGAAAACCCCAAAGGTTTCAAATTTTGCTAACTTACCGCTATTGCTATCGATAAATAATAGACTTGCCGCAATTTCATCATCTAAATTTTTAACATTGACAACATAGTTTCCAACACCATAAATCTCTTGTGGACCCATCTTAAACATGGAATTTTTCCCATTTTCCCATATTTCGCCCATCGCGCTTAAGTTGCCTGCCTCTTTGTCATGATTTCCATAAACCGCAGCATAAGGAACCCCAAAACTATCTAAAAAGGAAATTAAATCTTTCTGAACTAAAGAGCCTAAAGGGCCTCCATAATTATCGCCTGTTAATGCAATAAGACCGATTTCGCTCTTTCCACCCGACAAAATTGTCACCCGATCTTTTGCCTTTGCATAGGCCGCTGCCATCACCTTTTCTACCTTCGCGTGTGCCGCCGTACTAGATGATTGCGTATCGGTAAACTGCAAAATATACAACTTTCCATCGTCACCAACCGAAACCGATTGCATATCCTCGATTGAAACTTCTCCCGTAAATTCGGCTAATACTTTTCCTTGGCCATTTCCAGGCGACAAACACCCCGCCAATACAAAAAGCACCATTATCAAAACAAATGTGCTTCCAAAACTCTTCTTCATAAAACTCTCCTTTAAAAGTCCACGATTAAGATTAGACTCCAATATCCTATTTGTCAAGGAAATATTTTAAAAACTCTAAATAAGCCACTCCATTTTTACTAGCTGTTTTACTGTGGAGCTATCCCCTCGCCACTTCGTGGCTCGGGGTCGCTATGTTCACAGCTTGGTCCCAGGCTTTGCCTGTGACTGCTTACGCACTGTTCACAGCGCTTAGCCGTTTACACTCGATATATTAAATACAAAAAACCCCGAGGCAAGCCTCGGGGAAAAAGTTTTTATAACTTAGGATAATCTACAACCTCTATCACTGTATCGTCCATGAAACAACCACCGCTAACAGCATTTCTTGGTCCATACTCTGTCTTGTACCACTCTATAGCAATCGTTCCATCTTCTTTTGGAGTAAACACAGTCTCTAGTTGAGACCATCCATTTCCACCAGTTACTGTAGCACCTACGGCTGATTCATTAAAAGTTAGTGTTCCTTCCCCTTTAGGAGTTAATTTAATCTGCCATCGATTTTCGCCATGTTTATGATAATAAGCATTTCCTTTTAGCTTATATGTAACACCTTGTTGAACAACAATAGATGTTTGCGTTAAAGAACCTTCAACCTGTCTTAAATAGCGACTGTTATTCATACCACACTCCATAGGCATATAAGCTACTTTGTTGCCTGGTGCATAACTTGCTGGTTTCTGTATGTTTCCGAAATTACCTCTAATTGTATTATTAGTACAGTCAACTACTGCACCCATATAGACTTCAAAGTTTTCGCCTCCTGCATCATAAACAGAACCGTCTCCTTCTATCCAACTTCCCCAACCCCATGAGTCAATTGCTTTATCCCACTTATAATAGAGTCGTGCTCTCCATTTCCAACCTGTAGCACTGTAAACATTTTGGGTTCCGATCTTCGTACTAGACTCAAAGTTTCCATTAACTACAATTGGTGCTGCAGGGGGGGACACCGTAAAACTTTCGTTTAAAGTGACTTCTGCATTTAAACTATCGGTTACCGTTGCACTCCAAGTTCGTGTTCCTGCCTTTCTGCTATCTGTATTCACTGCAGTTCCACC
>CAYJGX010000010.1:0-37171 GCA_964369795.1 uncultured Spirochaetaceae bacterium
TCGCAAGGATTTCCGGCCTCTGCCTACCCCATTTTATCCACATCAAAAACAGACAACCAAAAGACAAAAAAAATCCCGCCTCTTCTAAAAGAGTCGGGATTCATCGATTTTAAGATCTCTCAAAATCATCAATCTAAAGTTTGTCAATTAAAATGGAACACTTGCCCGATAAAATTGGCAAGGTTTTGTCTTTATTTTCGTCTAAAATTCGAATGGTTAAATAATACAATTTATCCGACTCAAGGCGAATTTCCCACCCGCGGCCACTCTTTCTGCTTAAAATTGTAATTTTATTCTTTTTGAGCGACAAATTTTCGATTCCAATAATTTCCATGGTTGGAATAATCCATTCGACCGTCTTTTTCGGCAACGAAATAGTTAAACCAAGCACATTTTCAAACATGAGCGTGATTGCACTTAATCCCAAATAGCCGATAAAGTTTTTCGCAGGCTTTTTGCCACCAATCCATACCGCCGCTCCCTCTTCGTTTGGTTTATAGCCTTCGAAGAAGTCTCCGCCACTAGGACCCTCTAGGTGCAAAGTGTCGATTACGAAATACAGGTGGCGAATTGCACATTCTCGCGCCAATTCATATTTTTTGTATTTCTCTAGCCCTTTAATGACCATATAGGTTAGAGCTGGCACAACCGAACCGCAATAGCCGTTTCCATCTTCACTAAAATTCGGATCACAAGCGGCTAGAGTCGGGAAAGGATGGTCTGCCGCAAAGTAGTTTGGATCTTCTAATTTTTCTATCATTTGATCCACATAATCTTCGTTTGGGATTTCGGCAAGCAACGACCAATATGAAGCGATAGTATAAACTTTTACCTGTTTTTCATCTGCATCTAAGTCAAAGTAAAAGCCTTCATCTGCATTCCACATTAAGTTGTTGATTTTTGTTTTTAATGAGAAAAAGTGTCTCTTGTATTTGAAAGCCATCTCTTTGTCATTTAGAACATCGGCAATCGCAGACAGATACAAAGCGGAAATAGCCATTTGGCAATTAAAGTCAATTGGATAGACGACCCCTTCTCGAGGAGAATTGTCCATAGTCGTCGCAGAGAGCGGCACCGAATACAAACCATTTTCTTTTCTGCTACTATCTACTACCCACTGAAAATGTTTTTCTAGGTAACCGATAATTTCGACAAGTCGCTTTTTATTTCCCACTTTATGAAACAAATTATATTCTGCCACAGCAAAAAGAGGAGGCGACAATCCCAAAGGATTATCTTTTGTAAATACAGCTTTACCTGTTTGAATGTCATAATTTGCTCGTATTGCACCATTGGCTTCTTGCTTTGCGTAAAACGCATCGAAAATGCGATGAACATCATAAAATCCATTTGAATAGACAAGAAAAAAAGTTGATAACAATGACTCTACCTGATTCATTGTTTTCCCTTCTGGTCGAGCAAAATATCCCTCTCCAAAACCGTTTTTTTCCGTTCCAACCTGCCAAAAATCTTTTATTTTATTCCACATTTTGTCATATAAATCGACAAACCCCTGATCATAAAAGTGAGCACTAGGAAATTCTTTCTCTAACACCGACTGACCCCTTACATTTTATCTTCAATCTTACATATTATAGCTAATGAGCCCAAAAATCAAGTAAAATAATTTATATTAGCCAATTATCGCCCTTTTTTAACCAAAAGGGCGGTATCCAACATCATGAACGCGTCTGTTTTGTTTAATTTTTACACCCGAACACCATTCGATCGCCTTTTCAAGAGGGTTTTCTAGCTTTTCCCCCTCCGATAAGCCTGGGGTTTTAATCCATTCTTCTTCCCATTTTTGAACAGTCGAATATGCGGGGCGCTTACGTTGTTGCTCTAACTCCATACGAGGGACATAATAATCCCGAATTAGACCACTCCAAATTCGAGCTGAGTATTCGTCGATATCTCCACCCCAAGTTGTTACAAGCCGTTTTGCATTGCTTTCATAATAATTTTTTTCTGTCTCGGTATCGCCCCAACTTCTCGCATAATCGACCCAATCTTCTAATTTTAAAACGGGGTGACTTGTTAGCAAGGCGTCAATCTTATTTAAAATTTCAACCACTTCAGCAATTGCCTTTTCTCGAGCCTTGCCAATTTTCCAGTCGGCCGCCAAATATTTGTCTTCGGCATAACAACCTAAATAGAAAGCAGCTAACTCTAACATATCGGCAACATAAAGGGGTTCATCTTTAAAATCGCTACTGCAAGAGAGAAACAATTCAATCGAGCGCAAAAATTCTGGAGAGCGATGCCCTGTTGCTTGTTTAATACGGTTTCGTTTAAATTGCCAAGAGCGCCGTGGGTGATCGGTAAAATCTGAGTAAGCGGATTTATGCAATAAATCGATGGCTTCCTCTAGCTGTGGAGTCAATTTCCCATATCTGCACGAATAATAATCCTTTAGCCACTCTGTCGTATCGATAGCAGTGTCACGCCAACCCATATCCATAATAAGTTCGTAGACAACTTCATTGTTTTCCGTTGCCTCTGGCGCCGTTCCATATCCAAATAAATTGCCTTTTCCCGCATAATTTAGAGCCTCTATAGGAGCAGTCGCATAAAAGTCTAAATGCCCCGTAAAGTCGACCTTACCACCCATGTTCGGAATAAAGGAATAAACCCATTTTTTACCAAAAAAGCCATCATACATTTTCCAAGAGGGGTCAATTTTCCACCAGAAGGCATTATATTCGTTGGCCATATCTAATACGAGTAATTTGTCGTCTGGTACCTTTGATAGCAAGGCCTCTAACCGCTCTGCAGTCCAATATATTTTTCCATCTTTTAAGTGAAAGGGGAAAGTCCAGCCTTGCATAACCCAAACAGCGTCTGGGTTTGCATCCATGATTGCCTTATATGGCATATAGCCAAAGTCTGCTAACTGTTTCTTTTGATCTTCCATAGAGCCAGAGACGGGAACATCCATCTCATTAAAACTATCTGCAAGATAATAGACCCCTTTCCCAAACTCTTTTTCCCATTCTTGAATATAGATCGTTCCAATTTCGGCAAAAAGTTCATTGTCAGGTGTTAAAATTTGTGCAGAATAAGCAGCTTCAAAGCCACCCCACCTTAAATCGAGCAGTTTTAATTCTGGATAAATTCGTTTAAGCCCAGCTGGAACAAAACCAGCGAAAGCATGCACAATAGGCTCCATTCCTAACTCGTCCATTCGGTCTAACATTTTATGAGTTAAATCTACCTGTTTATCAAAGTAACTTAACGGGAATGGACCATCCCACTTAGTGATATTTCCCATCCGATTCCAAGGAAAATGAGCAGGTCCAGTAAAGTAGGCCATTGCCTCTTCTTCGGTTAAGCCTAATTTTCGCCAAACTCGGTACAAAATCGCTTCGTGTGCACCGCCAATAAGAGGCAAATTAACCCCACGAGTTGCCAGCCAATCAATTTCTCGTTCCCATCGGTCCCATTGCCAATAAGGGCTTGTATAACCAGCAGTTACCACATTATAAAAATAGCGAGTTTCGTAAGGTGACTTTACAAACGCCTCGTATTCTGGCACCGCCACAGAGGGGTCGGCAGAAATTCGGATGGCGTCCCCATTCCAACCAATAATTGAATTAGCCCCATTTCGCAAATAGTCGTATGCCCCACGAACAAGTGCCACCGCCGAGTTCCCCCGAACGACCACTTTTTCGCCATCGCTTACAACTTTAAAAGCATCATGCTCGGCCTCGAGGTTCGTCTCCTCGATTAGTTCAAAACGATTTGCGACATCGCCTAAAAGACGAGTTAAACTAGCACTAGCTGCATCTTCGATTGCAGTAGCCGACAAAAAAATCCCTCCAAAGAGGAATACTATTAAAAAAATGATTTGATTCTTTCTCATAGTAAAAGAATAACCGACAAAAATTAGGTTGTCAAGCTGATAATTTGGCCTGTCTAGTTTTTTTCCTTTTTTTATTTTGGGCGTGCCCTAGCTTTTTATCCTTATAAAAAGCTAGGGCCAGGCTGTACGCCACTATCGGTCCTTCGGACAAGCTCGCTTCGCTCGCTTTGGCTTCCATCCTTCACGCATTTCTAAGCCTTGATGACTTCCTTAGGACAAGTCCAATCGACATTAAAGCTAAGAGCGACATTTTCGCAGGTTAAGGCGCCCATATAGGTGTTCACACCCGAATAAATAAGAGGGTTTTCGACACAAGCCTTTTCTAGCCCCTTATTTGCAATTTCTAGCCCCGTCCTAAGAGTTGCATTTGTTAACGCGATAGTCGATGTTCGAGGCACTGCCCCTGGCATATTGCCAACACAATAGTGGACAATTCCATCGACCGTATAAATCGGGTCGTCGTGATAGGTCACTTTTGTCGTCTCGCAACATCCCCCTTGGTCAACTGCCACATCCACAATAACAGAACCTGGCTTCATCGTTTGCAAGTAGGCTTTTTTCATTAACTTTGGTGCTGCTTTGCCTGGAATTAAGACCGAACCCACTACAAGGTCGGCATCTTTTACAGCAGTAGCAATATTATCATCAATACTATAAAGAGTCTGAATACGAGCCCCAAAAATATCGTCTAGGTAGGCAAGACGATCTAAATTGATGTCGGTAATAGTCACATTTGCACCCATCCCAACGGCAATTTTACAAGCATTTATCCCAACACTTCCAGCGCCCAAAATTAAAACATTTGCCTTAGGAGTCCCTGGCACGCCCGAAAGCAATACGCCCGATCCTCCAAAAGGTTTTTCTAAGTATTTTGCACCTTCTTGAACGCTAAGACGTCCCGCAATTTGGCTCATGGGGGCAAGCAAAGGCAAAAAGCCTTTATCATCGACAAGAGTTTCATAGGCAACCGCATTGACTTTTGCAGCCACTAGAGCCTCCATTTGCGCTTTATCTGCGGCTAAATGCAAATAGGTATATAAAATAAGTCCTTCTCTAAATAAAGGATATTCGGCTGGCAAAGGCTCTTTGACTTTAATAACCATATCGGCTTTTGCCCAAATTTCACTAGCTTTCGCAACCATTTTTGCTCCAGCTTTCTCATATTCTGCATTCGAAAACCCCGAACCTTCGCCAGCATTTTCCTCGATCCATACTTCGTGCCCCGCCGCTTTATATGCAGCCACATTCCCAGGGGTCATCCCCACCCGATATTCTTGTTTTTTAATTTCTTTAACACATCCAACAATCATAAACGTCTCCTATGTTAAGCAAGTATAAAAGAGAAACATTTATCTGTCAAATAAAAAACGAATAAACTATAAAGTAACTTCTTTGTTGTTTGTCTTAGAATTCTCGATATCGGCTGCTGTGATTTCAAAATTTTCTATTACTAAATCTGGCTCATTTGCAATACTCACCGAATATTCACCCACAGGAAGCATTGGAAAACTAGCAATATAAGATTCCTCCCCAGAATTATTGTGCAATGTTGCAATCGAACTTCCTAAATATTTTCCATCTTTAGAGCTAACTATCAAATTAAAATTTCCCTTATAATTTGATGGCAAAATAACTTTTACCGATTTATGAATATATTTAGAGGTAATTTCTCCATTAACGACCTTTTCCACTGCTTTTTTTACATTGACAAGGCCATGGCCATACCATGGATCATGCCCCTCTGCCCCTAAGTCGGTTGCCGTCTCTTCGATAACCGTTCTAAGTTCGGCTGCCGTTAAATCAGGCCTAAAAGTTAGTAAATAGGCGGCTAAACCTGTCACATAAGGAGACGCCATGGAGGTTCCACTGCTAATAACATAGGGACCTAAATTTCCCCCCGCATCATAGGCTCCTGCCTCTAACGAAAGAATATCCTCTCCTGGTGCCACCACCGACAACCGTTCACTGCCAGATGAAAATTGCGAAATCATTGCACGGTTATCGACCGAACCGACACTCATCGTTGCAGGAAGTGCCGCAGGATAATTTTCTGTCATGTGATCATCATTTCCAGAAGCGGCAATCAAAAGAATATTATTATCGGTGGCATAATTAACCATCTCTACTTCAAAATTGGAAAAACCTCTGCCTCCTAACGAATAATTAATTGGAATGAGTTGCCCCTCTGGAACAACTTCACTGCCTGCATATTTTAACTCGCCATTATCCCGACGAGAAACTAAATCGACTAAACAAGAATAAGTTTCGAGAGAGGCTCCGCCCATCGATTCAAATGAACTTGTATTAACAGCTAGCACTTTGTAAACGGCCATCGTTAAGTTTGCAGGGCAGATCCCAGAAATCCCTTTACCGTTATTCCCCTCTGCCCCTAAAATACCCGTCACATGTGATCCATGCCCCTCTGGATAATTATTGCCATCCCAATTTTTAGCAGTTCCAAGCACTGGAATTAAAGGGTGCATGTCTACATATTCTAAAACATCAGATTCCACTCCATTTATCGTTTTAGGAACAGTCGTGGTTACCTTCGTATAAGTGGTTCCCGTTGTCCGTAGTCGGGTTTTATCTTCTCGGTTAAAAGCACTCCACCCTAGAAGGCGGCCCGATTCCGTGTACTTGCTTAAATCTTCATGTGTTAAATCGATTCCAGAATCGACCACCGCTGCAAAACTTTCATGTTCGCCAATGCCGTAAGTTGCATAAGCCTCTTCTTGTGCACATAAGCTTCTTGCATATTGGAAGCCACTCCAGTAGGGGTCGGTGACAAGGTGCGGCGTCGCAGTTGATGCGAAGGGTTTTCGTATATAATTAGGTTCCACATAGACAACACCTTCTTGCCCATCAAAAAAGCCCATCAACCTATCCACCAAGACACCCTCTTTCGCTTCTACCCATAAAAAAGGGGCTCCCCCAAAATTATACTGCCCTTTTACTTGGTAGAGGGCATTCTCTCCAGTGGGGAGATCTTTTTTATCAATATATCGAACAATAAAGCCATCATAATCATCTTGTATAGTGGCTAAATCGCCAACTATTGCGGGATTGTGATTGCAACTAAACAAGAATAGGAGAATAATCCAAATCATTATTTTTTTAGTTTTCATCTTCTTCATAAACTACTCCCGCACCGTGAAGGTGTATGAGTTCCCACCTGGAACACCCACATACTCTATGGATGAAGCATACGAAGTAGTAATCACTTTGTACGAAACCCCATTTACCTTTTCTTCTGTTTCAATACTCATTTTAGGACCATGTGTATTTCCATCGATATGCCAACTATAGGTTCGATTTTTTTCGAGCGGACTATTAGATGTTCCAAAACTAATCTTTGCCTCTTTGACAAGATCATTAAATTGAATTGAAACAATTCTGTCATCTCCATTTCTGGAGCTTGTGACACTTTGGAGATTTTGAACATTATCATTCGCATTCTCATTTTTTAAACAGGCAAAATCTGCAAAGTCGTTATAAGCAATAAAAAGAGGGATATAATTACCATGGGCAAAACTGATGGTTCCATCGACACTTGTAATTCGCAATGAAAAATTAAGCTGGCAATCTTTTGGGAAGAGACTAGAATTTTTAATTTGGAAATCGAAGGTTTCTGTCGCGGGATTAAAGTATTCATTGACGGGCGATATAGCCGAAATTTCGAGGGCAGGTAACATCTCTACAGGGGCTAGTTCGACATATTCAGAATAAAGATCCCCGCGAAAGCCACGAACACTATAGTAATATTTAACCCCAGTTGTTAGCTCGGGCGATTCATCTAAAACTTCGTAACTTGTTAGAGGGGTTGCACCAGATGAGAATTGTTCAATTTTAACTAATTTAAAGTTTGTTTTATATTTTTCTGACCGCCAAATTTCAAAACCGTCATATGGGATTAAGGTTCCTCCCGATGTTTCTCCGCTAATAGATAGGATTGCGTAAGCAGTATTCGTTCTTGCTTCGCTAAAGAGCTGGCGATCCACTGCAAAGCGACGCATTTCGACGCTGTTGACTGCAGGTGTTGCGACTAGGCCTTCTAAAGGGGAAGTTTCTTCTGACTGAAAAAGGATTCGTTTTTCTACTCGATTGTTTTCTAAATCGTAGGCAACAAGGCTAATAAAATGTGCCTCGTGTGGGGAATTATTGGGAATTGAATTAACAAAGGAATAATATACTTGCGTCGCCCAATTGCCATCGTCTTCTTGTTTTAAGGATGAATTAATGTCGCCATCGGGGAGGTAACGCCCAAATCCAGATGCCGCTTTATTGATCATCATTCCAACGCCAAAAGAGTCTGCTCTTTCGGAAACTGGATATTCCCCTATCACCTTTACTCCTAATCTGCTATCGGCGGATAAGACAGCAAGCTCTCCCAAATTTTCGCTTGTAGCGACTTTTGCAGGATAAAAAGTTGTTTCTGCAATGTAGGGTGCATTAGCAGACTCTTTTGATTCGCCTTTTGGCATTAGCACCAATGTGATCGGCGGCATTCCAGAATAGACTACCACCTCTTGTAAGAGGGAGGAGGAAAAACCTTCCTTTTTGAGCAAAATGGAATAGGTTTTTCCGGGCTCTATGGATTTATCTGTCCAAGCGCCCATTGTGTTAGTCGTTCCTTGTTTTTCGGGCAGTGCTTCCGTAGAAAGGGCGCTACCCCAATAGGGCGCGGGGTCTTCGACAAAACAAACATCGGCTCCTGCAACTGCCTCGCCACCTATACTCCTTGCTGCATTTATTTCAAATTCCCACGGCTCTTGCATTGAACATGAAAAAGCAAAAGCGATAAAAAATAATTGAATAAGGAATTTTATATTTTTAAAGAAAAATTTCATCTTTCCCCCAAGAAAGCAATTCAAAAAGCTTAAAAATCGTATTCGCTTGTGTCCACGCCGCAATCGAGTGCACCAGAAACAAGCTGTTTCATAATCGTTTCGATAACCTGATTGATTGGATCGAAATAAACCTGATCGATTTTATCGGATAGTGCCTCTAGCTCTTCGTCTGTCATGGTGTCGTCATCGTTGTAAAGGGACAAGGTATTAAGCATTTGTGCCACGGTCTCTTCTAATAATCCTTTTTCGTTAGCTAAAACAATTTCTTCGTTTTTTTCGATTAAAGATAGATAACGATTGATTTGATCTTTACGAATTTGCATCTCTTCTTCGATAGAGCCTTTATATTCGGTTTCTGTTAGAAGTTCGAAGAGCATCGCCAAACCACAAACGGGTTCGTATTGGTCCTTTATAAATAAGCAATATTCGTTTCGTTTAATGTCATATACGGCTTGGAAGGAGCTTTTCGTTCCTTTTTGCATTCCTTCTTTTTTGCACCGTTGAATCATTTTTTCTATTTCATTTCGAAGTCCAGGTTTAGGTGAATCTAAATACTCTAAACCCATATCAAGCAGTTCTCTAGGGTTGTCGCTTTTAAAGGCAACATCCTTTTCTGTCCATAATGTTTTCATGTGGACAGTATACGACTTTTATTCGGATATGGGTAGTTCTATTTTGAGTGATTTTAATAATTTATCGATTTTTTTGTTGTCTACGTCGGAAAGATTAGCACCCGTGACGCGGAGTTGAAGTTGATCTTGTTTTGTGTCGGCAATTAGGATTAAGCTATAGCCTTTTTCCCCAGAAAATTCCCAAGAAATTATGGCTTCGCTTGCAATTGCGCCTGAAATATAGCGTTCGCGCACGAAATAGAGCTCTTTGGAGTTGCGAACGGCCAAATCTCGTAATTGCGAATTGATTAAAAGTTGAAGGGCTTCGGAAGTTCCTTCTAGTTTGGTGTGGGGAAAAAGCGAGATAGAAATGAGGGTTTCGGAGTCGGAGTAATCCCACTGAGAGAGCTCGTTCGATTCAAGCAGACGAAAGGAGGGTGGAATTTGCAACGAGAAACCCGAGTTTGTATCGGACCAAGAGATTGGTTCTTTTTCGCATGCGAAAAAGAACAGAGATATAAAAAGAATCCATCCAATGGTCCCGGCGGTTAATTTCATTCGACAATGACTTCCATTTTTTCTTTTGCCATGTCAATGCGTGTTTCGCTTTGTGCATGCAAAATGGATTGATATTTCTTGATTGTTTCATCTAGGAAGTCATCCGTATGCCCTGGGTCATGATGAAAGAAAAAGCATTTTTTTACCTTTGCTTTGTGTGCTGCATTAAGAACATATTCGTATGTAGAATGACCCCA
The DNA here is from genome assembly GCA_964369795.1 of uncultured Spirochaetaceae bacterium. Lineage (GTDB taxonomy): Bacteria > Spirochaetota > Spirochaetia > JAFGXN01 > JAFGXN01 > CAYJGX01. The sequence continues at coordinate 10,076 of CAYJGX010000010.1, forward strand.
TCCCACTTTTGAAGCCCAATATTCTTCTTCTGTATATTGGCTATCATAAATAAGGACATCCGATCCGTGAATAAAGCGCATAATTTTTTCGTTTGATTCTGCTGCCGCCTCTTCTCCTGCTTGTGCAATTTCGGCATCGTACTGAGGGTCGTTAGGATCTGTAGGAAATCCATTTCTAAAAGTTTCGGTATCGTAACAGGTAGTAACTGTTTTCCCCTGATAAGTAAATTTATAACCTAGACAAAATCCAGGATGATTTAGAACGCAAGTTTCTAGTGTAATTCCGTTTCCTAAATCGAGTGTTTGTTCGCCTAATTCATGGTAGGTGATTTTTGCTCGCAACTCTACTTCTCGTACAGGAAAATATTCGTAGCGCAATTGATCTTCGATAACTCCTTTTAGGGTAACACCAGGCATTGGAGGTTTTGGCGCATACAATTCTATTTCTGTTCCTGGGATATAAACGGGAACAAAAAAACCAAATCCCAATGTATGGTCGGTATGTGTATGAGTTAGAAAAATTTTGGTCTTGATTGGCCCTTTTTTTATATCATGAGATAGAAATTTACCACTTAGGTCTCGAATGCCAGAGCCCGCATCGATAATAATCGGAATCTCCTCTTCTCCAAATCGAAGTTCGATACATGAAGTGTTTCCACCGTAGCGTGCTGTCGATGTTCCAGGACATGGAATCGATCCTCGCACTCCCCAAAAGGTAACTTTTATCATTTCTTTCTCCTTTTAAATTAGGCGTTTTGCAAAAAGATGCTAGCTTTTTGTATTTCCGCGGAGACGACCGCTTCTATGTCATCGATAATAGAAAAGTCTAATCCCAAAGCATTCATTATTTTTTCTGATGGGCGTCGTGGAAAACTATTTCCAGAAAAACCAATCTCTAAAAAAGTCGCGAAATAATCGGCAACAACAATTGTATATAAAATTTCGTGGTGCTCGCCTTCGTATTCATCTGCAACATGGTGTGAGCCAATACAATCTTTTATTTGTTCGCCTAAATTCCATGTCTTAGCAATCAACTCTCCAACCTTTGCATGGTTAACTGGAAAAACCCGACTCTCTGACAAAAAGATAGGTTCATGTAAACGATCGGAGACAGCCATCGATTTTAAGTATTTTTCCGGGAAAACATGGTTTAATGGAATTTTCCCGATATCGTGCAAGAGGCCTGCAATAAAATATTCTTCGATTATTTTTGAATCTACATTTCGATGAATGGCAATTTGCTTTGCAATAACACCCACCCCTAAAGAATGGCGCCAAAACCCTTCCATGTGTAACGAATTAAATTGTTCTTGTTTGTAGAGTTTTCCCAAAACGGCGGTAGAAAGTGCTAGGTTTTTTACGGTATTAATTCCCAACATGATAATAGCTTTAGGGAGCGAAGTAATTTTATTTGAAAGTCCATAATATGCAGAATTGATGAGTTTCATGACCTTTCCCATGAGGACGGGGTCTAAAGAGACTACCTGATTTAAGTCCATAGGCGAGGTTGTCGGGTCATTACAAATTTCGATAATCTTTGACACCGTTGTCGATAAACTAGGCATTCGTTGAATATATTGGGAAAGTTGTTTAATTTGCCGTTCTCGTTCTTCCATAATTAGTCGGTTGCTCCTGCATAAATTCTTGACGGTCTTGTTGATACCTCTACAGAAAATTTGCTTTTGTGATTTTCATCATCTGTAGAGTTTCCATATATATTATCATACGCAACAATTGAAAAAAAGTAAAGTTTTCCATTGACTAGGTTATCAATTCTGCAAAAATTTTTCTTTCCTACGTCAACTGGAGAGCTCTTTCCGTTGTCATTTCCATAATAATAGCCCGAACTATCGCCCCAGTAAACAAGATAACCTGCCAAATCCGAATCGGAAACAGCTTCCCATCTTAATTCTACCGCCCCATCTTTAGGCGATGCAATAACTCTTCGTGGAGGAATGGGCGGTTCATCTTGAGTATAAAAAATTGTAACATCTTTTAATAACGAAGATTGATTGCCGTCGCCATTGGCATATAGCTCGACTAACAGTTGAATATATCGTCCTTCAATTCGATCAAAATCCCATTGGGATGGAATAAAAGGAACCCATTCTTTGGCTATTTCCCCGTTTCGATAGTCTCTCGCAACTTCTTCCTTCCACAAAAGCATTTTTTTGCGATTATCTGTCATTCTATAATAATAAAAAACATCGCTGTTTGAGACAATAATTGAATTTGCAGTGATCGCCTCTACCGTTGAATTGGTATAACCTAAATCGAAGGTTTCAGTTAAAATCACTCCTCGGTTCTCACTAAATAAATGCAATTTCGGTTTATCGATATAGCTTCTCTCAATTCTGAATTCGTCAAATTTTCCAGAAAATTGTCTTCCAATCTCGATTTTTGTATTTTTGGCAAACTGTAAGGCAGGATATAAAATTTCTCCTAACTGAGTTCTAGTTGTTGTAATGTATTGAATCCCTTCGATTTTGCCATCGAATAAATAGGTTAGTGTTCCATTATTGCTATTGAAAGTGACTAACTGGTTGCTCCATTTTCCAGGAACCAATTCCGAAAGGGATTCAAACTGATAAACATCGGGAGTGCGTTTACTCGTTCCAAAAAAATTAATAAATCTCCAATAGATTTTTCTATTTTCAATAACACAACTCACTTCTTGTTGATAGATCTCATTATCTTTTAAGAAGACATTACTCCATTCGTACAAGACTTCACGTTCTGTTAAGGAATCTGGATTAATTCTAAATTCAATAGAAAAGTCGCGAATACCAAATCCTTTAACTTGAATTCCGGATTTGCTTGGGCGTAGAATTAAGCTTGGGTTGATCGCAGAGAAAATACCTACCTTCCCACCAAAGCCGCTGGCGTCTGCACCGATAATACAATCTTGAACTGTTTCGTACGAATATTGGCTGGCTTCGTTGGGTGCATTAAAGGGCAACAGTAAACTTGTCTTTGACGTTGCTTCATATTGGTCCGTTTTAAGCGATAAATTCACGAAGCCCTGTTGTCCAATCTTTTGCTCAATGTTTGAATAGGTTGATTTTCCTCTGCCTTCTTCCCCAAATTGATACTTAATTTCGGCAGAATAGAGAGAAATTGATAATAATGTTAAAAATAGATAAAAAATTTTCTGTTTCACCTTGTCTAATATATCGGACAATTATTATGCTATATTTAGCATGAAGTTAAATTTCAATGAAGAAATTGCACCCATACTACCGAATTCACCTGGCGTCTATTTAATGAAAAGCGATAAAGATGAAATCATCTATGTCGGCAAAGCAAAAAACCTAAAACGCCGTGTTACATCCTATTTCGTCGGTGCAAAAACAGGAAAAACCGCTCTTCTCGTTAAGCAAATTGCAAACATCGAATTTATTGTTGTTAGCCATGAATCCGAAGCCTTACTCCTAGAAAACAATCTTATCAAGAAGCACAATCCTAAATATAACATCGACCTAAAAGATGGAAAGACCTATCCAGTGCTTCGCATAACCAACGAAAAATTTCCTCAAATTTTTAAAACAAGACAAATCGTTCAAGATGGCTCGCAGTATTTTGGACCTTTCACCGATGTAAGAATGCTTGACACCTATATAAAGCTCATCAAAAAACTCTTTCCAATCCGCCGCTGCCGCGGTTCGTTAAAACGAAAGCATCCGTGCCTGTATTACCACCTTGGGCAGTGCGCAGGCCCTTGCACCAACGAAGTAACAGCGCTTGCATACGGTAAAATCATCAATAAGATCAAAGATCTACTTTCAGGCGACAACCAAACGCTCATCAAAAAACTCCAACGCGAAATGGAGAAGGCAGCCACCTCGCTGCAGTTTGAAAAAGCGGCAAGTATTCGCGACGCTATTCGCTCCCTCGAAACAATCGCCGCCTCTCAAGACATCGTAGACTTTAATCCCGAAATCCGAGATTTTATTAGCTATATCATCAAAAATGAAGAAGCCGTTTTTTCCGTTTTTCAAATGCGCGAGGGCCATATTTCCGGACGCGACCTAATTCACATTTCGCCCTTTATCGACAAAGATGCAGCCATTGAACAATTCATCATTCAATATTACGAGCGCTATCACACCCCCGCTAGCAAAATTTATATCAACAAAGAGAACCTCGACTCCCTGCAAGAATATCTGCGCCATCAACACAACTCTGAAATCACCTTTTACAAACCCGAAAGCCCTCGCGAATTTTCGATTATTCGTATGGGCGAAGAAAATTGCCGCCACGAGCTTCTGCGTATCACCAAAAAGAACTCCATGCACCCAGGGGTCGAAGAACTCTACGAATTATTCAAACTCCCCCACCGCCCCACCACAATCGAGGGCTTTGACACCTCCCACCTACATGGGAAATACACCGTCACCTCGCTTATCACCTTTGTAAACGGACAACCAAACCCTTCTGGCTACCGATCCTTCAACATAAAGTCGCTAAACGGGAAGATCGATGACTACGGGGCTGTTCGGGAAGCCGTCGCCAGGCGCTACACCCGCCTCCTAAACGAGAAAAAGCCCCTCCCCAAACTCATCCTCATCGACGGCGGCGCTGGACAAGTCTCTGCCGCAAAAGAAATCCTCGATGCCCTAGGACTAAAAATCCCCCTCTTAGGTCTTGCAGAAAAAGAAGAAGATATTTACACCGCGGCAGGCGAGGGACCCATCAAACTCCCCATGGGTAGCGACGCACTCACCCTTTTACAGGCAGTCCGAGACGAAACACACCGTTTTGCGACGCAAAAAAGCTTCCGAAAACGAGATAATGACCTGCATTTCGCATTATTAGAACAAGCAGAGGGGATTGGGCCTAAACGGGCCATCAAACTAATGAAAAAATTTAATACCATCGAAAATATACTTAACCAAACGGCCAAAACCATCAGCCTAGAATGTCAAATTCCACTGGCAACCGCTAAAGAATTGCTAAAAACGCTTACAATTGCGAAAAAGTAGCTTCGAAATTCTCGATTTCGCCTTTGCGAACGATGACCGTGTATAGGTAGAGCTCCACTAAAGTCGATTGCAGCTCACTCCTAGCTTCGCGCAATTGCCCATCGCTCTTAATTGTAAGCAAGATAATCGATTGAATCTGCGACGAAGAATACAAGGAAGCCGCCTTCATAAATTCTTCTTTGCCTTTTTTAGATCGGATGGCAAGTTTAGCCGCAATATCCTCTGTCGAATAATTTTCTTCTGCCATCGATGACCATTCAAACAATTTCTTAAACTGAGAAAGAAGCGAGCCCATTAAAAAAGGATAGACGAGATTCCCCTCTAAGGAAAGCTTTTTATAAACATCTAAAGCTCCCTGAAAATCGCCAATTGCTATTTTGTGAAAAAGGGTAAATGGATTTTCTTCTTTACTGTGATAAAGAAATTCCTCTAGTTTTTCCGCTGTCAACTCGGTTCCTGGGGGGTAGAAAGTGGCAATATTTTGACAGGTCGCCTTAAATTCTGCCGTGTTATTTTCTAGCATCTCTAAAATATATTCTAAGCCATCGCCAGAAATACGAATTTTTGCATCAAGAAAAAAGCGGTGCAACCAACTGCGTTTGTCCGATTCGAACATTTCCCAAAAAATGATGGTTTCACTCTTTGCAATTGCTTTGGTGATGGCAGCCGATACCTTTGTCGACGAAATCTCCTCGGTTTTAAAGATGAGCGTCGCATTAGGATTAGGCGATTCAAAATATTCTTTAAAAAATGCCGCCTCTTTGACCTTGATGGTATCGGCTTGGTCGATAATTAAAACAATATTTGAGGTTAAGAGCGAGCCATTTAGTGCTGTCTCGATCATTGTGAGAACCGAATCCTCAAAAGGATAAAACTTGTGGACTTCCGCCCCTTCGCCTAATTGCTTTTCTGTGAGTTTAATAATCTCTTGTATTTTATCCTCTTTTTTCCCTCGCTCGGGACCTAAAAGTAAATAAGGCTTTCCCACAACAACTCCTCTAGTAGCTTCTTAATACGATTTTTAGCAATCCTAAAATTTGGACTTCACCCATGTAAATCGAAGGGTAGTCGTCGTTTGCAGGATCTAGTCGATAACGGTTGGCTTCTTTGTTAAAATACTTGAGAGTGACGCCTCCCTCGCTCGTTTTGGCTGCCACAATTTGACCATTCGTTGCCATATTTTGATGTTTGATAATGACAAGATCCCCGTCTAAAATTCCCGCGCCAATCATGCTATCGCCCTGAACTCGTAGGGCAAAAAAATCGCCTAATGCCGTTTTTCCAAGAGAATAGAGCAAAGAAACGGGAATTTGCACCTTGCCATCCCAATTTTCTTCCGAAAAAATAGGCAGTCCGGCGGCAATATTTCCCAAAACAGGTAACTCAAGAATTTCTGGAGCCTCATTTTTTGCCTCATCGAGCAAAGTGATGGAGCGTGAAATTCTAGGGGTAAAATTGAGCTTCCCTTTATTTTTTAATGTCCGAATATGCCCATGTGCCGCGTTTGCTGAAAATCCGAAGTGGTCGCCTATTTCTCGCACCGTAGGTGAATATCCATATTTACAGAGAAAATTTTTTATAAATTCGTAGACTTCATCTTGTCGGCTAGTAATCTTTGACATTTTATTTTTTTAGCTTCGCCTTTAATTCTTCGAGACTAATTTGCAATTTTGTTGCTGCAGTCTCGAGGCTGTCTTCGGTTTTTATAACACTATTTATATACTCTTGTTCAAATAAACTCACGGCGTCGGTCAGGCTTGTTCCCTCTTCTATTGGACTTGAAATCTGGCCTAGTGCCGCTTTTAATAAATTATTTTCGGATTTAAGATGACTAATTTCTAGGGCATTGTTGATGACATTCATTAGTTTGTCGATAGAGAGGGGTTTTTCGAGAAAGTCGTAGGCTCCTAAAGTTACCGCTTTTACGGCTACATCGATGTTTGCGTGACCACTAATAACAACGACTGGGATATCTATTTTTCTGCTAATAATTTCTTGAAGAACCTCGATTCCACTTGCATCTGGCAACCAAACGTCTAGAATAATTAGATCCACATCCTCTTTTTCTAGCAACTTTAGTCCATCTTTTCCTGTTCCTGCAACTAAAACTTGAAATCCTTCATCGGTTAAGACATCGCTTAAGACCGATCGAATTCCTTGTTCATCATCGATTACTAAAATTTTATTCATACTTCATCTCCAGAGGTAAGTCCACGATAAATGTCGTCCCTTTTCCCAACTTTGAATATACCTTAATCCGCCCTTTATGGGTGAAAATAATTCTCTCTACGATGGCCAATCCTAATCCCGTTCCATCATTTTTAGTCGTATAGTAGGGAGTAAAGACATTTTCTACAACCTCTTTAGTCATCCCCTTTCCATTATCTTCTACTACAATTCTACAATACTTTATATTTTGCCGACTGACAAGGGCTGTCACTAACTGAATTTCTCCATCTCCTTCTATCGCCTCCATTGCATTTTTAAATAAATTCGCAAAAACCTGCTTAATTTGTCCTTTGTCCACGCGAAGATTAATTGTTGGGTCGACATTTTCTAGAGAAAATACAACCTTTTTTTCGTTTAAGTGTTCGTATAGGATCGCTTCCGTTTCAAGGAGATGAAGCAGATTGACCGATTCCATCTTTGGCTCTGGGAGTTTTGAGAAGGCTCTAAAATCGTGTAACAGCCCCTGCAAATTTTCCACTTCCGAAATAATGGCATTCCCCGATTTTTCTAAAATTTCACCAAAATTTTTGCTCCCTTTTTTATATTGGCGCATAATTCTTTCGGCGGAAAGTCGTATAGGGGTTAATGGGTTATTAATTTCATGAGCCATTCTTTTGGCAATTTCTTGCCACGCCTTCATTTTGTTAAAATGAGAGGAATTTTTTTGAAGTTTTTCTAAATCGTAGACCATTTTATTAAAAGATTCTGATAAATCTGTAAAGGAGCTATTTTTAGCAGGATAAAGTCGAACCGAAAATTCTCCTTGAGAGACTCGCTTAATTGCTTTTTCTACATCTAAAATAGGATAAATAATTAAATCACTAAAATATAGGCTTAAGTAAACAGAAAAAATATTTATGGCAAGAACAAACAACAGCAAAATCAAAATAAGATTGCGCTGAATCCACTCACGACTCTCAATTAAGGGAAGATAATGCTCGTAAAGATTAGAAATATCATTAATCAAGACACTATCAACATCGTTACGAATAATTGACGAAACGACCTTGTAGGATCTATCCTCAATCTTTACCGTATTGACATATCGAAAGACAGAATGTTCTTTGTAAATCGAAAGAGGAAATTCTCCTTGGTTCATCTGCTCTAATCGAGGCGAATAATCTAGACGACAAATCTCATTGCCTGCGAAGACAATATCCTCCCCACCCTCGTTAAAAGCCTGGATTGATGAAAGATGGGAGTTTAAGTATTGAAAATTTCGCCAGATTTGTCGTTGTTGCATTGGATTATTGATCATTTCCTCAACTGCATTGTCGTAAAGGCTGCTCTTCGTCAAATTCTCAAGAATTTTATTCTTCTCATTTTGACTTGCAATAAGGGAGGCCCGACTATCTTGCAAGATTCGCTCCGTACTAGGGGAAATCCATAGATTGCTAGTCGAACTAATGAGCAATACTGCTAATACAATTTGGGGAATCGAAATAAGCAATGAAAACCCACTAAAGAAGACTATAAATTTTAATTTGAGCCCACCTCTAAATGGATCTACTTTTCTAATGCGTATTGATTTTGAAATGGCATAAAGCAGCAGTGCAATAAATAGTGTAATTGACAAGGATGAAACAAAGGTAAACCCCACATCTAAGACGGCACTATTTAACATTCTGCCCTCTCCAGTGGCAATTTCTTGGACTAAAAACCAAAAGAAAATTGACGCTAAGAAGATAAGCAAAAGATAAAAAACAGAAAGAGCAAAAACAGTTGTTTTAGAAAGAGTTCGGATTTCCTTCATTTAAGCTATTTTATTATTCTTCGAATCGGTTTTCGAACAAGGCAACTAGCTTATCCATTGCCTCTTGTTCATCGGGACCATCTACAGTTAGGGTCACCTTCGTTTTATAGGCTGCCCCTAAAGTTAATATCCCCATAATCGATTTTGCATTAATCTCATTTGTATCTTTACTAATAAAGACATTCGATTTAAATTTGTTTGCAATTTCAACAATCCTTGTTGCGGGCCGTGCGTGGATCCCCGCTCTTGTTGTCACTGCAATTTCTTTTTTTATCATTTTAACCTCTGAATTATTTTTTTTGTTGATCATTTATCAAAAAGTGTCTGAATCCTGATAATAAACCTCTCTTGCATTTTCACTCTCGAGCCAATTTATCATACTTTCGTTGAATTCTTGAGCTGAAAAATATCCCATCTTTTTAAGCCGTTCATTCATCGCAACCGTTTCGATAATGATTGGAATATTTCTTCCTGGCTTAACAGGTATTTTTAATGTAGGAATTTTGATCCCCAAAAGTTCTTCGGTAATATCTTGGCCACCAAATCGGTCATAATTGACCGAAGAGTCCCACTCTTCTAAATTAACGACCACCTGAACTTGTTTTTTATCCCGAATAGCGCCGACTCCAAAGAGATGTGAAATGTTGATAATCCCTACACCCCGAATTTCCATATGGTGCCCCGTTACTTTATTGGCACCGCGCCCCATAAGGATGTCGCCATTGACACAGCGTAACTCCACTGCATCGTCAGCAATAAGCCGATGTCCTCGCTCAATAAGCTCTAAAGCCGTTTCACTTTTCCCGACTCCACTATCACCCTTAATAAGGATCCCAAGCCCATAGACTTCGACTAAAGTAGCATGCACTACTTGTTGTGGGGCGAAAATATCGGCAAGGACTCGCATTAGCCGTAAAACAAATTCCGAGGAACTAAAGGGCGTTTTCAAAATAGCGACACCCGTCTCTTCGGCAATTTTTGTAAAGTTCTCGTTTGGTTTCATTCCTGAGGTAACAATACAACAGGGAATGTTAAACGACAACAATTGACGAAGAGAATCGGTTGTCCCCTTTCTGTCTAGCATTTCGATATAAGCATGCTCTCCGCGCCCAATAATTTGAACCCGTTCGTATGCAAAATTTTCGAAAAAGCCGCTAAGAGCTAAGCCGGGGCGATTAATATTTGGCACCGCAATTTTGCGAGCTAATCCTCGTCGCCCAGCTAGGCATTTTAATTTAAGTTCATCCTTTTCCTTTAACTCTAAGTCGAGTAAATCTAATACTGTAAAATTTCTCATGGTTTCTCCATGCACCTAAGAATGATAAAAGTCTATTTTCTTTTCTTTTTCTCTGCGAATTTTTGTTGTTGCTTTCTGATCCATAATATCAATTGCGTCATACAAATCTTTATCTTCTACTTTTAAATGATGTGTTTGTCCCCATGCGAAGGTTATATTCATTTCAATGACATAGTCATCGTGTCTCTTATCGATTGATAGGATGACTGTTTCTACATATTTTTCTGCAAATTTGAGTTTATCTAGTTTTTCTTGGATGTGTTCTTTAAGTGTGTCGCTTAGTTGGTAATGTATTCCTCGTGTTTCAATATTCATATTGTGCCTCCTGTAGCTATCTTCTTTCATAAGAAGAGGCTATTTCTAGTTCTTTACGGTATTTTGCCACCGTTCGCCTTGAAATTTCAAGACCTTGTTCGGTTAATTTGTCTGCAATTTTTTGATCCGACAATTTTGTTGATGTTTTTACATTGCCGACAATCTCTTTGATCCTTTGTTTGACTGCATTTTTTGATAAACTGTTACTTGACGCACCTCCTTTAATTCCCGTTGCAAAGAAGTATTGCAATGAAAATGTTCCCCATTTTGTTTTGATGTATTTTTCACGGAGAATACGAGACAAGGTCGATTCGCTCACTCGCAGTTCCTCCGCTAAATCCTTTTGATATTCTGGCTTTAGATAGGCCTCGCCTTTCTCGAAAAAATCGGCTTGATAAATAATTAAATGTTGCCCAATTTTTTCTAAGAGTAGTTTCCGTAGTTTTAAAATTTCTTTTATGCCTTCTGCTTCCGCATAGAAAGGCTTCATCGATTCGTGCTCGTTGTATTCGGATAGCAAACTAACTTCTGGAATTTGGTGTTGGCTAAAATAGAGATCGTGATTTTTACCATTGGAGCGGACTTCTAATTCTGGATAAATAAAGACATTTGGGTCGTCTGGCGAAGCAAAACCCATCCCTGGATGCGGTTCTAAATCTTCTAAAAAATGGAAACATTCAATAATTTCGGCCTCTTCCATTTTATACTTCTTTGCCAAAAGCGAAAACTTATGCTTAGAAAGAAGCTCTAGGTCATAAGTAATCATCATCTCAAAAGAGGGATGCGGAGCCCCTAAGATTCGTGCTTGCACTAAAAGAGAATCGATAGAACTATAGGTGGCGCATCCAATGGGCTCTAAATGCTGAACCCAATCGATAATTTCTTTTAACTTAGCCGTTTCGTATTTGGCAAAAATCGTTTTGCACTCCGACGGGGATGGCAAAAACCCATAGTCGTCTAAAGAAGAGACAATGAGCTCTCCTAATTCTTTATCTTCTTGCGAAAGCAAACTTTCTTCTATTTGAGCCAGTAGGAGATCAAACAGCCTCTCTTTGGCCTCTGGAATCTGCTCTACATATTCTTGAATCGAATTAGAATCGGCCTCGTACGAATTGTAATTTGCCTCTTTTAGGGAATATTTTTCATCCTCTTGTTCTAATGCTTCAAGAGAGTAGTCTTCTTCTGGAAAATTAATTTCTAGTGCTGGATTTTCATTTTTTTCGAGAGCCGCTCGTAAATCCAAAAAAGGAAGTTCTAGCAATTTTGCCTGTGCTATCATTTGGGGACTCATGCCCATTTTAAAATTGATGAGCTGTTTTGTCTGTTGTTGTAGAGTAAAAGCTTGGTTTGCCACACATCCTCCTACCTATTAAGTGTAATAAGGATTCCGCGAAAAAGCAAATAAAAATATCGTTTATAATTAAAATTTATTACATTCTAAATTCAGAACCAAGATAAATCTTTCTAGCAATCTCACTTTCTAAAAGTTCTTGATGCCCGCCACTAATTAAAATTTCGCCTAGATTAATAATATAGGAACGGTCGGTGATTTCGAGGGTATCACGAACGTTGTGGTCAGTAATAAGAACGCCAATTCCGCTATCGGATAATTGCCGAATAATTTTTTTAATTTCTGCAACGGCGATTGGGTCAATTCCGGCAAAGGGTTCATCTAACAACAAAAAGTGTGGTTCGATAGCCAAAGCTCGAGCAATTTCGGTTCGTCGTCGTTCTCCCCCAGAAAGAGAATAGGCCTGCTGTTTTGACAAATGGGAAATTTTAAGCTCTTCTAGCAAAAATTGTAGTTGATGTTTTTTCTCTTCTTTTGTGATGTCGGTTCGTGTTTCTAGGATAGACCAGATATTTTGCTCTACGGTTAGTTTTCTAAATACACTTGCCTCCTGTGGCAAGTATGAAATACCAAGTCGAGCCCGCTTATACATGGGTTCACCCGTGATAATTCCATCGTTTAAGAAGATATTTCCAGCTGTGGGCTTAATGAAGCCGACAATCATATAGAAAATAGTCGTTTTCCCAGCTCCGTTTGGGCCTAAAAGTCCGATGACCTCACCCTCTTGCATACTAAAGCTAACATCGCGTACCGCCGTTTTTTTCCCAAACGTTTTTTTAAGGCCATCGACCCCTAATACAGCATGTACTTTCTTATTTGATAACTCTTGACTTGAAAGAAATTCTATATGTTCCAAAATACTTCCCCTATTCCTCTTCTTCACTTTCTTGAGACATTCGAGCCTTAACATCTCCCTCTAAGGAGATTTCATCGGTATCGATATTTAATACAATCCGTGTCGCACGATATTCGTCTCCACTCTTGATAACAAGAGGATTTCCAGTAAGTTCTAAAATTTTTGTTTTTCGGTCATACTTTGCCGATTCGGCACGACAAACAATATCTTCCTTCATGATCCGAACCCCTACCTGGATAAGAGTTATTTCGTTTTCGGAATCGTCTTGAAGGAAATTTCCTTTTACCGTCATGTTATTTTCTTTATCGAGCATTTCTGCATAGCCTTCGATACGCATTAGTTTTTTGTCTCGGTCGTAAAACATCTCTTCACAGCGTAAGTAGATCCCTTTTGCATTGTTTAAGGCCGTAACCTTTCCCGAACAGACAGCATAAGTGAAATTTTCGCCAAACAATTCGATTTTATCTGCCTCAATCTCTGTGGAGCCAGAAAGAACTCGTGCATTTCCACTAAGAACAGTCCGTTCTTTTCCTTCGGTTAATTCGACCGTCGTTTTTTCGCTTGCGATTTCGAATTTTTCAGATTCTTCCTCGTCTTCCGCTTTCGTTGTCTCTTCTGCCCAGAGTACAAAAAACGGAATGGCTAATATTAAATAAATAATAAAAAAAATCGTCTTATTCTTCATTCTCTGCCTCCTCTTCTGAATCAGCTGTTTCTGGGATAATAACCCCAGTCATCCCATTGTCAAAATATGCTGTTTTCGTGTCTGCATAGGCTCTAAAGCCCTTTCCCTCTAGAATTGTTCCAGAATCTTTTTTAAGACGAACAGGGTTCTCTGTGTCTCCTTTTAAAATTTTTTCTTCGTTTTGCCAATCGAGCCACTCCGACTCTAAGCTAATTCCTTCGGTGTTCGATTGGAATTTCATTTTGCCAATTAGCGTTGCATTTTCTGTGTCGGTTTTAAAGTTGACGCTTGTGGCCGTTCCCTCTGTGGTCACCACTTGCTCTTTGTCATATTGCTTAAATTCGACCCCAGTAATTTTCATTAGCTGGTCTTTTGTAAACGTTTCGCCTAGTTCGCCCTCTACCTCGTAGATGGGGCGCCCTTTCTCTATTTTAACTTGTCGAAAATCGTAAATAACCGTCTCTGCAATTTTAATTTCAGAAGCAACGTCGGTATTGTCGCCCGTAATATCACAAGCAAAAAGAGGTAAAATTAGTGAAAATATAAAAAATTTTGTATTTTTCATGTTATAAAAAATGGTCCCTTCATGTAAAATAAGCTATGAAAAACTTAAAACAAATTGTCTCTTCGTTTTTTCTTGTTATTTTTCTGTTATTCCCTTTAGTTTGCTTCGCTTTTCCTAATCAAAAGTCTAAAGAGCTTTCTACTAGTTTACCAACTTTTTACGAAATAGACAAGGAAAATCGAGTTCTATATATTTTCGACCAAAATGGAAATAAAATTCAGTCCACCCCTTATAATAACGATGGCCCAATCTCTGGAAAAATCCAGAAAGTTGGGCTCTTTTCGACAAGCTACTTTCCCATGTTCGATTCCTTAGATTCCATTTCTAAAATCAAAGCAATCGATCACAGCCACTATTGTAATAATCCAAATATTTTAAAGGCTTTTGCTGATGGTGAAATTATTGAAGTTGGGGGATTTCCCAATCCTAGCATGGAAAAACTAATTGCCTCTGGTATCGACTCCCTTTTTGCCTCGCCTTTTTCGTTAAAACCCTCGCTATTAAGACGGCTTAAAAAAGCCAATATTCGTGTTTTTTATTTTAACGAATGGTTAGAGGAAGACCCCCTTGCAAGAGCGAGTTGGATTTTAGTAGCTGGAGTTTTATTGGGTAAACAAGAAGAGGCTAAAGCCGCGTTCCACGAGATTACCCAACGCTACATCCAAAACGCCTTGCATGAAGAGAACCATACACCCGAAGAAAAGTTACAAAAAAAGCCTCTTATTCTTTCGGGACTCCCATGGATGGGAACTTGGCATATCCCAGGCGGAAAATCTTACCTTGCAACCCTGATTAAAGATGCGGGGGGGCTAACCATAGACTCTGCAAACACCCAAACCGCAAGCCGCCCCTTCTCTCCAGAAGAGGTCATCACACTTTCGACTAAAGCCGACATTTGGTTGGTAAACGCAAGCCAGAGCATCACCCAAAAATCTCTTTCAAAGCAGAACCCCTTATTTTCTCAAATTGATGCCCTTAAAAACTCTCAACTCTACAACAATACAAAACGAATAAACCCACATGGCGGAAACGACTATTTCGAAAGCGCTATTTTAAAACCCGACCTAGTCCTTTCCGATTTAATCGAAATCATTAGTGCCTTTAATGAAAATAGGAGTGTAGATGAATCCAAACTCTATTTCTTTACCCCCATCCAATAAAAAAATCATCTTTATCTTCGTTTGCTCCTGCCTCCTTGTCTCCTTTCTTTTTCTACTCGCCTTGCTAATAGGACCCGTCAATTTATTTCAATTAGAAAACAAAGAACTGGCAAAAGCCATCCTCTTAGAACAACGCTTCCCACAAGCCCTGGTTGCTCTAGTCACAGGCGCTCTCCTTGCTGCCTGCGGCCTTATTTTGCAAAGTTTTTTTAGAAATCCGCTCGCAGATCCCTCCATTTTAGGAATTAGCTCGGGATCCTCTCTTGCCATAGCCCTAGTCTTACTCGGTGGACAATGGTTGCCCCCGCAACTCCTCACTTTTTTTGCCTATTTTGCCGCTCCCATTGGGGCGCTCGCGGTGCTTATTCCCCTGCTACTATTGTCTAGCATAACAAGCGAGGCCTCTTTTCTCCTCATCTTTGGACTGATGATTAGCTTTTTCTCTAGTGCATTTATCACCCTACTCATGCATTTTAGTTCCGCAGAATCTATCAAACAATATGTAGGGTGGACCTTTGGAAATTTTTCCTCGGTTCTTCTCTCCGAAATTCCTTTTTTCTTTTTTAGTTTGATGATCCCGCTCTTCCTCCTTTTCTTATTATTGCCAGGGTTAAAGAAATTGCATTTAGGAAAAGAATATGCACTTACCATGGGACTGAAACTCAAGCGATTTCAGACACTCACCTTGTTACTCGTTTGTATTATTACAGGATTTTCAACCTATTTTTGTGGCCCCATTTCCTTTTTGGCCATTGCCGCCTCACAGTTTTCTCGGGGGTTGCTTCGAACGAGCAATCATTCTAAATTGCTTCCCCTTTCAATCCTCTTTGGCTCCTCGCTTGCACTCGTCGCCCTCATTGTGTCGACACTAATGCCAAATGGACAGTTGCCTATAAACGCCATACTGGCACTCATTGGAGTGCCAGTCGTTGTCATTACTCTTTTACAAGGAGTTAAACGATGAAGCAAACTTTTAGCCACACACAACTAGAATGTGGATTTATTCCAAGCAAGCCTATCTGTAGCCTCCCGCCCCTAGAATTTCCAACTCGCTCCCTTATTGCCATAATGGGTCCCAATGGAGCAGGAAAAACCACCTATTTAAAAAATTTAGCGGCTCTTCTTACTCCTCTTTCGGGGCAAATAAAACTACCCCAATCCGACAAGCCTCTTGAACATCAAATTGCTGTTGTTTTGTCTAATCGTCCCGAAACCGACTACCTTAGCCTCTACGAGGTTGCCGCCTTAGGACTCGAGGCTTGGAGGGCTAAACCCGCCTTTTCTTTTTTTCCAAAGCACGATAAAAAGTCGCAGGAAATCATCTCGCAAGCGCTCTTCCAAACCAACCTCCTGCATCTTGCAAACCAAAGAGCCTCCACCCTAAGCGATGGTGAGTTTAAGCGCCTAATGATCGCGCGCGCTTTAACCCAAAATACGCCCATCCTCCTCCTAGACGAGCCCTTAGCCTTCCTCGACCCCGAAAACAAGGCTCTCATTCTCAAACTACTAAAAGAGACTGCCGATTCAGGTAAAACCGTCCTCTTTACAACACATGAACCAGGCTTCTCTCTCCAAATGGCCACTCATCTACTATTAATCCCTAAACAGCCATCAATCTTATCCCCCCAATTTTTTTCTCTAGCCGAAGGAATTCCATCAACAGAGATAAGCCAATGCTTCCCCTCCGACCTCCTAAAATTTAATTTAAAAAGCAGAGATTTTAATTTAATTTAGCTTGATTTTTTACCTTTACCGCCGTATCATTTTAACAGAGGTATAAAATGGAATTTATTACATATTTAGACACCATTATTTGGGCAAGTGCATTTGCCGTTTTTCTAATCATAGAAATTTCGACCGCCAACCTAATCACCATGTGGTTTTCTGGTGCTTCGATTGTCAATGTTTTTTTAACCCTTATTAAAACAGGAGACAAAAGCGCCATCCCTTATCTTTGGCAAATCATTATTTTTGTCACCCTTTCCATGCTTGGAATTGCAATCTTTTATCCCAAAATGCGAAACAAGCTTAAAAAAATAACCACCAACACCAATGTCGACGCCATGACAGGAAAATTTGGAGTGGTAACCCAAGCGATCTCGCCCGAGGCGTATGGCCAAATTAAGGTTGATGGTCAAATCTGGACTGCACGAAGTGAATCCTCCGAATCTATCGCGGAAGGGCAAAAAGTTGTGGTCAAATCTATTGAAGGAGTTAAGGCGGTAGTCGCTTTATCAAATAATTAAATAAGGAGTTTTTATGGTAGTAGGAATTTTTGCAGGAATCCTAGGTGTAACTGTTATACTTTTAGCAGTTTCAATCAAAATTGTTCGACAAGCAGAATCTTGGGTTGTCGAGTCATTCGGTGCATATTGGAGAACATGGGGAGTGGGTTTCCATTTTAAAATCCCAGTGGTTCACCATGTCGCTAAAAAAGTTTCGCTTAAAGAGCATATTATGGATTTCCCTCCACAATCGGTTATCACTAAAGACAACGTCACAATGAATATCGATTCTGTTGTCTATTATCAAGTGACAGATCCAAAACTTTTTACCTATGGTGTCGCTCGACCCATTCTTGCCATCGAAAACCTAACAGCAACGACTCTTAGAAATATTATTGGACAACTCGAGCTAGACGAAACGCTCACAAGCCGAGACCTCATCAACACACAAATGCGAACCATCCTCGACGAAGCAACCGACCCATGGGGAATTCGGATCAATCGTGTCGAAGTCAAAAACATTATTCCTCCGCGAGACATCCAAGAGGCAATGGAAAAACAAATGCGTGCCGAACGAGAACGACGAGAATCCATTTTGCGTGCCGAGGGTGAAAAACATTCCGCTATTTTAGTTGCCGAAGGAAATAAAGAATCGGCAATCCTAAATGCAGAAGCCCAAAAAGAGGCGGCTATTCGGCAAGCAGAAGGAGAGGCAGAAGCCATTCTAGCGGTGCAAAAAGCCCGTGCAGATGGAATTAGAATGATTAAAGAAGCGGGTGCAGACCAAGCTTATGTAGCCCTTCGCTCCCTAGAAGCACTAGAAAAAGTTGCAGAAGGTCAAGCGACGACGCTTATCATTCCAAGTCAAATACAAGACACCGCTGGACTTGTTGCTAGCTTAGTCGAGGTTGCTAAAACCACAAAAAAAGTAAATAAATAGGGGTTATTATGTCCAATCCTGTCGCACAAAAAGGATTTTTGTTATTGTTTAGTTTGGGAGTGCTCTTTTCGTGCACTCCTAAATCGACCCACCCCGTGGGAGCTGATACAAAAAAAACCTTCCCAAGTGCACAGGATAGTGATCCCATACAATTGGGGTGGATGCAAGGTTCTCCACCCCCAGAAGATAAAATTATACGGGCAGAAGATCAATCTTATGCCCAATTTCCCCAATGGCGTTGGTCCGTTTGCCATTTTCGGCAACTCCTCCCTTCAGTTAACGTCTCTAAGGGATTAGCTAATTCCAATCCCCTTCCCATCAAACTAGACCCTAATATCGATTCCCTCTCCTTTACTCCCATTGGCAGCGACAAAGCCATGACATGGAAGGAGTCCCTAAGTGCCAACTATACCGACGGAATAATTGTTTTGCACAAAGGAGTTATTGTCTACGAAGATTATTTTGGTGCATTGACCCCAGAAGGGCAACATGGTGCCATGTCGGTCACAAAGTCGGTCGTTGGAACCATAGGGGCTACCCTTGTTGCCCAAGGACTTATTCAAGCCGAGAAACGGGTTGCCCACTACCTCCCCGAACTTAACAAATCGGCCTTTGCTGATGCAACCGTCGAGCAACTCCTAGACATGACGACCGGCATCCGCTTCAATGAGGATTATAGCGACCCAAATGCAGATATTTGGAAACACTCCGCGGCGGGATCCCCCCTCCCCAAGCCCGCCGACTTTAACGGCCCAAGAAGCTATTACGAATTTTTAGAAGGAGTAGAGCCACAAGGCAAGCATGGAGAAGCCTTTGGTTATAAAACGGCAAACACCGATGCCTTAGGCTGGCTCATTTCGCGGGTCACTAGAAAGCCACTAAACCAATTATTGAGCGAACTCATATGGAGTCAAATCGGAGCCGAACAAGATGCCTACTTTATGGTCGACTCCATTGGAACCCCTTTTGCAGGCGGAGGCTTCAATGCCGGATTAAGAGATATGGCTCGCTTTGGCCAAATGATTCTCCAAGAGGGCTATTACAACAATAAACAGATTTTACCAAAATCGGCAATAGATTCCATTAGACAAGGCGGAGACCCGCTTAAGTTTAAAAAGGCGGGGTACTCGCTGTTAAAAGACTGGAGTTATAAAAATATGTGGTGGGTCTCCCACAACGAACATGGAGCTTTCGCCGCGCGAGGAGTTTATGGACAAACAATTTACATCGATCCAAAAGCACAAATGGTGCTTGTGCGTTTTGCCTCGTATCCAATTGCTGCCAATTCTGCCATTGACCCCACCTCTTTGCCCGCTTACCACAGCTTAGCTAAATATTTACTAGAAAAAGAGTAGACAACTAGGAATCTGTTTCGTTCTCATTGGTCTCTTGCGAAACAACGGTTGCCCAGTTGCACGGCTTGTCATTCATTAAAATTTCTTTAAATTCGTCAAAACTTATTGGTTTAGAAAAAAGATATCCCTGAGCAAATGTGCATCCCGAATCTTTTGCAAACTCTAGATGCTCTACCGTTTCTACCCCTTCCATAATAACGGTTTTTTTCATGTCGACTATCCCTTTTATCAGATTTCTAAAAAAGACGGCATTCATCTCTTTCGAGGTTGCAGAAAGCAAAAGTTTTCGATCGATCTTAATAGTATCGGTTTTAATATCGAACAAAGCATTCATATTTGAATAGTCTACACCAAAATCATCTAACTCAAATGAAAAGCCATTTTCTTGCATCTTCTTTATTGTTTTATTCACTTTTTTAATGTCAGCAATGAGCGCTCGTTCGGTAATTTCCAAGCGAATCATGCTATGCGGGATCCCATACTTTCGTAACAAGTAAGTGACCCTCTCACACATATCTTTGCGTAAAAAGTTTAAGTAGGAGAAATTAACCGAGACAAAAAAATCGTCTATCGCAAAGTCTTTATCCTCAACAAGATGCTTTAAATCCTCACATACTTTTTCTAACACAATATAATTAAGCTCAACCACATCGCCTGTTTTCTCGGCTAATTCAATAAAGTCGTTTGGATATACTAAGCTATTATCTTTATTGATAAGACGCACTAATGCTTCGGCAGAGGTAAATCTATCTTCTTTTATATTAAATATAGGTTGATAATGGGGTACAAATTGCGACTCGTGCATGGCTTCTTTAAAGCTATTTTCTTTATCTCGTTTTTTATACGATTTTTTAAGAATCTTTGGATCTGAATAAATACGCGAGCACTCCTCCGATTCTCGTATAGCTTGAAAAGAATAATCGATTGCCGAAATAAGTTTTTCCGCCGTATTCCCAAATTTAGGATACCTCACTTTTACAATATTTGTTTCTAAAAAACATTCCACATCTTCAACATCAAAAGTGCTCTCGAAGCGGTTAATCACCTCTTCTATTTTTACCGAATCTGCTTTTGTTTTAACAATAATCGCAAAAGTATCCCCTCTATAACGGTAAATTTCTTTTCGTGTAAAAAACTGAGTTAATTCGGCGGCTACCGTTTTTAGTAATTTATCTCCAAATTCTAGATCATATTTAACATTGATGTTTTTGAAATTTTTGATATCAAAGACATAAATGTCAAATTTTCTATTTCGCTTTATATCCTCATGTAACGAAAAAGAAAATGCCATTCGGCTTCGTAAATTGGTTAAAACATCTGTTGATTTATCAAAATTGAGTATATATAGATGGATAAGTAACACCCCTGTAACACCCGCAATCCCCGAAGTGGTAATATCTTCCACTAAATATTGAAAAAGGGTTATTCCCGTAACAATCAAAATATTTAAGACAAGGGGCCATAGAGCATCTTTATAAAGCGTTTGAACGGTAAAAGCAATATAAAAGATTGAAAAAACAACATAGCCAATCGAAACGATATAAGAGACATTACTAAGCGGTCCCCTTATATAACCACCTGAGCTTGTTACATCAAACATTAAATTTGTGAAAACATTTGTAAGGACAAAAATGCCATACAACAAATAGGGGGTGACAAATATTGCTGCTGTTCTAAAAAGCCGTTTGCGGTTAAAAAAGATTTTAGTAAAGGTTAATGCAAACAAATTATAGAGAACCGCACCAAGAGGAATAAACAAATAGTAGACTGTGTTTAAAAATTCTGTAATCCAAGGGGCAACGACTATTCCAAAACGGTTTTCTACCGCTCGCGTAGACAATATCGTAACGACAATGGATACCCAAACTTGAACATAGATCCATCGCAATAATTTATATCGAGGTGTCTTTCTTTCGAAATCCTTTCTAAAACTTAGTAGAATAACTGTCGCAATAACTAATGCAGCATATTCTGCCACCAAATTATATTCTAAATTTAACTCATTCATAACGGATTTTAGACGCATTTCTATGATTTCGCAAGTCTAAAGGCCTTTTTTTTCATTTTGCATGTTTAAATAGTTTACAAAAGCTCTTCATCTGTCAACTTACGCAACACTTTGCATGGATTTCCAACGGCAATCACATTGGCGGGGATATCTTTTGTCACCACACTGCCAGCCCCAACTACCGAATTTTTCCCAATTGTGACCCCCGGCATTACATTGACTCCTGCCCCTAGCCAAACATTGTCCTCGATAATAATGGGGGTCGCAAATTCGTAGCCCTCATTTCTCTTTTTGACATTAATGGGGTGGCCGGGAGCGGCTAGGCAACTATTTGGGCCAATAAGCACATTATTCCCGATATAAACTTTTGCATTATTTAAGACAACTAAATTATGATTTGCATAAAAATTGTCGCCGATCTCTAAATTTTCGATTAAATCGCATTGAAAGGGAGCCATAAATACGGGATTCTCTCCGCATTTTCCTAAATACTTCTTTAAAAAAGCCTCTTTTGCCTCTACATTTGAGGGCACAATGCTATTATACTCGTGCAATAGATCTTTCGTTCTATAATTTTTGGCTAATATCTCTTTGTCTAGCGCGTTGTAATGAATTGTTTTCTTTTCCATGGCCTATTTTATCGCTTTTTTGTAAATAATGCTAGTCATTTTGGGGGCTCAGCCGCCTTAGGCGTCTGCGGACTTTGCAGGGGTCCGCTTCGCTCCCGTTCTTGCTTGCTTCCCTATTTTAGCAAGCAAGGAACCCCTCGCTTCGCTCGGGCCCTTCCAATTCCTAGCCCATTTGAGCAATTAAATCATAACTTAGTGAGCTAAATTCATCATCCTCTAAAAGTGCGGCAATCACTTCATAGTTTTCAAAATCTTTTTGCTGCTCTTCGGAGGTCAACTGATTATAGGGAATTAAAAGCGGGTGGAGCTTACTTGCTTTATCTTTTTTCGCATCTACCATTGGATTCACATCCCAGTTGTTCATAAAGTGAAAACGACACCACCGAATATGTTCAATTTCCCCTAAACGACTTTTTTCGGATGGGGTTAATACTTCTAGCCGATTTCGATAAAGGTCTACTAACTCGCCTGCCGAAGTTGGGCATTGTCCATTTAATACAAGCCTAAGTTTGATGCCGATGTGATCGGCTAAGGTTAAATTAGAAGCACGCGTAAAAGAATCGAGGAGATCCCATTCTTTTTTAAATTCCTTTGTTTCTAAGTATTCCTTTGCGGTCACACATTCGTTTTGACTGTTTACTGCGTAATTTGCTGCCGTCAATTTTCCCATATAATCAAATTTATTTTGTAAAATATAATTCTGCGTGCAAATTTCCTCTCGCTCCCCAAAAACAAATTCAGGCAATGGAGCACTGTTAATACTTTTTGCAAGAGATTGATCGTCTAAAACCTTTAAATGAATACATTTCTGTGGAAAGTGCTTCTTAATTTGATTGAAAATAGAAATAGAGAGGCTATCTTCCTCTTCTGCAATGATAATTCTGTCCGCATTTAGCAAAAGTTGTTCATTTTCATGCCAAGCCAAATCAGTAAAATGAAAGGAGTCGCTACCCATTTCAATTATTTTAGACAATTTATAATGCAACGAGCGAAATTTCTTGAAATCGCCTAAGATATTGTATTGAATCTTCGTTTTTACTCCAAGAACATTGGTTATAATTCCTTCATATAAAAGCTCTTCGGCATAGACAGAAGTCCCGATAATGACTATTTTTTCATTGGTCGTTAAAACTGGGAATTTAGACCAGTAATTTCTCGCAACTATTTTTGACAACGGAGATACAAAAGTATTTGATGGATGAATCGAATATTCATCGAGAGTGTTTGCAATAAAATAATTTTCGATAGAATTGTTTTCATTCCAATCCTCTGGGAGCAATTTTCGCAAATGAGACTCCTCGTCTACCGCATAGATTCGCCTTCTAGAAAAAGGAGGAAGAGTCTCTGCATAATCAACAAATGGAACCTTCTCCTTTTGGAATTGTTTTTTTACCGCGTCATAATTTTTCCCGCTTCCTTGCAAGGTATAAGAGTTTCTAAGTCGAACCAAAATAGTCTTTTGCATTTTTTCAAAAAATCGACTTACAATCGATAGTAAAACAGAAAATGTTGCCATAGGAGCTAGAAATCTAGCAATATTTAAGAAGAAGTTTAAATCATCTCCCTTATATTCACAATCCATTGCAAATAGCTTAACCATCCGATAGATTGCATCAACATAGCCCTCACCCGCAATCACCAAGCCAACATATCCAAAAACTCCAGCCGTTAATATCAACAACCAATTAAAAATCGATTTCCCTTCTTTCATCGATTCCCTCCGAGCTTTTCATTGCAAAGAGCAATTTCATTTAAGGTAGTAAGAATAAAATCACTTTTAAAATCGATAAATTTTTCGTAAATAGCGAGCGCCTTCGTATAATATTCAATCGCCATCTCGTAATTTTCTAGATCAAAATAATAAGAAGCGAGTGCACTATAGCAATAACCTAATTCTAAATGATCATCAACAAAATTCTTATGATAAAGCATAACCGCTTTATTCATGCACTCAAATGCTTTATCGTAATCGCCTTGTAGGGAATAAAGCTCCGAAAGACTTCGCAAATAAAGTGCGGATCGAGAATGTTCTTCTCCAACCAGTTTTGACCCTAGTGCCAGTGCTTTGTTTAAGAAATCTAAAGCAGATGGAAAATTTCTTTCGGCTAAATAGAGTTGTCCAAGATCATAATAACTAAGGATGATATCTATATGCTCTTCTCCGTATAGTTTTTTCTTTAATTCTAAGGCCTTTTCGCCCGATTCATGTGATTTCTCATATTCTCCTAAACAACAATAGGCCCACGAAACATTTCCATAGGCAGTAGCCGTGTCGCTGTGCAAAAGTCCATAATGCCGTTCGGAAATTTCCAACCCAGAAAGCGCATAATCTAATGATTTTTTGTAATCATGAATTCGCATATAAAGAGCGGCTAAATTGCTATAGACATTGATGCATTCTACCGACTTTGCTCCATGAATTTTTTCTAAGATAGTGCGAGCCTTTTCATGGTATTCTACAGATAAACCAAATTTACTGATCACTCGGTATAGTGTTCCTAGTTTATCATAACTTTGTGCGGTAAATGGATGCAACAAGCCATATACCGACTCGCAAAGTGGAAGCTCTTCTTGAAAGATCCGCTTCGCTTCTTCATATTTTGAGTACTTTTGCAAAAAGGTTCCATAGTCAAAAAGAAAAGAAAGATAACGAGCCTTTTCTTCTTCTTGCATCTTCATCCCAACTGCACATTTTTTAGCAAATTCAAATGCGTTTTTTGCCTCTTCGACCCGAGCTTCTATAGGCTTCGTCGTATCCGCTAATGCAGTACTTGTCTTAAGAAGCCAATCGTCAAAAAGCGTATTAATTTTTTGAGTCGCCTCGCCAATCTGCTCATAGGCGATTTTAAGCTCTTTTATTGTCTGTTCTGTGTCTGAGGTTAAATCTTCTGTATCTAAAATTGCATTTGCTTCTGTTGCTTTGCCTGAATTAAAAAGGTCAATTGCTTTTTTACTGCGGTCACTGAGTCTTCTTGTTGATGCCTTAGCAACTTGCAGTGCCAAGTTTAATAGAAAATCTTGATGTTTTTCAAATTCTTCCTTGAGTTTTAGCCGCTTTGACAAAGCAATCTCAAGTAAATCCTCGATATCTTCATCTTTCATTTTTGACAAAATGCGCCGATACTTAGCTATTTGTCCCTCTAAGTTTTCTAGTTCCTCTCGCATTCTATTGAAGTCTTCATTTCCACTAGCAAAGGGGACATTTGAAAGATCTGCAAGTTCTTGACCATCAATTTTAACTTTCTGATTTTCTACTTTTAAGAATTCTTGACCTGAACTTGCATTATACCCTTCTAATTGTAAAAGGAATTGAAGACGAAGCGTATCCACATTCTCAAACTTACAAAAGAAATGGCCATAATCGGTTGCAAAACTGTCTTTAAAGCCTTTAAGGTCGTCGGTAATATTTGTAGGATCTTTGAAAAAAACATAAATTTTGTTTGGATTTTTTTCTTTTGTTGTGAGCTCGGTGTAGGCCTGTTCAAATTCTTCTTTGGAATATTTCCCAAATTGATTCCAATAAATCGTTAGGCAAAGTTCGCATTCATCTAATTGACTATGATAGTTTTCACTATCGTGAACCACTGGCTCGATTTCGAGCCCTCGGTGTTTAAAAAGTCCATTTAGTTGATCGATTAAAGCCGAAAACTCTAGCTTCTCTATTTTAAGTTCGTCTGCCGTAGCAAAAAAGACTTTAAGTATTTTATTTCGTGACGAAGAATTGTTATCTTTTATTTTACTAATGTCACTAGCAGAAAACTCATTTAGAAAGTCTAAAAACCCATCTCTTAGTTCTTTACTGTTAGCAAATTCTGAAATTAAATTGCTATTATCTGCTTTGATAGAATTTTTGAATTCTACCAACTCTGGCGAAGGGGCGCTGTTTTCTTTAAAAAAGAAATGCATTCTCTTCGGATTTTCTCCATTCTGCATTCCTGCAAAGGCAACCTCGCATTCTTTTTTTGTATATTCGCCAAACCGAGAAGAAAAGAGCCCAATAAACAAATCGCACTCTTTTAGTTTCTCGTTATAGTCATCTTGCTTATGTTGCTCTCCCATGGAGGCATCTAAACTCTCCCATATGACGAGCTCGATTTCAAAACCTTGCTTCCTAAACTCTTTTTGCATGTGAACTTTGCAATCAATAAGCTCTAATCTTTCTAATTTAAGCTCTTCTGAAGAGGCAATAAAGACTTTAAATTTTTTCATATTCGCTCCAAACTCTTATTAAGATTATATAATGAGAATATGGATATGACAAGATTTTATCGCTTGCCTTTTATAAATTTTCCGCTACGAGTCCATGGAACGTTTCGGTTAGTGGCGGATATGAGAAAAGGCTCGTACTAGAAACCGTTTCTATCGTGCCAAAAAGTAGGAAATTTCGTAAAAATGTCCATTTTTATGATCCTACTAGCATTCTTTCTTCCATCTAAACATTAAACGACGTTTATTTTTAAAATTATCTCATTTTTTTCTTATTTTGACTTGCGCGATCACGCATTCGGGTGTAGCATATTTATACGGAATAAGTGTTTTTGAGATCGTGCAGCAGAATGATAAAATTTTTCTTCCATTTATTAGAGTTGGCAAACATTTGCATATGCTAAGAATGTAAGGGCATTATCAGATTCTGGGAAACTCAAAAGTTCATCTAGCAAGCATTAAAAGGAGTGTTGTATATGTCAAGTAAAGAATTTGTATTTGATAATGAAGCCTTATTTATTGATTTAGTGCAGAAACATG
>CAYJGX010000011.1:0-15160 GCA_964369795.1 uncultured Spirochaetaceae bacterium
TTGTCCAGTAAATCTTAGTATCTGTAGCTTTGATAGTTAAGGTGTTACTATTTAATTCTAAATAAAGAGTTGATAAAATTGAAAATGTATTTTTCGATGAGATAATATCATTTGCAATACTAATTTCTTTTAGTAAACTTTCTTTTTGACAAATAAATTTCATTATTCTCTCCTGTTTTTTATGTATAAGTAATAGTAGTAATAAGGGCTGTGGAAATGTTGATAACTTTACAATTTAATGTTTTATAGTTATTTACCTAGCTAATAAGTTGTGGAAAAACAGTTTCGAGTTATGCACATATATTTAAGCAGAAAGTTTTCCATTTTTTCAACAATTTATCAACAGTTAAAACTACAGGTTATCAACATGTTTTCAACATATTTTACCACGGTTTTCCAAAAAAATTAATATTCTTTTTTAATTTTTTCAATTAATTCTTCTTTAATTTGTTGGCTATATGCATCTGTTTCTATTTCTTTATTGATAATTCCTACAGAATGCATTACCGTGGAATGATCTCTGCTTGTTTTTTTCCCAATTTCACTAAAAGATAAATCAGCAATTGTAGATGATAAATAATGAACCCAATGTCGAGATTTAACTACAACACTTGTTCTCTTTTTAGATAGAATTTCGCTTTCTGAGGTTCCAAAATATTTACTTACTTCTAAACAAATTTTTTCAAAGGTAATAATATTATTTTTTTTCTGATTTTTCTTTTCTTTAACAATGTATTTAGCAATATCTAATGTTAAGTGTGAATTATTTTTTACACTTGCATATGCAAAACTTGTTTTAAAATTGGATTCTAAATCACGAATATTTGTCTCTGTTTGTTCTGCTATATATGTAATAGCCTTATCATCTATTTTCATTTTAGTATTATATTCTTTTAATTTTGGAATTTTACTTTGAAGAATAGCAATTCGGGTTTCAAGTCCTGGAGGTTGGAGGTCTATATTGATACCTCTACCAATACGCGTTTTTATTCTATCTGTCATATCTTTTAATTTTTCGATAGGACGATCACAGGTAAATACCATCTGCTTTTGGTTATCATATAAAATATTAAAAATAAAAAAGAGTTCCTCTTGTGTTGCTGTTTTATTTTCGAAAAAGTGAATATCGTCTATTAGTAATATATCTGCCGTTCTAAATTTCTTTTTAAAATTAAAAGGCGAACTTGAATATTCTGAATTTTCATTGAAAGTATTTGTTTTAATTGAACTGATAAATTCATTTGTAAAATCTTCTGCTGAAATGTAAATAATTTTTTTTGTTTTGTCATTTTCATAACAAGCATTTCCAATTGCATGTAATAAGTGCGTTTTTCCTAATCCTACGCCCCCATATAACAAAAGCGGGTTGTATTGGCTTCCAGGATCCTTTGAAATAGCTATTGCAACATTAGCCGCAAAATCGCAATTTTCTCCAATAACGAAATTTTCAAATTTATACTGAGGGCTTAATTTAGTTTTGCTATATTCATCGGTTTCATAATCTTCTTGTGGAACAGGTGGAGTATAATCGTAATCTTCGTCATTATTTATTTTTAAGTCTAAAGAAAATTCTATTTTAAGAGTTTTATCAAAAAAATTATTTATGTCTGTGGTAATTTTTTTAAATAAATTCTTTTTTATATGTGCATAGACAAACTCTGTATCTACTGTCAGTTTAATTGTGTCATCGGTTATGTCGGCAAATTTAAGATTGCTCAGATAAAATTCCCATTCTGGTTGGCTATATTGAGTTTTTATTTTTTCTAAAAAAAGTTGGGTTAATTCATTAATATGCATTTTTACCTCCGTGTTTTTCTTTATAACACACATCTATAAATAAAGAAAGTTCTATTCTTTACTTTTTTCATTTTTGGGGCTATACTTTATTTATTTAATTAGGAAACAATCATGTCAAATTCAACCCAATATTCGGCTTCGAATATTCAAATACTCAAGGGCTTAGAAGCTGTACGCACACGTCCTGGTATGTACATTGGCTCTACTGGAATCGATGGGCTTCATCACTTAGTCTACGAAATTGTAGATAATAGTATAGACGAAGCATTAGCTGGTTATTGTACAGAAGTCAGCGTTTTTATCGAACAAGGAAACATTATCCGGGTACAAGATAATGGACGTGGAATTCCTACCGATATTCACCCAGAAGAGGGTATTAGTGCACTAGAAGTTGTACTAACCAAACTTCACGCGGGGGGAAAATTTAACAAAGACAATTATGCTGTTTCGGGTGGTTTGCATGGTGTTGGTGTTTCCGTTGTAAATGCACTTTCTTCTACTTGTGAGGTTACCGTTCATAGAAATGGGAAAATATTCTTTCAAAGATATCATAAAGGGAATCCAGAAGCTCCTGTAGCAGAAATAGGAACAACCGATATTACTGGAACAATGGTTCGCTTTGAACCGGACGAAACCATCTTCGATGTAAATACATATAGCTTCGACGTCCTATCAAATCGCTTACGAGAACTCGCTTTCTTAAATAAAGGGATTGTCATCAATATAACAGACGAACGCCTATCAACACCCAAATTTCATAAATTTATTTTTGAAGGTGGCGTTAAAGAATTTGTTAATTTACTAAACGAACACAAAAGATGTCTTATTCCTGAACCTGTCTATTTTGAAAAAGAAAGAGAAGGAGTTGCTATTGAATGTTCTTTTAGTTATAACGACAGCTATTCTGACAATATGTATTCTTTTGTCAATAACATTAATACTCGTGAGGGAGGAACCCACTTAGTTGGATTTAAATCTGCACTTACACGTATAATGAATGAATACTTAAAGAAATCAAAATTTGCCAAGAAATTTAGCGAGAGCTTTAAAGGGGAAGACACCCTAGAAGGACTTGTTTCTGTCATTTCCATCAAAATAGGGAACCCTCAATTCGAAGGGCAAACTAAAGGAAAACTAGGGAACTCGGAAGTAAAGGGAATTGTCGAATCGGCTTGTAATGAAGCGATGACCGATTTCTTCGACCTTAACCCAAGTTGCATAGAAGCCATTTTAGAAAAACTAATGCTTGCGGCAAAGGCCCGAGAAGCGGCAAGAAAATCACGAGAGGCTGTTCGAAAGTCGGCTGCCAACTCCATGTCTATGCCAGATAAATTAGCCGATTGCAGTAGCGAAGATCCAGCGGAATGTGAAGTTTACATCGTGGAAGGGGACTCTGCTGGAGGTAGTGCCAAACAAGGAAGAGATTCTGAATACCAAGCGATTTTACCGCTTTGGGGTAAAATGTTAAATGTAGAAAGAGAACGATATGAAAAAGTTATTTCCAACGAAAAACTCATTCCTATTATTGCAAGTCTTGGTACTGGTGTAGGTAAAGATTTTAATTTAGCAAAACTTCGTTATCATAAGGTCATCATTATGGCCGATGCCGATGTCGATGGATCTCATATTAGAACCTTGCTTTTAACTTTCTTTTTCCGATATATGCGAGAGCTCATAGAAAAAGGGCATGTCTATATTGCAATGCCTCCTTTGTATAAAATATCTAAGGGAAAGAAAGCTTGGTATGCTTACGACGATGCAGATAAAGATCGAATTTTAAAAGAAATCGACGCAACCGAAGAGGGTGTTAAGTTACAACGATATAAAGGTTTAGGAGAAATGGATCCAGACCAACTTCGCGACACTACAATGGATCCTGCAATGAGAAAAATGATTCAAGTTAAACTAGAAGACGGAATAGAAGCCGATCTTATCACCACAACCTTAATGGGGGATGAAGTTCCGCCTCGACGTAAGTTCATAGAGGATAACGCTTTATCGGTTGTTAACTTAGATATTTAGGAGTTAAAAATGGAAGAATTACAAGAAAACATAATACCTGTTGCACTAGAAGATGAGATGAAAAATTCTTATTTAACTTATGCCATGTCCGTTATCGTTAGTCGTGCATTGCCAGATGTTCGAGATGGTCTAAAACCTGTACATAGACGGATTCTATATTCCATGAACAATATGGGACTTCACTACAGCAAAGAGCCTCGTAAGTGTGCTCGTATTGTTGGGGATGTTCTAGGGAAGTATCACCCGCATGGTGACCAATCTGTCTATGATGCATTAGTTCGTTTAGCGCAAGATTTCTCGATGCGTTATCCTGTCATTAGAGGACAAGGGAACTTCGGTTCAATCGATGGTGACCCGCCTGCGGCAATGCGATATACCGAAGCCCGATTAGAAAAAATTACCGAGCAAATGCTAAAAGACATCAAAAAAGAAACGGTCGATTTTGCTCCTAACTATGATGAGTCGGAAGTGGAACCCACCGTTCTTCCTGCTGGTATCCCCTATCTTTTAGTCAATGGTTCAAGCGGTATTGCAGTAGGGATGGCAACAAACATGCCTCCTCACAATTTAAATGAAGTCTTAGATGGGGTCTGTGCTTTTATTGATAATCCAGATATCACCGTCGAAGAATTAATGCAATATATCAAGGGCCCAGACTTTCCTACTGGCGCTAGTATTTTTGGAAGTTCGGAAATCAAAAAAGCCTACAAAACGGGAAAGGGAAGAATTACCATTCGAGCAAAATGCGAGCTAGAGACGACAGCTCGTGGCCGCGACGTTATTATTTTCAAAGAAATTCCTTATCAAGTAAACAAACAAAATCTTGTCAAAAAGATCGATGAACTTCGAATTGCAGGAACCATCGACGGGATTCAAAGAGTCAAAGATGAATCGAGTCAAAAAAGAGGCATCCGGATTGTTTTAGAATTAAAGGCAAATGCTATTCCTAAGATCATTCTTAATCAGCTTTATGCACATACATCTCTTCAAACAAACTTCAATGTAAATAACCTCGCTCTTGTTAATGGTCGGCCACAGCTACTTAGCTTAAAAGATCTTATCTTTCATTATGTGGCTCACCGAAAAGAGGTGGTTACTCGAAGAACTCAGTTTGAACTACGCAAGGCACAAGAAGAATTACACATCTTAAATGCACTTAAAGTGGCACTAGATAACATCGACGAAGTCATCGAAATCATCAAGACATCACCTAATGCGCCAGAAGCTAAGACTCGCTTAATGGCAAGGTTTGACTTCGATGACATTCAAGCTCAAGCAATCCTTGACATGCGCCTCCAAAAACTTACAAATTTAGAAACCCAAAAGATTTTGGATCGAATAAACGAACTACTAGGCATTGTTGCCTACTGCGAAGAAATTCTTTCTAACGAAGGTAAATTATACGGTGTAATCAAGTCCGAATTCGAAGTTATCCGAGGCGATTTCGCCAACGAAAGAACAACCGAAATTACAATCGGAGAAATCGAAAACATCGAACTAGAAGACCTTATTACCAAGGAAGAGGTGGTTGTTTTAATCAGCAATAAAGGATTTGTAAAACGAGTTCCTTTTACATCGTACAAGGTTCAAACTCGAGGCGGCAAGGGAGCATCTTCAGCAAAGCTGACAAACGAAGACTTTGTCGAACATCTTTTTATCGCTTCCACTCACGACTACATTATGTTTATTTCCTCCGAAGGAAAGGCCTATTATCTTAAAGTGCATGAAATCCCAGAGGCATCTAAGGCTGCAAAGGGTGCACACCTAAAATCTTTAATCACCATTTCTGCCAACGAGGACATTTCGGCTGTCGTTTCTTTTAAAGAATTTAACAACGAAACCTATGTCGTTATGGGTACTCGTGCAGGGATTGTTAAAAAGGTAGAAACTTCTCAGTTTGTAAATGCAAAAAAACGGGGAATAAACGCTATTTCGCTAGATTCTGGAGATAGATTGATGAGTGCGGAGTTGACGAACGGGGAGTCCGAATTGTTCATGATTAGCCGAAAAGGTCAAATTTTAAGGTATCACGAGTCGGCTATTCGCCCAATGGGTCGCTCTTCTCGTGGTGTCAAAGGTTTGGCACTAGGGATTGGCGACGAACTTATTTCAGTTCTTCGAACAGCGCCAGAAAAACAAATGCTTTTAGTTTCCGAATTTGGATACGGAAAACGCATGGAGTTCGACCAAATGACTCCACATGGCAGGGGCACAAAGGGTCAAGTCGGATATAAAGTAGGCGAAAAAACGGGAGAAATCATTGGAGCAATCGCCGTTAAAGAAACAGACGATGTTCTTTGTATTACTTCGCAAGGCAATACAATCAAAACAAAATGTTCTACTATTTCGACAATGGGACGCAGTGCCATGGGAGTTCGGATTGTCAACATTGACAAACCAGACTTTTTGGTTGGAATTGCTTCGACTCAAGACGAAAGCGAAGACGAAAAAGCGGAATAATGTTCCACGTGGAACATTTCTGGTCGGGGGCTGCTCTTAATGGGCAGCTCTTTTTTTGTCTGCCGTGGGAAGGTTGGCTTGGGGATTTGTTCTCAAAGAGAAACTGTTTGTCGCGGTTGTTCAAGTGAGAGGGCACAAAAAAAGTGTTCCACGTGGAACACTTTTTGTTTTTAAGGCTTTAGTTTAAGCCTTTCTGGATATTGTCCCAGATTTGATCTTTGACCTCTTTGGACAAGAAGGTTGCATAAAGGTTGTTTTTAATAAGGCCAACCACTTCTTCTAGGGTAAATATCTTGTTGTCAACTAGGCGAGCATATTCTTCGTTTAGCTCTACGCCAAAAAAAGTTGGATCGTCGGAGTTGACCGTGACATATACTCCTGCATCGTATAGAAGGCGGATGGGGTGGTCTGTGTAGTCTTTGCAGTAGGTTTGAGTGAAAAAGTTGCTAGTAGGACAAACTTCTAGGGGTGTTTTGGTTTCTTTAAGATGGTTTAGAAGTTCTTTGTCTTGAACGGCGCTAATGCCGTGGCCGATCCGTTGTGAGTTTAGTTTTGTAAGAGCGTCCCAGATGGATTGAGGGCCGACAACTTCTCCCGCATGCGCAACCGTTTTTAAGCCGCTTTTTTGAGCTTTCTCAAAAACTTTTTTATAGTCCGAAGCGGGTCCTGTTGTCTCAGCCCCTCCTAGCCCGATACCGATGATTGAGGGTTTTTTGTGAGTTATGACGCTGTCCAGGTTTTTCATTGCATTTTCTGGGCCAAACCCTCTCGAAACATCTATTAAATATTTAACTGTGATGTTTGCGCTTTGATAAATTCGCTTAGCGCCTTCATCGAGAATTGTGGCAATTTTTTCATAAGAGAGGCCCATTTGCATGAACTTGGTAACAGCAAAAAACATTTCTGTGTAGAAGATGTTGTTTCGCTTTAGATAGTCCTCTGCATCTTTTATGAGGTATTCGATGTCTTCTTCGGTTTTAAAGGAGGCTTGGAAGACGTTGATAAAGAGGTCTAAAAATTCGTTTAGGCTTGAAATCTGAAAGGCTTTTCGGAGGTCTTCTTTTGTTTTGATGTTTGGAAAATCTATCTTGTTTTTTTTCTTGAGAGCCCAAATGGTGTCGATGCTAGCGAGTCCTTCTATGTGGAGATGGATTTCGGTCTTTGGGATTTGCTCAATCTTTTTTCGTGTTTTGTCCATTGTAAACCTTTTTGTGACAGTATAAATAAATTATCGGCATATATAGGAATAAATTAAATAAAAAGGTGGAATTATTTCCACCTTTATTTGTTTTTAGTTTATACGGATTCTACTGCATTGAGTTCTGGGATATTGTCTTTTAAGTATCGTTCAATCCCGAGTTTTAAGGTTTGTTGCGCCATTGGACACCCGTGGCATGCGCCAGTGAGTTTAACATAGGCTATGCCAGAGTCCGATTCGTATTTGACAAACTCTACATCTCCCCCATCGGCTTGCAAAGATGGGCGAACATCTTCTATGTATTTCTTTATTTGGTCTTCCATAATTATCTCCTTTATATGTTTAAAATACATATAAAATGCATATTTGTAAAGACAAAAAAGAAAAATTAGAGTATAATAAACATTATGGGTAAAATTACAGTTTTTGCAAATCAGAAAGGTGGGGTAGGAAAAACCACAACAGCTCTTAATTTGGGTGCATATCTTGCAGATAGAGGAAAGAAGGTTTTGCTTGTCGATTTTGATCCACAAGGAAATCTTTCAAGTGGAGTTGGGGCAGATCCGCAAGCTGGCGAAGTCTATCAAGCTTTGGTGGGAAATCTTTCGATTAAAGAGATTATTCAAGAAACAAGCGTCGACAATTTATATATTGCACCTTCAACTATTCATCTCTCAGGTGCAAGTATTGAACTCAATGACATGGAAGAAAGAGAGTATGTGCTAAAGAAAATGTTAGCGCCAATTGTAGACTCTTTTGATTATATCTATATAGACTGTCCTCCCTCATTAGGACTGCTTACCCTAAATGGAATTGCTGCAGCAGACAGCGTTATTATTCCTTTGCAATGTGAATATTTTGCCTTAGAAGGTTTAGGGTTGTTGTTACGAACCGTTAAGCGAGTTCAAAAAAGAATTAATCCAGATTTAAAAATAGAAGGGATTGTCTTTACCATGTATGACTCTCGGACTCGGCTTGCAAATGACGTTGTCGAAGATGTAACAAAACACTTTCCAGAGATTGTATTTAAAACCGTTATTCCTAGAAACGTACGGCTTTCCGAAGCTCCGTCACATGGAGTTCCAATCAACCTATATAATGGTGTTTGCGTAGGAGCAAAAAGCTATGAATCTTTAGCGGAGGAGGTGATTGCTCGTGGATAAAAAAACAGCTCGCATGGGTCGTGGTCTTAATGAAATTTTTGGAGATGACGACGACGATATGGATTATGGGGTATCTCCCGCTCAAGTAAAAAGAACAGAAGCACCGAAAGACTTTGCAAAAATTTCATTAGACAAAATCGATGCAAACCCCGATCAACCTCGGAAAGAATTTGAACCAGAGGCCCTAGAGGAGCTTATCGCATCAATAAAAGAGAATGGCGTGATCCAACCCATTTTAGTAGAAAAGCGACCTTCAAATCGTTATTTAATTATTGCGGGGGAACGACGCTTTAGAGCATCGGTTGCCGCTGGGCTTAAAGAAATCCCAGCCGTTATAAAAGACAATATTTCCCAGCAAAAGGTAATGGAGTTGGCTCTAATCGAAAACATACAGCGCGAGAACCTTACTCCTCTCGAGGAAGCGATTGCCTATAAAAATTTAATGGAAAGCCATTCCATGAATCAAGAAGAGGTTGCAGAGCTTGTGGGTAAAAAACGAGCAACCGTAGCAAATAGTTTGCGGCTTCTTAAACTTCCAGAAGAACTTCAAGAAGCTGTCAACCAAAAAACGATTTCAATGGGACACGCTAAAGTATTGCTTTCCGTTACCAACCCATCGGACCAACTTCTCTTATGTAGAAAAATAATTGACGAAGCACTTTCTGTGCGCGAGGCAGAAAAACTAGCGGCGCAATATAATTCTAACAACAAAGGCCATGTGGCTGCTACATCAACAAAATCCGCATCGACACCGCTCACAATGGACCCAGAGTTAATGGATTTCCAATATAAACTGATGACCTACTTAGGGACAAAGGTGAGTATTAAAGGCTCCTTAGAAAAGGGAAAAATTGAAGTAGAATATCTATCTTCCGATGATTTAAATCGACTTTACGAACTGTTTGTTAAGTAAAACTTGTAACTATATATAGAATTGCGTGTTGTTTAAGATAGAGAGGTGTCGTATGAAAAAATTGTTGATGTTAGTGCTATTGTTTTCTGTCGCGTTTGGTGTGGCTGCACGAGAAATGGTTCCGACCGACTTTGTTCAAAAAGATGAAGCATTTTACTCTGTGGGTAAAAAAGATGGTTCCGTTCGAATTTTTGATAAAAACCTAGAGGGTTTTAAAATCCTAACAAAAATTAATGACAAGCTAACAGGTATTACTTTAGACGGCAATGATTTAATTATTTCCGCTGGAGAAGGGGTGGGAAACCTTTATCGCGTTAATTCAGAGACGGGTGTCGTTATTCGCAAAAAAGAGCTTGGTCATAATTTAATGAGTCCAAAAGTTACAAACGATAAATTGCTTGTCTGCGACAGATTTAGAAATCAACTTCATATATTAAACAAAAATTCTTTTGCACTTATAAAAACAGTCAACACCGTCCCCGAGGTAGTCTCTGTCGACACGACCGACGACGGACTTGCTATTACCAGTGGAATTATGCCAATTGGAGCGGGACCCGACCACGATATCAGTGCCTATGTCGGAATCATCGACATCGAGGCAGGAAAAGAAATTTCGCGCGTTAAGTTGCCACCAGGG
Organism: uncultured Spirochaetaceae bacterium; assembly: GCA_964369795.1. Lineage (GTDB taxonomy): Bacteria > Spirochaetota > Spirochaetia > JAFGXN01 > JAFGXN01 > CAYJGX01. The sequence continues at coordinate 10,191 of CAYJGX010000011.1, forward strand.
TCAACGTCGGTGCGAAGTGTTGCCGTTTGTCCAAACAATGAATATGCCGTCGTGAATCATGTTTTAGGGCGATTTATGGTTCCTACTACTCAAATTGATCGTGGATGGATTAATACGAATGCGCTCTCAATTATTAAACTTGATGATAAAAAAGCTCAATATTATACGACCGTCTTGTTAGATAGTGTCGACTTTGGAGCAGGGAATCCATTTGAAGGAAAATTTTCTAGCGATGGCGAATACTACTGGATAGCCGTTTCTGGAACTAACGAGGTTATGGGTGTCGATTTTGAAGCGCTTACAGAAAAGTTAGAGGCAGAAAATATTCGGGACTTGCCGTTAGTGACTAATCAACTTTCATATATTTCTTATGTTTCTAAACGAACAAAGATTAATGGGCAGGCACCACGGGATATCATTGTTACGGGCGACCATGTATATGTTTTAAATTACTTTTCTGAAAGCGTAGAAAAATATAGAAGCCACGAACTTTTGCTGGTGAACGAAGGAATTTTAAACCTCCAAAATGGATTACTCGGAAAAGAAAATCAATTTGATATTGCAACCGATGATATAAAAGAATGGGGCGAATATCTTTTCCAATTGGCGGCAATGTCTTTTCAAAATTGGCAAAGCTGTATTTCCTGTCACCCAGGAGCACGAACCGATGGACTTAATTGGGATCTTCTAAACGACGGATTAGGCAATCCAAAGCAGACAAAGAGCATGTTACATGCACATCAAACAGCACCATCAATGATTACAGGAATTCGTGCAAGCGCAGAGGTGGCTGTTCGAAAAGGGGTAACACACATTTTATTCATGCAGCGTCCCGAAATGGAAATGATTGCAATGGATCAATACTTGGCTAATATGAAGCCTTTTCCAAGTCCCTATTTAGCTGCAAACGGAGTGTTAACAGCACAACAAAAACGAGGAAAGACGCTTGCAACACAAGCTGGTTGCCTAAGTTGCCATAGCGGGCAATACTATACAGACCAAAAAAAATATGCCTTTGGGCTTGGAACCGACCGAGAAAAAGTTCGTGAGTTTGATACCCCAACTTTAATCGAAATCTGGCGAACACCTCCCTACATGTATGATGGGCGTTGTGAAACATTGTTTGATATGCTAAAAGAGTCTCGGGAGACAGGTAAACACGGAAATGTGCAAAAAATGTCGGATGCAGATTTAAAGGCAATAGAAGCTTGGTTATTGACATTATAAGCAGTAGTTAATTATAATTAACAAACGACTCGTTGTTTTAGGAGGTGCTATGAAAAAAGTGGTCATTGGTTTATTTGGTGCATTCATTGTTTTGCTAGCTGGGGCTATCCCAGTAACCGATTTTTATCGGGCAAGTATTTTTAAGTCGCCAATATTTTACATAATATTGCTAGGTCTAGCCTTGACCCCGCTTTTCTTTCAATTTAAGAAAAGACGCTGGGACAAACAAATTGGATATATTTTGGCGCACTACGGATTGGTTCTAGTCTTTGTTGGGGTGGTTCTTGAATACACTCCTTTAAAAGAGCAGGGAAACATTCAGCTAGTCTATTCGGAAACGGCTCAAGAGCCCCACGCGGCTTGCGACGAATATTGGGAGTGGTATGCTTTAGATCAAGATACACAACAACCCGTATATCTTCAACAAATTGCAGACGAAGAACTCCAACATGTTCTTGATTTTATGGCGAAAGAAGAAATTACGATCTATAGCCAAACTGAAGAAAATATTCTCTTTGAAGATGGCTCTTTCTTAATGAAACAACATCAACATGCCCCTGCGTCACAGTTTACAGCAGAAACAAGTTCTTTTGCAGACAAAACTGGTAAAGAGATACAACTGCCCTTTTCTGTAAAAATTGAAAATGCAGAAATTGAATATTATCCATCATCAACATGGAACCTGTTTAAAATCGATTTTCAGACTCAAGAGCCGACTTTCGTAAAAGAAGTGGAAAGTGCCGAACTCGACAAAAAAACAACGCCTCTAATCGAAGAGGGGAAAAATTTTCGTTATTTTGAAGATGGAACCTATTACGAGTTAAATGAAAAACCCAAAGAATACAGAGCTTACTTAAAGTTCGAAGGCGAGGAGAAGAGCCAACTCGTGAGAGTCAACCATCCTTTTACGAAAGAGGGTTATCGATTTTTCTTGATGGCAATGAGCCCACTCCCAGAAGAGCCGACAAAAACGGTGGTACAGTTGCTTGTTAGAAAAAATCCAGGCTCAACCATTGTCTTAATTGGATTTTTTACATGTATAGCCGGATTTGCAATATTATTTGCAAGCCGACCAAAAAAGGAGGAAGACAATGAATAATCTCGATATAAAAATCCTTTTAGGGTTCTCTATTTTCTTATATTTGGTTTCCGCAGTCTTGTTTGCACTAAAAGGAATTGCAATTGCAAAAAAAGAGAGCCAGTCTAAAATAAAATTGTTTAATTTGCTTGCATTCGCCTTTGGAACCGTCGCTTGGATCCTAACGGTTGTCGTCTTTATTATCAATTGGATTGACACAAAAGCGCCACCTTTTGGAAATATGTACCATGTTTTTGTCGTCACTAGTTTGTCATTAGTTCCAGCCTTTTTGCTACAACGCTATTACTTTAGAGTAAAAGGTGGAGAGTTCTTTTTTATCTTTGTCGCGATGATTATCCTCGTTCCGGCAATTATAAAGGTCGATGAATCGGCGGGTTGGAGACCCCCTCCTGCATTGCAGTCTGTTTATTTTATCCCACATGTTTTTATCTATATGTTTGGATATTTGTTGATGGGCATAGCGGCTGTGAACTCAATGGGTGTTATGATTCGCTATTATTTTACGAAAGATTATACGGTCACACCGAAAGGATTTTTCTTATCACAAAGAGATGTCTACTCAATCGTTAAAACAGGCTTTTTATTCTTATCGCTAGGAATGATTGTAGGTGCCACTTGGGCAGAAACAGCTTGGGGTCGTTATTGGGGATGGGATATAAAAGAAACTTGGGCACTTATAAATTGGTCTTTGTATTGTATCTATTTTCATATACGGTATGTAAAAATGAAAGAAGGTTGGATGCACTTGTTGCTAATTGTTGCTGGATTATCAATTTTAGTGACAATGATTGGTATTAATTATATGGACGATGCCTACACCACTTCGCTACATACTTACACCAAGGTATAAAAAGACAAATAAAAGAGAGTATGACCCCGTTTACTAGAGAATAGTAGATGGGGTTTTTTTAGCTCCACTTATATTGTTGATGGGTTGTCGTTGCAAAAATAGGGATGGCGATGAGGTAAAGAATAATGCCTACGATTTGGGCTTGCCAAGGAGTTTGGAAAATGATGATCCCAATTCCAGCAGAAAGAAGTAAAAGCGAAATGCCTTGAAACAAATAGTGTTTATTGGTGGTTTGAATAAATGATAGAATGCTACAGGCAAGAGTAAGAGTAATCATAAAGATTGAAAGAAAAACAAAAAAATGGTGTTGGTTGGCCGTTGTAAGAAGTAAAGCTGAAGGAGTGTGATCGTTTCTTAATTCTAATAACTCACCATATTGGGCATAGTCGGTAGGTTGCAAACCAGCGAAAAGGAGAGAAATTGCGATAGCAGCAAAAAGAAGCTTTTCTGGATTCTTAATTTCGAGATTAATTTTAAAGAAAGAGACAAAAAACAACAAAATTGTTGCAATAAAATGGGTAAAGAAAATGACTTTGATAGTTAAAATTAAAAATGGGGCTGCGGATTCAGTAATGTAAAGAAGGGGGATGATGGGGCTAATGGCATAGAGGGTTGAAAAATTTAGAAATGTGATAAAGTAAAAAATTTCGATTGATTGGGTATTTTTAAAGTTTCGAAAAATAAAGATCGAGGCAAAAATGTTTGTAACGAGAAAAATGCCAAAAAAAATAAAATTACTTGTAGAAATATATTTTAGTGGGTTTTCGGATTGAAAAAAGGAGAGCAAAGCATAAAGATAGATTGCAATGCTAGGAAGGGTGAAAAAATAGGATGAAAATAATAATCGATTTCGTTGTTTAAGGGTCATATCTATTTATATTATGAAATTGCAAATAGATAAAGCAAAATTAATTAAAAAAAACTAAAATTCCTTAGAAAATGACCGAAATTAAATATAGGAGAATAGTATGCGAAAATTACTGATGATTCTATTATTGTTGATGAGTGTTTCATTATATGCAGGGGATGTTGCGACTTTTGTTAACCTTGGTTTTTCAGAAGATGGAAATATCTTTTTCTTTGGTCAATATGGAACGTTAATAGCAGAAAATAAAACCTATGCGGATGGTTACATTGTCGATTGTGCAAAGAATGATTTTATCAAAGATGGCGTTTTAACCACCTCAAATGAAGGATTACCTTTGCTAGGTGCCGATGGGATTGGAACCCTATTTAATTTGGTAGCTAAAAACAACGCCATTCTTACAAAAAATAAGATTGATCATTCGAATAATGGAAAAACAATTTATTTTCTTGGCGAAGGTGATGAAATAAAAAACAAGCTAGACTTTAGAGTTTTTGATGCCGCAACAGGAATTAAAAATGTGGCTTGTGAGCTAAAAGAAACGGTTACCACTGCAGAAGACAAAAGCGTTTCGAGTAAATTTCACATCGATTTAAAGCTTACACAAAAAGATGGTAAGGTTAAAGAGTCTGTTATTGGGTACCCAGATTTTGTTCGAAAAGATGTTGCAGGCTATTATATCAAAAATATTTTAATATCGGCAGACTACAAGAATCTCGTCTTTGTTATCGCTAAAAAAATTAAAGATGATTCTGGAATCAGTATCCGCTACATGGTAGAAACAATCCGAATTAAATAAGGTGAAAACCTGTTAGGGGCGGTAAGGAAGACGAAGGGCATTTTTGCCCAAGTCTGTTCGTTTAGTTTGGATAGCCAAACTAAACAACCAAGTCCTGAACGACCCGACCCGCCTTCGGCGGGGAACAGCC
>CAYJGX010000011.1:15260-28110 GCA_964369795.1 uncultured Spirochaetaceae bacterium
CAAACTAAACAACCAAGTCCTGAACGACCCGACCCGCCTTCGGCGGGGAACAGCCCACAAATTCAATTTTGAAAGTTGAGTTTGAGGGCTTTTTTTTGTTGAAAAAATCTGTTAAAATAGGCTATTGTTAAAAGACGAGGATTTTATGGCAGATAAGATTACAAGCCGAGCAGAAAGTTATTCACAATGGTATATCGACATTGTGACGCAAGCAAAGTTAGCCGATTACTCACCTGTGAAAGGGTGTATGGTTATTCGGCCACGGGGTTATGCCCTATGGGAAGCGATTCAAGCAAATTTGGATCGGATGTTCAAGGAAACTGGACACGAAAATTGTTATTTCCCGATGCTCATTCCGATGTCTTTTCTAGAAAAAGAAAAAGAGCACGTAGAAGGATTTTCTCCTGAATTAGCGGTGGTGACACACGCCGGTGGTGCGGAGCTCGAAGAACCTTATGTCATGCGGCCAACCTCGGAAACGATTATTTGGAATACTTACGCGAAATGGATTCAGTCTTACCGAGATTTACCGTTGTTATATAATCAATGGGCCAACGTTATTAGGTGGGAAAAACGGACTCGAATGTTCTTGCGGACCACAGAATTTTTGTGGCAAGAGGGGCATACGGCTCATGAAACAGAAGAAGAAGCGGTCGAAGAAACGATTAAAATGCTTAACGTTTATAAAAAATTTGCAGAAGACTATTTAGCAATTCCTGTACTAACAGGACCTAAATCCCAAAGTGAAAAATTTGCAGGCGCAATCGATACCTATGCAATCGAAGCGATGATGCAAGACAAAAAGGCGCTTCAGGCGGGAACATCGCACTTTTTAGGACAAAACTTTGCAAAGGCTTTCGATGTCCAATTTCAAACTCGAGATTCTAAACTCGATTACGTTTGGGCAACAAGTTGGGGAGTTTCGACTCGGCTCATTGGGGCGCTCATTATGGCTCACTCCGATGACAAAGGGCTTGTTCTTCCACCCAAAGTGGCACCTACCGAGGTGGTTATTGTCCCTATTTTCAAAAATAGCAACAAAGAAGAGATTTTTGCATATACGGATAAAATTGCAGAGAGCCTAAAAAGTTTTAAAATCAAGGTCGATAAGAGCGATGCAAATTCTCCTGGTTGGAAGTTTGCCGAGTGGGAAATGTGCGGAGTTCCAATCCGTGTGGAAATTGGGCCTCGGGATATGGAAAATGGAAAGGCGGTTTTGGTTCGACGAGATACGGGTGAAAAGCTTTTTGTTGATGCGGCAGATATTCCTGCAACGGTAGAGAAGCTTTTAGTCGATATTCAAAATTCCTTGTTCCAAAAAGCGCTAGATTTCCGATCCGAAAATACGAAACAAATCGACAATTGGACCGACTTTAAGGCTGTATATAGCGAAGGAGAAGGGGGCGCCTTTGTCGAGGCTCTTTGGTGCGGATGCCCCGAATGCGAGAAAACCATTAACGAAGAGACAAAAGCAACCATTCGGGTCTTGCCATTTGGCAAGCAAGATAATGTTAGCGGAAATTGTGTGCACTGTGGCGAAACGGCAAAACATGCCGCCGTCTTTGCAAAAAGTTACTAGGCTGTTGCTGAGATGGGGCTATCGCTTTAGCGATAGGCTTCCTTCCGAGAGAGCTATCGGCGACCTCTCGGCTGGCAGATTGGTTTTATTTAGTTAAAACTTCTACCATTGAAGTTTTGCAAAATTATAGTTTATGTGTACCAAAATTTGAAAACTAGGTGGGCAATTTATTTATTACGAAGTAATAACCGAAATTGTCCAACAGTTTATCACATTTTGGGAGGAAGAAAATAAAATTAAAGGAGACTACAATGGTAGAAGCACTAAAAAAACATTCAGTTATGACAAAACGACAAGGACCCGTTGTCCTTTGCATTTTAGACGGTGTTGGATATGGTAAATATTCAGAGGGAGATGCCGTTTTAGGGGCAAAAACGCCCGTTTTAGACGCATTAGAAGCAAACAATCCAAGTGTTCAATTAAAAGCGCATGGCAAGGCGGTAGGGCTTCCTAGCGACGACGATATGGGTAACAGCGAAGTAGGACATAACGCCATGGGGTGTGGCCGAGTCTTTTCTCAAGGGGCAAAACTCGTTTCTAACTCGATTGAAACAGGTGCCATGTTTGCAGGTGAGGCTTGGAAAAAGCTCGTTGCAAACGCAAAAGAGAACAACTCTGTATCGCATTTTATCGGGCTTTTATCCGATGGAAATGTGCACTCGCACATCGATCACTTAAAAGCAATGCTAGTTCAAGCAAAGAAAGAGGGCGTTGCTAAAGTGCGTGTTCATGCGTTACTTGATGGACGTGATGTTGGCGAAACAAGTGCTCTAGATTATTTTGGGCCGATGCAAGATTTCATGGCAGAATTATGCGATGCTTCTTTTGATATTTGTTTTGCAAGTGGTGGCGGAAGAATGCAAATCACTATGGACCGATACAATGCAAACTGGGATATGGTTAAAAAAGGTTGGGAATGTCACGTTTTAGGCGAAGGCCGACAGTTTGAAAGTGCAACGCAAGCAATCGAAACTTTGCGAGCAGAAACAGGAGCAATCGACCAAGATTTACCTGCATTTGTTATCGGCAAAGATGGAAAAGCGGTTGGAACTATTAACGATAACGACTCCGTTATCTTCTTTAACTTCCGAGGCGACCGATCCCTAGAAATTACCGCAGCTTTTGAAACAGGCGCGGAATTCGACAAATTCGATCGAAAACGAGTTCCAAAAGTTCAATATGCGGGCATGATGGAATACGACGGAGACCTTCATATTCCTGCTACTTATCTCGTTAGCCCTCCTGCTATCGACCGAACTTTAGGCGAATATTTAGCCGCAAGTGGCGTTCGAACCTATGCTATTTCAGAAACTCAAAAATACGGACACGTAACTTACTTCTTTAACGGAAACAAACTTGGCAAATTTGACGAAAAATTAGAAACCTACGAAGAAGTCCTATCTGATGTCATCCCATTCGAGCAAAAACCTTTAATGAAATGTAAAGAAATCACCGACAAAGTGGTACAAGCCATCGAATCTGGTAACTACGACCACGTTCGAGTCAACTTCCCTAACGGCGACATGGTTGGCCACACGGGCGTATATCAAGCGGTTATCGACTCCATGGAAGGCTTAGACGCTCAATTAGATCGTATCGAAGCGGCTGTCAAATCCGTTGGTGGCGTTCTACTTGTAACGGCAGACCACGGAAACGCAGACGATATGTACGAACATGCGAAAAATGGAGATGTCAAACGAAAAGAAGATGGCAGTGCAAAGGCAAAAACATCTCACTCGCTAAACCCTGTGCCCTGTATCGTTTTCGACCCCGCCGGAAAAGGCGAATATAAAAACGAACTTAAAGAAGGCTTAGGTATTTCTTCCTTAGCAGCGACCACCATGAACTTCCTTGGATTCGAAGCACCAGCAGACTATGATGCTTCAGTCCTAGAAATGAAATAGTATTCGGTGTTATCTAAAATGCTGGGCAGCCTTTTATTGGCTGCCATTGGTTTTCTTTTAATTTTTTATTATGCAATATTAACCTATACAAATGGGATTGTTTCTTTTGGCTTTTTTTTCTGCCTAATGGGAATCCTTTTTTTGCTAGGTAGTATTGCATATTTTTTATTATACGAGAAAAAACGATTAAAAAAATTCATTAAAATGAGTCGACCCCTAATTTACACTGGTCTAATTTTGTTTATCATAGTGCAAGGACTACTAATAGGATATTCGAATAAAAAAGAAACGGAAAAGTCGCACTATACGATAGTTCTAGGGGCGCGAATTGTTGGCGAAAGTATACCTTATGCACTAAAAAACCGCCTTAACACGGCATTGCAAGTACACCACCAAAATGCCGAAAACTTTGCCTACTTCGTGCTATCGGGAGGACAGGGGAATGGCGAGAGAATCTCCGAGGCTCTTGCAATGCAACGTTATCTTGTTCGAAACAAAATAAACCCGGAAATAATTTTAAAAGAAGAGAAATCAACAAGTACCTATGAAAACTTGCTTTTTTCAAAAGAAGTGATAGAAAGACACAGTGGAAAATCGGTAAAGGATTTAAAAATCAAAATCATAACCAATGGCTTTCATTTGATGCGTGCTAAATTAATTGCATCGTCTATAGGGTATGAAAAAGTTTCTCTATATGCAGCCCCAATTCAAAAAATCATGATTCCCGTATGTTATGTACGAGAATTTTTTGCATTAGTAAAAACGATAATAGTTGATATTTTCTTTGCTAATTTATGAAAAGAGTGGTAGAATATATCTAGTAAGGAGATAAGAATATGATTAAATTTAAAGAACACCGATTAGCAGACATTATTAAGCAAAGGCTTATTCACCACCCCGATCGGCATGCAAGCGTTACTTGCGAAGAGGTGCCTTCTCGACCCGACGAAGAAGTGGGAATTCGATTCTCCTTTAACCAAGGTGAAGAAACTCAAAATAATATTATTGCAGTGGTTGCAGATATTATTCACGGAATCGAAAAAGAGTTTCATGTTCGAATCGACTATAAAGATTTTGTAGAAGATGGAGTGCAAAAACTTTTTATTAAGTGTGTAGACGTTTTGTAATGTGCATTTGGCATTCGTGAATATTTTGCTTATCGAAGTTTGCAGAAAATAGTAAAAACGAGATTCCTTCCAAGGGAGTCTCGTTTTTTTGTGTAAGAATGGGCTAGGAGCTAGAAGAGTCGCGAAGCGAGTTCCTTTGGCCGTTGCCAAAGAACCGTAGCGATAGCGGAGCACTGGAAGCTCCGACCGAAAGTTTCTTTCGGGAGCCTCCAAAAAAAGAAGCTATAATATCGAATTATTTGTGTATACAGCGGGAGCAATTTGTAAAAAGGACTTGAATTTTATGTTTAAAACAATTAACTTATATGCAAGGATATTTGTATGAAAAAGCGGTTAAGCGAGTTTAAAATAAAAGAAAAGGGAAAGGTGCGGGAGATTGGCGGAGAGCCGCTTGCCGTTCGCCGATTTTTTGATATGGGTCTCACTCCTGGCGTAGAGGTTGAATTGATTAAAGTGGCGCCCCTAGGCGACCCAATAGAAATTCGATTGCGCAATTATCGCCTAAGTTTGCGAAAATTAGAAGCCTCTACCATTTTAATGGAGGTCGGCAAATGAGAATCGCTTTACTAGGAAATCCGAATTCGGGAAAAACAACCCTCTTTAATGTGATTACAGGTAGTCGTGCAAGAGTCGGGAATTTTCCAGGCGTAACGGTCGAAAAACGCATTGGAAACTATAAAGGAATCGAGATCGTAGACCTACCAGGTTTGTATTCGCTTACCCCCTATTCCCCAGACGAAAGAGTTGCTAGAAACTATTTAATAGAAGAAAAACCAGATGTTGTCATCCACGTGGTCGATGCCACGAATTTAGAGCGAAATCTTTATCTAACGACTCAGCTGATGGAATTAGATCTTCCTGTTGTGGTTGCCTTGAACATGTCAGATGTCGTTATAAAAGAGGGCAAAAAAATCAATGTAGAATTGCTGTCCAAAAATTTAGGTTTGCCTGTAGTAGAGGTCTCTGCCTTACGAAAAAAGGGGATAAAAGAGCTGATGCAAGCGGTCGAATCTGGCAAGGCGAAACCGACCGAAATGGAACTAGATTTTGGAGACGACAAAGAGGGCGAATTTGCCTTTACGAGCGAAAATCTTAGCAAAGCCCAAGAAATTGCCGAAGCTCGGTATCTTTTTATAGAGAAGGCAACAGCTAAGGTTATAGAAGAAAAGGCGACCACACCAAAGAAAAGCTTTATCACCACTAGCGATAGAATCGATAAAGTCATGACAAATAGAATTTTTGGAATACCTCTCTTTTTACTGGTTATGTTTGGAGTTTTTCATCTCACCTTTAGCGAAAACCTCTTTTATTTAGCAGCCCTTATTCCAGAAGGTACTTTTGATATCCCATTTCTTGGGACCGATGCCTTTAATTCTCCCGGGGTGGTTTTAGTTGGTTTCATGGAGGCTTTTAGTGGCTGGGTGACGGAACTTTTTCAAGCCTTTATGCCCGAGGGGACTTGGTACACAGCGCTAGTTATCGATGGGATTTTGTCGGGATTGTTGGCTGTTTTGTCTTTTGTTCCGCAAATTTTGACGTTGTTCTTTTTTATTGGGATTTTAGAGGATTCGGGTTATATGGCACGGGTTGCCTTTTTGCTCGACAGGGCGTTTAGGCGGTTTGGTCTTTCGGGAAAAGCCTTTTTGCCGTTGTTAAGTTGCTTTGGCTGTGCCATTCCAGGAATTGCGGGAACTCGGATGTTGCAAGATCCCAAAGAACGAATTCGAACCATTTATTTGACTCCCTTTATTTCCTGCGGAGCGAAACTACCAATTTGGTCGGCGTTTGCGGGCGTTTTTGCCTCTGCGTATGGAATCAATGCCGAGGGACTGGTTTTTGGTATCTATCTTTTTGGTATATTGATGGCTGTGGTTGGAGCCTTATTTTTAAAGAAAACTTTTATTAAAGGAGAGATGCCTCCTTTTGTGATGGAAATGCCATCGTATCGGCTGCCCATGTTTAGAAACCTGATGATCCGAGTTTGGGAAAAGTTAAAGCAGTATCTATTTAGAGCAACGACGATTATTGTTGCAGCAATTATTGTTATTTGGTTTATCTCCAATTTCGGATTTAATTTTCAAAGGGTTGATGATGTTGAGATAAGTATTGTCGGATATATTGCTAGAGGTCTGCAGTGGCTTTTTGTTCCACTAGGTTTTGGAATGGGTGTTGATGGATGGAAGTTTGTCGTTGCAGCAATAACCGGTTTAATTGCAAAAGAGATGGTTGTAGCGACGCTTGGAACCTTTTCCGGCATGTCAAATGGAGAAGCGGCCTTTGATATAGAAGGAAGTGCAATGGCAACAACCGCCGAAACAATGCCACTAGCCACCTTGATGATTGGAATCGGAGGGGGAGCACTTGGAGGAATCTCTATAGCCATTCCCGCAATGCTTTCTTATTTAGTTTTTAATTTGATGAGTGTGCCTTGCATGGCTGCCGTGGCAACCGCAAAGGCCGAGCTAGGGTCGGCTAAAAAAACATGGGGTGCGATTGCCTTTTGGTTGGGAGCATCGTATATTACTTCTATGATTATTTTTTGGTTAGGAGTGCTATTGTCATGGATATTTGGGGCGTAATAATAGGAATTATGGCAGTTGCCATCGTCGTAAGCTCAATTTTGTATCGATTTAAACGAAAACGCCATGAAAAAAGTGGCTGTTCTAGAAATTGCGGGAGCTGTAACGGCTGCTAAGTACGGTAGGTTTACTGTACCGTGTGTATTTGTTTTGCATTGATTTATTCTAAATACAAAATATAATAATATATTAGCTTGACAAATAAAAATATAAAGCTATAATTAATAATAGGAGGCTAGTTATGAAAAAGAATTTATTCATTTTATTTCTTCTACTTTTTTCAACAGCATTTTTATTCTCGGAAGACGAACCAAAAGAAAAAAAGCTAGAATACAGCGGAGACCGATTTGGACTTGGTATTATGATTGGTATGGACAGCCCTGTACTTGTAGGAAATGACAAAGGATTTGCCGTTACAGATAAATTCGGAGGGGATGGGGCTGTTGCTCTTTCTATAGAAGATTTTATCTTTGGGATACCTTTACAATTCGATTGGATGTGGACAGACAAAAATGGCTCTGGAATAGGTATTAAATTGGACTTAGATACTATGTATGTCCCTATTACCGACTATCAAAGTATTTTTGACAGCCTTTCTGGCGAGGTAGAAAACCTTTTAGGAAGTTTTGGTGGTGGAGGAGACACAATTGACTCTACTGAACAAACAGAAAATTTAGAACATGGTATTAGAGCGCAATTATCACCGATGTTTTCAGGGAAAATATCTTTTGTTAAAATTAGCTTTGGACCTAGTCTCTTGCTAGATATGAATGTCAATCATTTGCATGAAGCAAACTTGGTACAAAAGGGCGGTGAAATTGAAGCAGGAAAAGATTTAGCATATATTCTTAAAAAAAGTGGGCTTGACGCTGGTAAAACCTACGATTCGCTAACAGGCTTGGAAAAAATTGCTTACTGGGGAATGGAAATCGATTTTGCATTAAGAGCTGGATTAGACTTTGAACTAGGTAAAAACTTGGTTTTAGGCGCTGCTTTTGACCTAAGATTCAACTCCGATATTACAAAATGGGACAGTTCTCTCGAAGGACCCGATGCTGTTTCGGAAAATTTTGCAGCTGTCTTCGACCCAAGCAAATTTGAAGGGGTTCTTGGAGTTAGATTATTGTGGATGTTCTAAAAATTTTATATAATGGCTTATGAGCCAAATTAAATTTTTAGAATTAAGACAAGAACTTAAATATGTTATAAAAGGCTCTCCCGCAAATCGGGAAGAGCTTTTTTTATGTGATGAAAAAGAACGCCTTTTTATATTAAGCGAAGAAACGAAGAAAGTTGTAGAGCATTGGCACTATTTAGGCGATAAAGAGGAAGATTGCTCATTGTTTGGAGCAGATTATATATTTTGGCAAATAGAACAACCATCAGAATCGCATAAGAAGCTTTTAGTAAAAGAATATGATGTTTTGTATGAATATTTTAATAATGCCAAAATGGAATTGGAATCTTTTGCATTATGGAACGAAAAAGAAGTCTCTGGATGCGTTTGGTTGCGCGTAATTATAAAAGAGAATAAAGAAATTTTTCAGTGGATATGCAAAATTAAGAAAAAAAGAGCAATTTATATATAAATTAATTTGACAGAAAAACATCTTGCCACATATAATTATTATATATGGGGGTAGAACATGAAAAAAGCACTGTTTTTGTTTTTTTTAGCCTTATGTTTGAGTTGCGAATTTGTTTACGATTTCACTGGCGTGGATTTAAGTGGTAGCAAAAATAACGAACCAGGTGGAGACAATGCCGGAAGTGATAACACAGGCAGTGACACAAAGCATGAGTTTGAAGCACTAAATGCGCCGCAGAATATACGTATTGAAGAAAACGTCCTGCGGTGGAGTGAGGAAACTAGAGCAACTGGATATATTGTTTCATTGTTTGATGCCGGAGGAAATTCTTTGGTTGAAGAACTTGTGACTATTACGGAATACGATTTGTCAATATTTAACACCTCCGTTGCGGCGGTTCGACTAAAATCAATTGGCAATGGAAAGGACTTGCTAGACAGTCCGTTCTCATATTCCTTATCCTATACAACAACATTTCCATTTGACAGAGAAGAAATAATTTTTGATGATGCACCCGCACCTCTTTTACCAATCCCTGTAGATAAACAGGTAGCATGGCATCAATTAGAGCAATATGCCTTTATTCATTATGGACCGAACACCTATCAAAACATGGAATGGGGTTTTGGAAGGCCAGGCGAAGGAGATGCTTTTAGGCCAGAAAACAATGGAGGTTCATCGGCTAGTGTTTATACGAAGCAGTGGATTGATGAAATGAAAGCGTTAGGAATGAATGGTTTAATTTTTACAGCAAAGCATCACGATGGTTTTTGTCTGTTTCAAACAAAAACAACGTTACATTCATTGAGAAACACAAGTTATTCTGGGGGCGGTAATGATGATATCGTAAGAGACCTCGCTAGACTTTGCCATGAAAACGACATGCGACTAGGACTTTATTTATCGCCAGGAGATAGAAACAGCTGGGCATATAGAGAAGACGATTATAAATATATATTTAGAGAACAAGTAAACGAACTAATCCAAATTTCCAAAAGTCAACAAGGAAGTAACCCTGTTGGATTGTTTGAAATATGGTTTGACGGAGCTAATCAAGTAGAAGGCTGGTATGGGGGGGACACATATGAATGGCATAAAGCAAATGGTGCTGGTGCGTTACCTGTAGATGAAAATGGAGATTGGATTGGAGATACAAATTTTGATTACTACCCAAGCACACATAATCCAACATCGCTTCCTTCAAGAGGGAATGCAGATGAGAATTCAGCCTACTTAAATCAAATGAAAGAAGAGACAAGTGCTCAAATTTATGCGCAAAATGATAGTGTCGTTATTTTTGGTAGAGACATTCAGTGGGTTGGAAATGAGCAAGGCTGGGCAGGTCGAACAAATTTTTCTTTGGGTTGGAATGGACTCGCAACAGGAGGGGGGCAAGAAACTGGAACTTTTTGGTTTCCTAGTGAGGTAGATGTTAAAACTGAAAATGGTTGGTTTAATAGCACTGCAGCAACAACTCCAAGAACATACTTAGAAATGATTGAGTTTTGGTATCGATCGGTAGGTAGAAATGCAACACTCTTATTAAATTTTTCTCCAGGTCGAAATGGGCTTATAGGGGATCGAACCCTTACAGAAGCACGAAAATATTGGGCAACTATTCAAAAACACTTTGAAAAAAACCTTGTAGCAGATGATACGATTGTCGATCGAATAGAAGCAAGTAACATCCGAGGTGGGAGTGCTAAATATTCACCACAAAATCTTGCGGATGAAGACTTCGAATCCTATTGGGCAACAGATGATGATGTTTATGAAAATGCCCATATCACTTATGTTTTTAGAGAAAATACGACATTTAACAGAGTGATGTTGCAAGAATTTATCCGACTAGGACAACGAGTCAAAGAGTTTAAGGTAGAATACTCAATGACAGATGGCGCAGACGATTGGGCGCTAGTTACATACCCTAATATGCCGACAAGTATTCATGGTGATTCAGACAATCCAGATGTCACGACGACAATTGGATATAAACGAATCCTACGAACAAATAATACAACCGCTAAACGAGTTCGGATAACATTTATTAGTACACGAAATATTACAGAGGGTGTACCATCAAATGCACCATTTGCTATTTCAAAAATTGGAATCTACAATGCAGTAGATCCTGTATTCTAATATTAAGGAGCAGTGAAATGAAAAAGTATATATATATCATATCAATTTGTTTGTTTTTTTGCCTTTCATGTGGCATACCTTCCTTAGAAGAAATAAAACAAGCGATAGAAGAAGAGATAGAAAGACAGACTGGAGAGGGCAATGGTACTGATGATGGTAACGGTACAGGCGATGGCTCTGGAAATGGATCTGGGACAGGCGATGGTAATGGGTCAGATGACGCAAACGAGGAATTAGCAGCACTTGTTTTAACCGTAGATTTGGCAGAGGCATATGAGGATGAAGGGGTTCTCTATTATCCAAAATCAAATAGTGCTGGAAATCCAAATGAAGTCACTCTTTCATATTCTGCAACAGGAGATGACGATATATCTTACGAAGTAAAACTAAATGGGAAAATAGCATCATCAACAAATAATGCGATTAAAATAAGCGACGCAGGACTAACAACGATTTTAGTCATGGCTAAAGATAGTTATGAACGAACCGTATATGCGCAACGTAAAATTTTTATTGATACGCAATTACCAGAGGTAGTTTTTGTAAACTCAAATACACAAGTACGGCTAGACCAGATTAGTGAATATACAGATGGCGTACCACCAACCGCATTAATTGATTCTGGAAGTGGAGTAAACTTTGAATCGGGTAATGGATGGTGGGAGGATGGAACTCCAACAGCTGCGGGCGTTGCTGTCAGATATTTTTCTATAAGAGACAATGCGGGGAATGAAAGCCTTCCTTATGCATTAGATGTCACGGTGACTCCTATTCCGGTTTATCCTTTAGGAATGGCAATTGTGACATCTGCAGATCCTGTAGAAAATGGAACCTTATTTAATTTACAATTTACAAATTCGCCAACAGACAAAGGTGCAACTTGGTCTTCTTCAAACGAAGCTATTCTTAAATTTGAGGAAAATAGTGCAGTTGTTCTTGCTGCAGGAGAGGTAGAGGTAACGGCGACATCTAATATGGTTGGCGATAATGGGGAAACATTTACTGCTACGAAAAGCGTGACCACTTCAGCTCTTCCATCAAAAAGAGTGAATGGAACTAATATGCGTCTTGTTTATTCCTTCGATTTTACTACGCCAGATATGCCAACACAGTTTGAACTTGTAACTCCAGGGGATTTTTCAATAGATACAAGTGATTCGGGGTATCTTGCCTATACAGCGACAAACAATGTCGGATTAAATCGTTCGCTATCATTTGCAACGAATTTTGCAAACGAAGCATTTACTTATGTGGAACTTTCATTTAAGTATAATTCAAGCACTCTTGCCTCCAATATATTGGTGCACCGCGACGGGCCCCTTGGATTTAGATTTTCAAAGGGAACAAGTACGGGATTTTTAATAAATGATTGGGATGTTGTCTCTGGTGGCGAACAGTCGTATACATTAAATAATTCAGGCGGAATTAATACCATTGGATTTTTAGAAACTGAAACAGGTGGAGTTATTTCAACGAATGGCACAGAATATGTGAAAACATTTAGTCGACCTGGTTATTTATACAATAATGGAGTTGGAAATTTCTCTGTTGTATTTAATACAGATTCTGGCGGTAGTGAATCTACGATTGTCTATGTAGATTATATTCGTTTTTATGTAGAAGATTAGGAGGATAGAATGAAATTTTTAGTAGCAATATGTTTAATTTTTATATTGAGTTCTTGTGGTCCTTTTGTTATCACCCCAGAAATACTTGACGAACTTTTTCCAGAAGGGATTGGGGGAAACGATGGTAATGGTGATGGTACTGGTAATGGCACAGGGGATGGCAGTGGTGACGGTAGCGGTACAGACGGTGGAGGGGAAACACCTGTTGTCATAACGGTTGATTTGCGATATGGAGATAAAAATATTCCAGACGGTTTTAGTTCGCATGATTTTGGCGACATTCAAAAAGGAATGCAAGTCAG
>CAYJGX010000011.1:28210-35700 GCA_964369795.1 uncultured Spirochaetaceae bacterium
ATAGCTTTCCTAGTTTAATCTATTTTCAAAATTATTTAGGTGGAAATGGTTTTGGCTGGACCCTTACAGGTGGGGCAAGTATTTTAACGAACTCCTTGTTAGAGCTTCCATATGAAAATGAAGGTATAGCGAAAGCGAATTATCTACTGGGAGATTTCTCCGTTGGATACTATGCGGTTTCACTAAAATCTTTTCAAGCAATTCCATCTGGGGCCAGATTCTCCATCGGGTTGAATAAAAAAAGTGGTGACCCAATTCTTTTCGAAATTGATGAAATCAGTTCCGATTGGAGTGAATTGGGTCTTCTAGTGACCTATGAAAATATAAGAGCTTATAAAAAACTTTCAGATGGAACATTTGTTCTTTTAGAAAAAACGCCTATTACGATAACAGACCATGAAAACTTTGCATTCACTGCAATGGAGTTGTCTGTTGAAAATAGTACAGCGTTAGCGAACAATGGTATTATTGTAGATAAAATAGCTTACTACGAAGCAAAGTTTGAAACAGAAAACACTCTACCAACTCAAGAATTATATGTTACGCCTGAAAATATTACGATAGCTGCTGGAAGCGAGACGCAACTTTCTTTTAGAGTTGTCCCAGACAATGCATCAAAATCTCTTAAATGGAAAAGTTCTGATGAGAGCATCGCGACAGTATCAGATACAGGGCTAGTCTCGTCCCTTACAACAGAAAATGCTGTAGTTACGATAACAGCAACAACATTAGATGGAACAAAATTATCCGATACGGCAATTATTACTATTGAAGGCAGAAATGCTCCAGAGGTAGTAATTACTGATGGTATAACATTTAACTTGGTGAAAGCATTCGATTTTAATGCAACAGAGTCGGATTTAACAATTCCATCTGGCGTAAGCCTAGAAAATGGCTCTCTTATAACGACGCCAGCAAGTGCAGCCTCCTATGGCTTTAATTTTGCTAATATCGGAACATACGACTATGTTTCAATCAAACTAAAAGAAAATTATAACGAGACAATGTTTTTCTCAACCGCAAATTGGATCTACTTATTTTCAAAAGTAGAACGACCTTTGCAGGTAACTCAAAGTTGGTCAAATGGCTCTACAACTGAATCCTCTTGGTCGCAAGCAAACAATGTCTGGAAGACATTTGGCATATACAACCACAGCGACTCAACAGGAGTAAGTTTCTTTTTAAATGGAAGTGAAAAACACACTATTGCGCATGCTGTTGCTAATTTTGGAAATAGCCTTAGTTTATCCTTCCAGGAATCTAATTCCGGGAATGTTGGAGATGTAGAAATTGAATATGTTGCATTTTATAAAAGTGTACCACCGCCAAGAACTGCTCCTGAAACAATTACTGTAGATGGTTCAACATTTAACATAGTAGATTCATATGAATTTGATGGATCTGAAGTTGGGTTTACACCGCCTTCTGGCGTAAACATTGAAGATGGGTATTTGGTTCCAACAGCTAATTCGATAAATAAATATTATATGACTTTTTCTGTCACAGGGGAATATGATTATGTTTCTTTTAAAGTCAAAGAAAGTTATACTGAGAATTTTCATTTTGTTTCTAATGGTTGGATATACTTATTCCGTAAATCATCTAATGGAGCACTTCAGGTAACTCAAAGCTGGAACGATGGCTATGGAGGAGCAAGTGGTTGGTCAACAACTGATGGAACTTGGAATACATTTGGCATTTATAATCCAGGCGATGGCTCGGGCGCAAGCTTTTTTAAGAATGGAAGTAAAAAAGCAACTGCGACCAATTCTAATGCTGCATTTTCTGGTGGGATTTCATTGACAATAGAAAACTCACAGGGAGGAACGTTTTTAGTCGGCGAAACTCAATTTGAATATATTGCATTTTATAAAAAGCAATAGCATTAGCCGAATTAAACGAAAAAACCCGTCGTTAAGAGCGACGGGTTTTTTGCGTTAGCGATTGTAGCAGCGCGAAGCGGTCTGAACATAGTGAAGACCTGGCTGCGAAAAGCGCGACCCGAAGGGTAACGCCCTAAAAAAATTATTTAAAATTCTTTTGGATGTATTCTACGCCATTTTTGAAAATGTTAAGGCCAAAACCTTCGGTAATATTTTCGCGAGTCCAACGCGGGTGGTTTTGAGGGATGATAAAAGCTTCCGGGTGGGGCATAAGGCCAAGGATGCGGCCCGTTGGGTCGGTGATACCAGCAACATTTTCTTCGCTACCATTTGGGTTCTTGCCCATATATTGAATGGCAAGAAGGTTGTTTGCTTTTAACTTTGCCATGACAGCTTCGCTATCGGTAATGAATCGGCCCTCTCCGTGACGAATTGGAACATCCATCTCGGTTAAGCCCTTCGTCCAAACGCAGGGAGATTGAGTGTTAAAGGCAAGGCGAACCCACTGGTCTTGGAAAACGCCACTTTCGTTGTGAATGAGGGAAACTTCTTGCGTCCAGTCTTTTTGCATGTTTGGAAGGACGCCCATTTTGACTAACACCTGAAAGCCGTTGCAAATCCCAATAATGAGTTTGCCATCGGCAACAAATTGGTCGAGTGCTGTTTGTAGATTTTTTTTAAAAAGTTGAGCATACACGAGGCCCGATCCAAGGTGATCACCAAAAGAGAAACCACCTGCAAACCCTGCAATATGATAATCTTTTAATAGATTGGGATTTTCGATTAAGTCGTTGATATGAACTTTTTGCGCCGTTGCACCGACATTGTTAAATGCGAGCGCTAATTCATTGTCGGCGTTAACGCCGTATCCTGTTATGACTGCTACTTTAACTTGCATTTTATTCTCCTTAGTTAGTTCTCAAATCGTTTCCAAGCTTTTTCGATGGAAACGAGGTCGGCATTTAAAACCGCTTGGCCATTTAATGATGCTTTTAGTACGGGTTCGGGTACAGTTTGCCCAATAAGGTTAAAGGACGAACCCGCCAATGCCGCCTCGAATGCAGCTTGCTTGTCTGGGGAAACGGTAGCAATGAAGCGCGAGGGGCTTTCGCTAAAGAGGATGCTTGTCGCACTTAGTTCTTCGCTTACAGCATTTAAGTCAATTTCTGCACCCATTTGTCCGCCTAGTGCAGATTCTGCAAGAGAAACCGCTAGTCCACCATCTGCTAAGTCGTGACAACTTGTCATAAGGTCCGCATGGATTGCTTTGCTAAATTTTTTGTACATTTCAAATGCTGTTTCGGGGAAAACGGTAGGTATATGTTCACAGACAGATTGAGTCACTTTTTCGTAAGTAGTTGCTCCAAGCTCATCTCTAGTATCTCCAACGATGTAAATAAGATCTCCGACAGATTTGAAATCGGTTGATTGTGCTTTTTTGATGTCCTGCGTTACTCCCATGAGCGATATAAGCAAGGTTGGTCGAACAGAAACTTTTTTATCTCCGAATTTGGAGTCGTTTTTCATTGAATCTTTACCAGAAATGAAAGGGAGGCCGTAAACCATACAGGTGTCTTGAAACCCTTTACAACATCGAACGAGCTGAGCGAGTTTATATTTTCCGTCTGGTGTATAGTCAGATTCGACAGGGTCTGGCCAACAAATGTTGTCTAGTACAGAGGCAAATTCTGGATCACCACCAAGAGCAATGTGGGCTCTAAAGGCTTCGTCTACTGCATTTGCAGCCATTTGGTATGCATCGATGTCCGAATAGCGTTGGCAAATACCATGAGTGACGGTCAATCCACGATCGCTAGTCGCAACTGGCTTAATAACAGCCCCGTCCGAAGGTGCATCTGAATTGACACCGACAAAAGGTTTAATAACTGATTGAGCCTGTACTTCGTGGTCGTATTGTCGAACAAGGGGCTCTTTTGATGCGACTGTTGGGTCTGCTAATATGTCAAGCAATGTGCTTGTTAAGTCACTATTTTCGTTTTTAATTGGAGTAATCGGTCTTGATGGAGCTTTCCACTCTGCTTCAAGTTGCATTGGAGGAAGGCCGTCGTGGATAAAGTCGAGTTCTAGTTGACAAACAGGTTTATCTCCGTAGAAAAGTTCGATATTTCCAGAATTGGTAAATTCGCCGATTACAGTTGCTTCGACATCTCGTTTTTTAGCTAATGCCATAAATGCATCGATGTCTTTAGGAGGTACAGCAAGGCTCATTCTTTCTTGGGATTCGGATACCCAAATTTCCCATGGAGCAAGACCTACATATTTTAATGGAGCTTTTTTAAGATCGACATTTAAGCCGCCAGAGCTTTCTGCCATTTCGCCCATTGATGATGAAAGACCACCAGCACCGTTGTCGGTGATTCCGTGGAAGAGTTGCTTGTCTCGTGCCTCTTGTAAGAAGTCGTTGAATTTCTTTTGTGTAATAGGATCTCCGATTTGAACTGCAGAGGTTGGCGATTCTTCATCTAATACGAGAGATGAAAAAGTTGCACCATGGATACCGTCTTTTCCAATTCGGCCGCCAATCATGACAGCAAGGTCGCCTGGGTTAATATGTTTGATCCAAGCACCTTCTCCTCCAACGGATGCAGGTAAAATTCCGCCTGTACCACAAAAGACTAGGGGTTTTCCAACATAACTGTCGTCAAATACAAATGCGCCACCAACAACAGGTATTCCAGATTGGTTACCACCGTCGATAATTCCGTGGTGAACGCCGTGCATAACCTCACGAGGGTGAAGAAGTTCTTCTGGAATTGATTTTGGATCGGTGTCTGGATCTCCAAAACAAAGGACGTTTGTATTAAAAATAGGTCGTGCGGATTTTCCAGAACCCATAATGTCTCTATTAACACCCACAATCCCTGTAATCGCCCCACCAAATGGGTCTAGGGCAGAAGGAGAGTTGTGTGTTTCTACTTTAAAACAAACAAGGTGGTCTTTGTCAAATTCGATGATTCCAGAATCGTCTACGAAAACAGATCGAAGGAAAGGCTTGCTAGGAGTAAGATCGTCTGTTGTTTTTTTGACATATTCTTTAAAAAGAGACTTAATTTTTTCTTCTGTTCCCTTTTCGAGATCTTTATAGTTGATGCGAGCATTGAGAATTTTATGCTTGCAGTGTTCACTCCATGTTTGTGCAATCATTTCGAGCTCTACGTCAGTAGGTTCTGCAGGAAGACCGGACTCATTTCTTTTTGCAATAATTTCGGGGCGACTATAATATTCTTGAATGGAGTTCATCTCTTCGGGGCTAAGGGCAAGGAGTCTCTTTCGAGAAAGTTCTGCTAATTGAGTATCTGTTAGTCCCTTTACTTGAATTGTCTCTACCTCTATCTTGCTTTCTGCAACCTTATTGCTGTAAAGAGCTTCCATTCGTTCGCCTTTATCCCAAGATGCTTTAGAAATATAGTGAGCACGTTGAATAAGATTATTGTGTAAAAGGCCTAAGAGTTTTTTTGTTTCGAGCTGGGTAAGCTCATCGCTTTTAATGATGAATTGTTGAGCAGTTTGTACGATGGTCGCTTCGGACAACTTAACACCTAAGTTGTTTTCGATGGCTTTACGTGCTGTTGTTGCAACAGGGTCGTTAACACCTGCTTTATATGCGATTTCGACAATAAAATTCCAGTCAGGGAGCAAGTTTGCATTGACTGCAGGTTCGTCGATTTTACATCGTTGGGCAACCTTGTCGGAAAAAATATCTGCTGCGTGCGCCGCGTTAAGCTCTGCACAATCGGTCATGTAGACATCTGCGATGAATACATCTTTAATTTTCGTAGATACGTTTGTTCGGAGGGCTTTTAAAGTTTTAAGCGCTCGCCCATCTATGCCATGTTCTCTATAAAAAATTTCAATTCTCATAGATATATTTTATCAGAATTATTGATTAAAATAAAGATATAATCTTACTATATAAATAGATTTTGGAGGAATTCTATGAGATTTCGCAAATCAAATAATATAGATTTCAAAGGGGCTGTCTATCTCAATATTAAAAGCTGGGATAAATTTTCCGCGATAGACGAATTAGCAAAAAATGCTCAAATTTTTGCTAAACTCGAAAACATAGAAGAATTCATCAATGCTGTTTTTCAGCGAGAGCAAGAAAAAACAACAGGATTTGGTCACGGCGTAGCAGTGGCGCATGGAAAAATAGCGTCGGTTAAGAGAGTCTCTCTTGCGTTAGGAATTTCGAAAAACGGAATAGACTATAATTCGACAGATGGAAAACCTGTGCACCTCCTTTTTTTGGTTGCGACACCACCCGATCAAAGTCAAACTTATCTTAAAGTATTATCTTCTCTTATGAGTGTTATCAGAAATGAAGAATTACGAAATAGAATTATCAATTCCGAGAATGAAGACGAAATAGAATCTATATTACAGGAATTGTTTAACGCTTGTTATGGTTGCAATAAATAAAGGAGGAAAAAATGATTATTGTTCTAAAACACCAAATTAAACCGATAGAAAAGGATAATATTTTATTTTTTCTTACATCTAATGGCTTTCAAATTAGAGAAATTGTTGGTGAAGAAGAGACGGTCATAGGGGCTGTTGGAGTTGCGGGAGTAGATGTCCGCCAGGTGGAAGTACTTCCTGGAGTTGCAAAAGTTATTCCAATTAGCAAACCATACAAACTTGCTTCGCGCGAATTACAAAAAGAAGACACCGTTGTGCGGGTAGGAGATGTTGCAATTGGCGGAAAAAGAATTGTCACAATTGCAGGTCCTTGTGCAGTGGAAAGTCAAACACAAATTATGGAAATCGCAGAACTCGTTGCAAAATCGGGTGCCACATTACTTCGAGGTGGTGCTTACAAGCCTCGAACCAGTCCATATGCCTTCCAAGGATTAGAAGAAGAAGGCTTAAAATATCTAAAACTCGCGGGCGAAAAATGGGGAATGCCAGTTGTCACCGAGGTGACTTCCAATAAAAGTATCCCCGTCATGATGGACTACGTGGATATCTTCCAAGTGGGTGCCCGCAATATGCAAAACTTCGAACTACTTAAACAACTTGGAACCATCGGCAAACCCATCTTACTAAAACGAGGCTTTGCCGCCACGCTCGAAGAATGGCTCATGTCGGCAGAATACCTCATGTCCAAGGGGGCTACGGATGTCATCCTCTGCGAGCGTGGAATCCGAACTTTTGAAACAGCCACCCGTAACACGTTAGATCTTGGAATTTTACCCGTTGCCAAAAAACTGACACACCTCCCGATTATCGTCGACCCATCCCATGCGACAGGTCTACGCGACTCGGTTATCCCGCTGTCGCTTGCTGCAGTCGCTTCGGGTGCACACGGCCTTGAGATCGAGGTCCATAACTGCCCAGAAAAAGCCTTTAGTGATGGCCCTCAGTCTTTGTACCCCGAACAATTCGAAAAGCTAATGCGTGATATCCAAGTGCTTGCTCCAGTGGTCAACAAGGAGATTGCGCGTAAAAGCTATGTCGATTTGTCTGCTAGTAAAGAAGTTGTCTCTCCCACTGGCAGTGCAAGCAAGACGATTAAAGTGGCCTTCCAAGGAGAGCATGGCGCCTACTCCGAGGCGGCGACGCTACAATATTTTGATAGCACAC
>CAYJGX010000012.1:0-1036 GCA_964369795.1 uncultured Spirochaetaceae bacterium
AAAACGCTTATCCCTCACTTCCTGTGAGTCGCAAAATTTTATTGACGTATTTCTGCCTAACTTTTTTAAAAAAAATTAAAAAAGTTAGGCAGAAATGGGGTTTTCAGAGCATATATATAAAAAGTATTGACGGGAATTAGCTTTAGCTATAAAATTACGGAGGTATATGTGAAATTCGAATGGGATGAAGTAAAGAACTTATCAAATTTGAAGAAGCATGGAATAGAATTCAAGACAGCCGCTCGTGTATTTGATGACCCAAATATATCGCTAAGGATAGACTCCTATCAGCACGAGGAGCGCTGGAATGCTATTGGATTAGCAGAAAGAATACTATTTGTCGTTTTTCTGATAAATGAAAATGATAGTATTAGAATAATTTCTGCTAGAAGAGCAACAAGAGGTGAAATAAATGAGTATCGTAAAAATGTCTTTAAGTGAAATGAAAAAACACAAAATCTCCGCAGAGGAATTAGCAAGAATAGATGCAATTAATGATGAGGCTATTGATTGTTCCGATATTCCAGAGTTGACCCCAGAGGAGCTTTCTCAATTTAGACCTGCTCGAGAATTTCAACCCGCGTGGTATCAAAAAATTCATGGCAAAAAAGCAAAACAAAAAAAATCTATACGCATCAAAATTGATTGCGATGTTTTATCAAAGTTAAAAGCGCAAGGAAAAGATTACAAGGAACAAATCAACACGATATTACAAAATTCCGTCTTGCACTAGCTTGCTTTCATTATCAATAACTTAACTTTCCTCTTTTTACCGTATTTTTAATTTTTTTGAAAAAATACGACAATTGACGTATTTCTGCCTAACTTTTATAATTTTTTGAAAAAATACGACACTGGGCAATTAGCCTATCGGCCATCCTGGATGCTAATTGCACTCCTCACTTCCTGTGAGTCGCAAAATTTTATTGACGTATTTTTGCCTAATTTTTATAATTTTTTGAAAAAATACGACAACGGGCAATTAGCTTATCGGCCATCCTGGATGCTAATTGCACTCCTCACCTCCTGTGAGTCG
>CAYJGX010000012.1:1046-20367 GCA_964369795.1 uncultured Spirochaetaceae bacterium
TCGCAAAATTTTATTGACGTATTTCTGCCTAATATTATCGATTTTTATTTTTTTTATCGAAAATATTAGGCAGAAATGGGGTTTTCAAGCGATATAGAGGTATCAATTGGAGGTAAAAATGGAAGCATGGCTTGAGGTTTTATTTAAGAGATACCCGGTGGCGAAGGAACTTTTTGATGAGGTGGCAGAGAAGTTGTATCAGAATTTAGGTACGCAGGAGATTACGGACGAGTTGCGGGCGGAGGCGATGAACCCGAACCCCGGCACGGGGCGTCTTGTACAAATTCACGAGAACGATCCAACGAAGGTCTCTATCAGTCGCAAGGTGACGCACGAAGAGGCTCTCGCATTGTTCCCGATTATGATGCCGGCGATAATGCGTTCTCGGATGTCGGAAGAGAACTACCGAAAGATGAGGGAGGATGAGGCGAATATGGAGTTTGATGTGGAATTTCAGGCGCTGCACAAGGAGTTTATGAACGAGGTGCAGGAGCTTGAAGAGAGCCGACGGGATTGACCGTTTTTAAACTGCATTTTTAAGCGGGGCAACTTTTTTTCTTGTCAATTAGCTAAAGTCATGCAATAATTTAGGTAGAAAATAAGAATGATGATGAGGTTTATTGATGAGAAAGTTGCCCTTTAGTTTGATGGTTCTGGTCTGTTTTAGTTTGATGTTTGTCCCGATTTTAGGGGGTGCGGAGGGTTTTGCAATCATTCCCGAGCCCGCCGAGCTCGTTGCGGGCGAGGGCGAATTTGTTATCGGAAGAGAGACCCGAGTGGTCAACCAATCGGGTCTCGAGCTTGGTGCAGCCATTTCGCTGTTTTGCAACCAGGTGGAGGCCTCTTCTGGCGTTAAGATAGTCACTTCGCAAGCGGATAATGGCAATTCGATTGTGCTTAAATTGGCAGAAGAGACGACAAACGAGGCTTCAAGCGAGGGATACAAGCTAGAAGTCGGGCAAGGGGGAGTTACGCTTGAAGCTTCCACTTACGCCGGCTTTTTCTACGGATTTCAAACTCTCTTACAACTGCTCCCACCCGAAATTTATTCCACTACCCAAAAGGCAATCTCGCTTGCCCTCCCCTCTGTCACAATTAAAGATGCTCCCCGTTTTTCATACCGTGGTTTCATGCTCGATGTCAGCCGTCACTTTTATCCTGCCTCCACCATCAAACTCATTCTAAACGAACTGGGAAAAATGAAAATCAATACGTTTCATTGGCACTTAACCGACGACGGAGGTTTTCGTTTTCCATTCGAGGGGGTTGTCACGCACAACGGTAAAGAATACGACTTAGATGCATTCACGAGAAAAACTTCTTACCGAACGGGCTCTACTCGAGAAATTGCTAACTTTATGAACGAAGGTAAACCCGATGCAGAAAACTGGCAATTTGTCGACATCACCAATCTAGAGGATCCAAACTATCAACACAGGGAAAATGCCCATGGCGGTTTTTATACTCAGGCAGAGATTAAAGAGCTAATTGCCTATGCAAAAGTTCGTAATATCGAAATTATTCCAGAATTCGATATTCCAGGTCACTCTACCCCACTTTATGTTTTCTTCGAAGATATGCGTTGCGACGACAAAATTACCAATCCCCTTTGGGATCGCCGAAGTAAGAGCGATTCGCTTGCTGATGTTTGTATTTCTAGTGATGCGACTTTTGCTATTTTAACGGAAATGTTACGACAAATTGCCACCACTTTTGAAAGTGACACGATCCATATCGGTGCAGACGAGGTTCGTATTGATAATCACAGCTGGTACCCCATTGGCCGTTGGTGGTTTTGTAAACGTTGCGAAGACAAGATGCGCACGGTCATTGACAAGCGATTTGCTCATGCGAACTACAAAAATCTTCAACAATACCAAGGTTGGTTTTTAAAAGAGATCGAAAGCATCCTTGCCTCCATGGGCAAGAAATGTGCTATCTGGAACGAAGGCATGAAAGGCGGCTTTGTACCCGCAGCGGGCACGACGATGTACAACTGGGTTGGCTCTGCTCAACTCCCCGCCGCTAAAAAACATGGCATTCAAGTGGTTAACACCAATACCCATAAATACTACTTCGATTTTTATCAACACAAAAGCGATCGCAAGGCGGGCAACCCCGACGCCCAATCATGGGGTGGCTCTGGCCCAACCATTACTATGGAAACGGTTTATAATCACGATCCAACTAAAACAGAAACTGGAGTTTCCATGGGCGAAAACCAAATCGGAATTCAAGCCTGCATGTGGAGCGAACGAATTATCGGCTTTAACAAAGGCGACAAAACTTGGTCGCGTGACGAACATCTTCTCTACATGATTTTTCCACGCCTCTACCCTGTCGCCGAACGCGCTTGGTCCCCCGAATCGAAAAAGAACTGGAACAAATTCGACAATAAACTTCAAACTCAATTCTTGCGCCTAGATAACGCAGGCATCACGAAATACGCCGATCACTACAAACGGTAAAAAAATCCTTCCAAATTATAGGCCCCCGTTTGCGAAGCGAAAAATCGCTCTACTCTCCGATTATAGTGGCAACGATTTTTCGCGCGCCCCCTCGGTTTCGAAATTCGCACAAATAGATTCCCTGCCAGATTCCCGTATTAAGCTCGCCCCCGCTAATTGGGATTGATAACGAAGCCCCCACTATAGAACTCTTCGCATGGGCTGGCATATCGTCTGCCCCCTCACAGGTGTGCAAATAATAGGGTTCCCGCTCTTTCACCAGACGGTCAAAAATGGCCCCCATATCCGTCTGAACATCCGGATCTGCATTCTCATTCAAACTCAATCCCGCCGAGGTATGTTTAATAAAAAGATTTAACAGCCCCACCCTCGGTAGCGCTGGCAACTTCCTTAAAACTTCATTCGTAACTAAATGGAACCCTCGAGGTTTTTCCGACAAATTAAATTCGATTTGGTTAATCATAATAATATCCTTGCTCTCTCATTGATTAATTTTATATATTCGTCTTGCATCTCTATGGGTATAAAAGACGAACGGATAATAGCTTCCATTTTTGGAAAATTCTCTTGGATTTTCTTAAAGGCATTTTCTATTTGCTTCTCAGACAAGCCAGAAGAAAGTCCAAACGCATAAAAATCAGAGCGTTTTAACTTCCGCTTTTTTCCATTTAATGTTAACGCCATCTCTTCTGGATCCTCTTTTTCCGATAAAAAGAGTCGAGTCGCTAATAGATCATAGGCTGGAGTGAGCACAATATACCCCTCTTCGTTATGTAAAAGAGAAAAATTCTTAAGGTGCATATCTGCATTCCCCGTCAAAAAAGAAAAAAGCGTTACTTCAAAAAGTCGCATCATATCAAATTGATAGTTTGAAGAATATCTTCTAATGATTTTTGCCACATTTTCCATTGAAGAACGATACTTTTGACTTGTGGGTTTCTCTGATAGTTGGCAAAAATCTTCCATGTGGATGGGTTCATTGCTCTTACGATTTCGATCGATGCGACGCGTAATATAGGCAAGTTCCCCAGAAGCAAGTCGGATGAGCGAATGCTCAACAACATCAATTTTAAAAAGTGAAGCCAATCGCATTGTGCAATCTTCCACCTCTGGCATACTCCGATATTCCGCGGTAGGCGGCTTTAAAATAAAATTCCCCCAAAGCCCAACGATTGTAAAGCGAGCAGTTTCATTTTTTGTGGCTTTATTTAAACAAAGTGACAATTTCGCCTGAACTCCTGGCACAGAAATCCTGCGTGCAACCACCTCTTTGGCCATCTCTACGATTTCTAGCAACCTATATTCTAACTGAGGTGCCTCTTCTTGGGCAAAAATCTTTTTTGCACAAGAAGCGTGATAATCTGCATTCTCCGATTTTTCTTCGATCATTTGATAGCAATACAGGCATTTACGCATCATCATCTGCCTCCACTACCCTCACCGCGCCAATGGTCTCTTGGCAGCAGCTTAGAAGCAATCCCATGCGATCATTTGGATTTATTTTCCAATTTTGATGGGCCACCTCTAGCAACCATCCCTCTGGAATCAAGCCGTCAAAAAAAGGAAAAAGCGCTTTGTCTTTAAACCCTTCTCTCTGTAGGGGAAGCGTTAGGCTGATGGGCTTAGCAACCGAACTTTCTAAATACTCAGGAAAATATTGAAACTGATAGCTATCTTCTAGCTCGCAAATTTCACCTGCCAAGAGCTTCCCATAAAAAACTTTCGCTTTCCTCATTCAGCATCCCCCTGTTGCACCGCAACCGCGCCCACCTGATGACTAAACAAGGCTAAAACGCAATTTACCTTATCCATTCGCAATGTCAATTTCCCTTGCTCAAGCTCCCGCACGAAACGTAGCCCAACCCCGGCTTTCTCAGCCATCTCTACTTGAGTCATTCCTAAAATCTTTCGCCGTCTCTTTACAAAGCTTGCTAACGCTTCCATATTTAATCCTCTTTTCCAAATTTTACCACCTATCGGGTATAAAATCAAGCAAAAACATCTTTTTTATACCTTTTCGGGTCTATTTTGATAAAAAAACTTCAAAAACACCCGTTAGGGTATAATTTTTTATCTAAAAGAATAGGAAACTTTCTTTCCTCTTTGTTGATTTTTTCAAGAATATGGTCTATTTTTTAAGTATGCTAAATAGAGAGAAAGTTTCCTATTCTTTTGAATTGTTTCCTCCCAAAGAAAATTTTGATAGTGCTAAACTCACCGAATTGGTGAAGGAGCTAGACAAACTTTCCCCAAGTTTCATTAGTATCACTTATGGAGCAGGCGGTTCTGCGCGAAATAATAAGACCCTCGAAATGTGCGAAATTATTAAAACCCACACGCAAACAAATTCGGTCGCTCACCTCACCGCAGTGGGTTCAACAAAAGAAGAAATCTCTATTATTTTAGACAAGCTCCTGCAAATCGGAGTAAAAAACATTCTCGCCTTACGAGGCGACCTCCCCCCCGGAAACTCATCCGCCACTAACCCGTCCCCCGGAGACTTTCCCTACGCAAGTGACCTCATTAAATTTATTGTCGACAACTACTCTAGTGCCTTTTCAATAACAGGCGCCTGCTACCCTGTAGGCCATGTCGAGTCTAAATCCTTAAGCGAAGACATTTACTACTTACAAAAAAAAGTCGAAGCAGGCGCTTCCACTTTAATCACGCAGCTCTTCTTCGATAACGATGAATTTTTCCATTTCAAAAAACTCACCTCTCAGGCAAAAATCGAAGTTCCCATTTATGCTGGCATCATGCCCTTAACAAGTAAAAAACAAATCCAGCGAATTGTTTCCCTCTCGGGTGCTACCATTCCAGCAAAACTCTCCCGCCTTATTGCCAAATATGGCGATGACCCCACCTCCATGCGTCAAGCGGGCATCGACTACGCCATCGAGCAAATTCAAGATCTTTTAACAACCCCTATCGATGGCATCCATCTCTACACTATGAACAATCTCGAGGTGGCACAAAAAATCACCCTTGGCATCAAGGACTCACTCTAGATGCCAAAGCAGACTCTTCCCCCACTAAATCACGATGACTATCTTCTAGCTCTTCGTTACCTCAAAATCCCCGCAAACGCCTCGCCCGAATTAGACAAATTAAAAGAATTGACAGAGCAAATGCAATCACACTGCACCCCCGCTTGTCATCATCTAATCACTCCCATCAACTTTAGCGAATTTTATCAAATTCCAAACTCCTCATGGGAAGGTTCCCCTATCGTATTCAAAAGTCACGACCTAAACAAAATGCTAACCGATTGCCACTCTCTTCTCTTTATTGGCGTCACACTCGGTCCTCAGATAGATCGGCATATTAGAACTCTTCAGAGCACCTCCCCCGCAGGGGCGCTTTATATTGATGCTCTTGCAAGTGTTCAAGTCGAATCTCTACTTAACAGTTATATAAAAGAGATTCGTGCCAACCAATTACCTAACACCTCCTTCTCTGCCCCCTACAGCTGTGGTTATGGAGACCTTTCTATCGATTACCAACCCATTATCCTTTCCTTGCTAGATGCAAACAAGAAGTTAGGCATTTCTCTTTCTCCCACTAAAATGATGTCGCCCTCTAAATCAATTACCTCTATCATCGGGATTAGCAATGTTCCTCAACGTCCCCATTTCTCGTGCATCGATTGTCCTATTGAAATATGCAACCCAAGGAGTCCTCAATGTTTAAAACGCTTCTAAACCAAGTCAAATCCGAAAAACGCCCTCTCTTCCTAGATGGTGCGATGGGAACAATGCTCATTTCTAGCGGTCTCCCCGTTGGAAAACGTCCCGAACTTTTAAACATAGATTCCCCCGACCTAATTCAAGAAATTCACTACAAATACCTAATGGCAGGCTCTGACATCGTTTTTACAAACACCTTCGGTGCAAACACTTTTAAATTCAACGGAGAGCCCTACCTTCACCTCATTTCGGCTGGAATTGAGTGCGCTAAAAAAGCCGTCTCCCGCGCTAAGAAAGGTCTTATAGCCCTCGATATTGGCTCCCTTGGTCACCTCTTAGAACCTATGGGCTCCCTCTCTTTTGAAGAAGCCTATAACGCCTATGCAGAAATTGTAAATCATGCAAAAGACGACATCGACTTGTTCGCCGTAGAAACGCTAAGCGATCTCATGGAAGCCAAAATTGCCGTTTTAGCCATTAAAGAAAATTCTGATAAGCCAATCATTCTTACCATGAGCTTTGATGAAGATGGTAGAACCTTCTCTGGATGTTCAATTGAATCGATGGTGGTGACACTAGAGGGCCTTGGTGTTGATGCCATTGGCCTTAACTGCTCCCTTGGACCCTACGAAATTGAACCGCTAGTTAAACGGTTACTTGATATCGCAAGGGTGCCGGTCATTCTAAAACCCAATGCGGGTCTACCCTCTTTAGTAAACGGAGAAACCAGTTACACGCTATCTGCGGATAAGTTTGCACGAAAAATGGCTTCTTATGTTGATGATGGAGTTCAGATAATAGGGGGTTGTTGCGGGACGACAGATGAATTTATTCTTTTTTTAAAAAACCTCATTACAAATGTTACCCAGAAGGTAACATCCGATATAAGGGTTTCTGCTGTCGCTAGCGCAACAAACTACCTTACCCTCGATCAACCCCGCATTGTGGGAGAAAGAATCAATCCCACAGGCAAACCTCTCATGAAAGCAGCAATTTTAAATCAAGACTTCAATTTTGTGATAAAACAAGCTGTGGAGCAGGTCTCCGCAGGGGCGCAAATCCTCGATGTCAACATGGGATTACCTAATACCGATGAATTATCTTCCATGTTAGGTGCAATCAAGCACATCTCCTCAGTAGTAGACACCCCTCTGCAAATTGACAGTTCCGATCCTGCAGTGATAGAATCCGCACTACGGCATTATTGTGGAAAACCGATTGTCAATTCGGTTAATGGCGATGATAATACCTTAAATACAATCTTACCGCTTGTGAAGAAGTATGGTGCAATGGTTATTGGCCTCACCCTCGATAAAAGAGGCGTTCCTCAGTCTGCACAAGCAAGAATTGATATAGCAAAAAAAATCTTAAAACGAGCCCAGCACTACGGGATAAGAAACGAAGATATCATCATCGATTGTCTAACCCTAACCGCGGGAGCCGAGCAAGCGCAGGCAAAAGAAACTTTAGCCGCTCTTCGTTATGTAAAAGAAGAACTAGGATTAAAAACAACATTAGGGGTTTCAAATATTAGCTTTGGTCTCCCCCAGCGTTCACTTATCAATAAAAACTTCCTGCAAATGGCGCTCACACAAGGTCTCGACTTACCTATCATTAACCCAAACATAGAAGACAACCTTGAAGCAATTTTCTCTTATCGTCTCTTGATGAACTTAGACCCCAATGGCCAAAATTATATTCAAAAATACTCTAATTTCAGCCCCCCTGCCACAGTTCAAGTTACGCCATCCTCTGTGAACTTTCAACCCGGCCAACCACCCCAGCAACACCAAACAACTCCCGATGCTCACAACAAAACCTCGCTAGAAGATTGTATTATCAAGTCTTTAGAATCCGAAGCACTAAAGCAAACCGAAATTCTTCTCTCGCAAAAAGAGGGACTTAAAATCATCGAAGAAGATGTCATCCCTGCACTCAATTGGATTGGCAATCAATACGAAGAAAAAAAACTCTTTCTCCCCCAACTAATTAGTTGCTCTCAAGTCGCTAAAGCTGTCTGTGATAAAATTAAAACGACTCTTCCAAACTCCGAAAACTTAACAGAGGCAACCATCCTCGTAGCAACTGTCGAAGGCGACGTACACGACATTGGTAAAAACATTGTCAAAACAGTCCTAGAAAATTATGGTTACAATGTCATTGACCTTGGAAAAGATGTTCCCCCGGAAATCATCTTAGCCGCAATCAAAAAGCACTCCCCAAAACTACTAGGTCTTTCTGCTCTTATGACAACAACCGTCGCAAACATGGCTAAAACGATCTTAACAGTGAAGTCTTCTTTTCCAAAACTCCCGATTGCCGTTGGTGGTGCTGTCTTAACCGATGATGTAGCATCCGAAATTCAAGCAGACTTCTACACTAAGGATCCTCAGGCTTTAGTTAACATTTTACGCGAGTTATAAAATTTATTCTTCGCAAGAAAAAGAGCCTTTTTATTCGGATAGGGATCATCAACTAGGAAATCGACAAAATAACCTTTGTATCTCGAATAAATTGCACTTGCTAACAGATAAAACAAGTCAAAGGCAAACATCTCATCGAATTTCTCATTATCTACCACGCCAATTCGAACTAGATTATTCTCTATCACATAAATCCCCCGAATCGACAATCGCTCCAAACGAGGTAAAAGCACTACCACCACCCCATACTTTTCTAAAAATTTGCCAACCTGATAAAACCCATCCGTCCTCACTCGCTCTAACCGATGCCTGAGTTCAGGAAAAACACGAATGAGCCTATCACGTCTCAAGCTAATCTCCTCATCTTTTAATATAATAGCCCTATATTGACTCGATACATCCCTATTTAACTTTGCCCCGATATAATTACATGTTCGTTCACAATTAATCTTCGCCTCTTCCCTTTCTCTATCAAGCAGTTTAAGCTTAGAAAGCTTTCTCACCTTCCCCCGTGTATTACGCTTAAACGCATCTATTGCCACTAGTAACTGAAGCGAGTTAGTATAGCCAATTTGATTTTTTGGATATTTAATACGTTTAAGCAACAGATTAACCGACGCAAACGCTGATACCCCTAAAAGCTTCTTCAGATTTAAAAGCATTTGCACCCTATCCTCGTCACACTCGATCGTGCCAGTTGCAAGCCCATAATCAATAACTGAAGTTAACCGCCGATAGATAAAGTGTTCGTTAAGCGTAATCGCATAATAATTTTTCCATCGTACCCCAGTTAAATCGTAGCGAGTCTGCAGCCGGACCCAATAACCCGCCTCTTTACCAAG
Organism: uncultured Spirochaetaceae bacterium; assembly: GCA_964369795.1. Taxonomy (GTDB): domain Bacteria; phylum Spirochaetota; class Spirochaetia; order JAFGXN01; family JAFGXN01; genus CAYJGX01. The sequence continues at coordinate 10,466 of CAYJGX010000012.1, forward strand.
AGCAAACTCGAGCTTTGTAGCAAAATCTAGAGAAATGCGTTTTAAACCATTTACCACCGTGCTAATATGCTTTGCAGAGAAGCCCGTCCTAACTGCAAGTTCTAGTTGAGTCATCTTCCTAGAGCGCAAGAGACTTTTGAGAAAATTACCTGGATGATAGATTTTTCGACCTGATTGGGAAATGACGTATACCATTTTGTGCCTCCTTCAATACCCTCATATCAAATGTTACCTAAAAGGTAATTAATTGTATGATGTATTTATATATAACCCCAAAATGAAATTTTGCCTAACTCAAGACCATTTTATTTAAACAAATTCTCCCGAAATAAATTTTCGTTCAATTTTATCCTTATCTTCTATTATTACCATACCATCAGAATCGATTCCAATCAGTTTACCCGAAATAACCGCAGCATTTTCTTCGGGGTTTCCAACTTTAAATAATACCGGTTCACCCCGCCTGTATAAATGGTCGAATAAGAATTGATCCCACTTAGTTTCGAGAAAATTGCTATCTGAAAGCAATGCTGAAAAACAGTCTGCGAGTTGATTGACAGCAGTTTCAATATTAATTTCGCGAAAAGTTTCTATAAAAAAAGAAGTGGGGGGAATTCGGTAATTATTAAATTCGGCTTGATTTAGATTGAGTCCGATGCCACACAGGACGATGGGAGAGAGATTGGATTGGGGAAAAGATTGATACTCACACAGGATTCCACAAATTTTTTTATCGTTAACGATAATATCATTTGGCCATTTAATTTTTGACTTGAGCCCCCAATCCTGAAGCAAGCGGCAAACGGCTGTTCCAACAAGGAGAGGTAATTTTATGGTAGGGAAAGTGAGATGTTCTGGTTTAACTACGAAAGTGCATAAGATGGATTTACCGACCTCGGATATCCATTTTCGGCCAGGGATGCGCCCTTTTCCAGCAGTCTGCTCTAATGCACAAACTAGATCAAGATGCGAAATTTTGCCTTCTTCGTACAGATGAAGAGCATCTAGCATTGTGGATTCGGTAGAATGAAGCATTGTGATTTTTGACATAAGTACCTCAAATTGTATTCTCAAATTCTTTATTATAGAAAAGAAAAGGCTTGAATATTTATTCAAATATTCGTATAATTATACAATGATAGATAAAGAAACAAGGCTAGAAGCCATTAGAAAAATTATCAAATCAGAGTGGGTTCATTCTCAAGATTACCTTTTATCTAAATTGTTAGAAGAAGGGATTGAGATCACCCAAGCTACCCTTTCTCGCGATTTAAAGTTGCTCGAAGTTGCTAAAGTTGCAGATGAAGAGGGTTATCATTATTCTATACCAGCGGGAAGTAGTAATCAAGGGTTACGCAAGGGCTTTATTAAAGATTTAGAAAGAAGTCTGCAAAGCGTTGCTATTTCGGGAAATCTAGCTGTTGTTAAGACTCGAATTGGGCATGGAAATAGTGTTGCTCTTGCGTTAGATAATTTGGAAATTTCTGGGATTATGGGAACCATTGCGGGGGACGACACTGTCTTTATCGCTCTTTCAAAAGAAACCCAGAAAGAGCAGTTTTTAAAAGATCTTCAAAGACTATTGCCTACTATCAATATCATCTAAAAACATCAACAGCAATGATATTGAAATAGGAAAAGGAGAAAAGAATGAAAGTAGCTATTTTAGGAGCATCAGGATATACAGGAGCAGGATTACTAAGGTTATTAGCAGACCATCCAGAAGTGGAGGCGGTTATTCCAGTAACCTCATCTAAGGTTGGAGAATCTTTAGTATCGACAGACCCTGGGTTAGGTGGATACTATCCAAAAGCGGATTTGACAAACGGGAAAATGGTGAGTGTAGAAGAAGCACATAGCTTGAAACCCGATGTCGTTTTTGCCGCATTACCGCATTTAAAATCCGCAGAACTTGCAGCGCCTTTTCTCGACAAAAGCGTGGTTATTGACCTCTCTGCCGATTTCAGAATCAAAGACGAGGCGCTTTTTTATAAGGCCTATGGTCAAGAACCTCCCAGACCCGATTTGCTTGCAAAAGCAGTCTACGGTTTAACGGATATTTATGCGGATGAAATCAAAAAAGCCGATTTAATAGCTAATCCGGGGTGTTACCCAACTTGTACAATGCTACCTCTAATTCCAATTCTAAAAAAATGGAAATTAGAGGGAAGCATCGTCACCAATGCCCTATCGGGAGTTTCAGGTGCGGGAAGAAAGGCCGACTTAAACCTTATTTTCTGCCGCCGCAGCGAGAACTTAAATGCCTACTTGCCAGGAAAGAGTCATCGCCACGTAACAGAAATCGAAGAACAGTTAAAGGGCCACAACAGCGCTGCGGACATCCTATTTACACCGCACTTAGTGCCAGTAAGAGTCGGCATGATTGCAACAACTGCCATTACGGTTAAAGAAAAGTTAACTGAAGATGCTGTAGCCGCTGCGTTACATGAGCAATACGAAAATAACTTGTTTGTATCCCTTATTGGGGGAAGCATGCCAGAATCGGCAAATGTCTTAGACACAAACCGAATTGATATCGGATGGAAAATTGTCGATGATCATCGACTGATGCTCTTCTCGGCCATCGATAATTTGATGAAAGGAGCAAGCGGACAAGCAGTGCATAACATGAATGTTCGATTTGGTTTTAAAGAAGATGCCGGACTTAGACTTTACAGCAAAGTTTAGTCCATTTTATAGGAGGAGTTTATGTCAAAACCTATTATTTGTGTAAAAATCGGCGGAAAGACAGCCGCAAGAAAAGAAGTCATCGAAGGAATTATTGGCGAAATTGGTCAGATGCCTGAATATAAATTTATTTTAATCCATGGGGGTGGAGCAGAAGTGACAAAAGCATCAAAAGCTTTTGGAATAGAAGCAAAATTCGAAAATGGACTCAGAATTACTGGCGAAGATGAAATGAATGTTGTTGATGGGGTTCTCTCTGGAAAGATAAATAAAGAACTTGTTAGGCAATTTAACAAAGGCGGAATTGCTGCTGTTGGACTTAGTGGAAGCGATGGAAGTATCTTTACCGGTGAATCCGTTGGTGAAGCAACTCGTACGGGTCGTGTTACCGATGTGGATACAAGGCTTTTACATCTTTTAACGGATAACCACTATTTGCCTGTAATTGCATCAACCTCGCAGTGTACCACCGAATTTAAGGCTCTAAATATAAATGCAGATGATGCTGCACTTGCCGTTGCCGCGAAACTTCCTGCAGAGAAGCTAATTTTTATTTCCGATATTCCAGGTGTTTTAAAAAACGACAAGGTCATTTCTGTTTTAGATGAAGCGACTATTGAAAAAGAGATTAAAGCCGAGGTGATTTCTGGCGGAATGATTCCAAAGGTGAAAGCTTCCCTTGTTGCTGTTAAAGCTGGTACCAAATCGGTTGTAATTGGGACCTACGATGAACTAGGCGATTTATCAAGACTTATCAGCGGGAAAATTGGAACGCAAATCGTTTAATGATGCGTTAGGCAATAATACTTACAGGAGACAAAAATGTTAATCGATATAAAAGAAGCCATGATACAAAATCCCTCTTTTCCAAACAACTACGCAAGCGAGATGCTTGTCCTTGAAAAGGGAGAAGGTTGTTACCTTGAGGATATTAAGGGAAATAAATATTTAGATTTTGGCAGCGGAATTGCTGTAAACTCGCTCGGATATGGAAGAAAAGACTTAGCAAATATTGCAGCGGGTCAAATGGAAAAGCTCATTCACGTTTCTAATTTGTTCACAACAAAACCGGCGCTAAGGCTTGCTGCAAAGTTAGTTGCCTTAGGTGATTTTAGCGCCGTTCACTTTGGAAACAGTGGATCGGAAGCAAATGAGGCAGCGCTTAAATATGCTCGCCTTTATAGCTTGCGTACCAAAGGGGAAGGTAATCACAAAATTCTAGCCTTCAACCACTCTTTTCACGGGCGAACCATGGGATCCCTTGCCGCAACGGCGACAGACAAATACAAGGCGCCGTTTGCTCCTCTAATCCCAGGCTACGAATTTTGTGAATTTAATAATATCGAAGAACTTGAATCAAAACTAGATGCCTCGTTTGCTGCCGTTATTACAGAGCCTATCCAAGGAGAAGGCGGGATTAACACAATGGAAACGAATTTTGCAGCAAAGCTCAACGAGCTTTGTGCAAAATTCAACATTATCTTAATCGCTGACGAAGTCCAAACCGGCCTCGGCAGAATCGGCCTCCCTTTCGCTAGCGCCATAGTCGGCCTAAACCCAGACATTATTACTCTTTCAAAACCGCTCGCGGGGGGGCTACCCCTTTCCGCAACCCTCATCCCTGCAAAAGTGAATGACCTCATTCACCCCGGCGAACACGGAACCACCTTCGGAGGAGGCCCTGTCACTTGCGCGCTCGCAGACGCCATCTTAGACGCCGTTCTCGATCCAGAATTCCTTATCAATGTTCAACAAAAAGGGCAATACCTTGCAAATAAGATTGCCTCCCTAACAGAGGAACTCGATTGCGTCCTTGGCGGTAGCGGAGTTGGCCTACTCCAAGGGATCCAACTCAAAGGAATCGACCCGGGCGTCGTTATTAACGAAGCAATGAAAAATGGGTTGCTCATACTGAGAACGGGAACCGATAAGTTGCGCCTCGCCCCCCCTCTAATCATCAACGAAGAAGAAATCGATAAGGGCATCAACATCATCAAAACAATTTTAACACAATTAGGTAAGGCTCCCGATTGAGGGAGGCTTCCTACTAGAACCACATAAAATATGTTAGGATATGCATGTTCCTAAATTTAAATTGGCTTGTAAGGTTTATTTAAAACAAAGTTTTAACGAAAACCGAAACAACCAATTTAAATCTAGGAAGAATCGTAAACAAAACATTTTAACACAATTATCCAAAGGAGAATAAATATGGACAAATCACAAATCAAAAAAATCGTACTAGCCTACTCGGGGGGACTTGATACATCAATTATCATTCCATGGCTTAAAGAAAATTACAATGGAGCAGAAATCGTAGGCGTTTGTACTAACGTTGGCCAAGCCGAAGACTGGGATGCAATGGAAGAAAAGGCACTCAAAAGTGGTGCAAGCAAACTTTATATCAAAGACATCCGAGAAGAGTTTGCAAAAGACTACCTCTTCACTATGGTTCGGGCTGGGGCTCTTTTTGAAAACAAATATTTACTAGGAACTTCTATCGCACGACCTTTACAAGCAAAACACATTGCAGAAATTGCTCTTCAAGAAGGGGCACAAGCCATTTGTCATGGTTGTACGGGAAAAGGAAACGATCAAATCCGATTCGAACTCACTTTCAAAGCAATCGCTCCAGAATGCCACATTATCGCACCTTGGAGAATTTGGAACATCGTTTCACGAGAAGATGCTATTGATTATGCCATTTCACACAACGTTCCCCTTGGAAACATCAGCAAGAAAAATATCTATTCCCGAGACTGGAATATTTGGCACATGAGCCACGAAGGTGCCGACCTAGAAGATACATGGAACCGACCTCAAGAAAGTCTCTTCCAACTCTCTAAGTCACCTAAAGATGCTCCCGACGCAGAAACCGAAATCACCATCGACTTTGAAAAGGGAATTCCAGTTGCCGTTAACGGTGAAAAACTAAGTGCCTTTGCTCTTATGGAAAAACTAAACGAACTGGGTGCAGAAAATGGAATTGGCCGATCTGACCTTGTTGAATCGAGAACCGTAGGAATGAAATCTCGAGGGGTTTACGAAACTCCAGGCGGAACCATTTTATACGACGCAATCCGAGAGCTTGAAATGCTTACCATGGATGCCGATACCCTCAGCCTAAAAAATACCCTTTCTGTAAAATATGCTGAACTCGTTTACACCGGAAAATATTTCTCTGGTGCAAAAGATTCTATCGAAGCCTTTATGGAAGAATCTCACAAATGGTGCACCGGAACCGTGCGACTGGTTCTTTACAAAGGAAACATCATCATTACTGGGCGAAAATCTCCATACTCACTTTATGACGAGGAACTCGCTTCATTTGGGGCAAGCCAATACGATCACAAAGACGCATCTGGCTTTATCAACCTTTTCGGACTTTCAACTGCGGTTGCAGCACACGTTCGAAAGAAAAAGAACTAAAAACTATGATTCAATACAGAAATGCAACCATTAACGACGTAGATGCAATTTTCAAACTCACAAATAAAAATGCGAGTGAAGGGATGATGCTTCCACGAAGTAAATACAAAATCATCAACATGCTCTTTAACTTCTACGTGGCAATCGATAGCGAAAGCAAAGAAGTTGTTGGATGCGCTGCTCTCTCCCCGCTATGGACCGACATGGCGGAGGTGATGGCTCTTGCGGTTAGCGACTCCCACCAACGAATGGGCATCGGCAAAAAGATGGTAGAAGATTTACTTGTTCGTGCAAAGGAACTCGGATTTCCAAAAGTGATTTCTCTTACCTATCAAGTCGAATTTTTTAAACAACTTGGCTTTCAAGTAACCGACAAAGATCAATTTCCTAGAAAGCTATGGAGAGAATGTCTTGAATGTCCAAAACTTGAGCATTGTGATGAAATTGCAATGTATATCGATATTCAATAGGAGCCAACATTGATAACTTTTCTTATTGGGATAGCAATACTACTTATCGGCGGACTCATTTATGGTGCATACTGCCAAAAGGTATTTGCTCCCGATAACCGAGTGACGCCTGCTTACCTCAAAGAGGATGGAGTCGATTTTGTTCCTATGAAAAGTTGGAGGACCTCGCTTATTCAGTTTTTAAACATAGCGGGGACGGGCCCCATACTTGGTCCCATCCAAGGAATTTTATTTGGACCCATTGCCTTTATCACCATCCCCCTCGGATGTGTTCTAGGCGGGGCCCTTCATGATTATTTTTCTGGCATGATTTCCTTGCGTAACGATGGAATGCAAATGCCAGGGCTCATAAAAAAGTATTTAGGAAAACCAACCTTTCACCTCTATAATTTTTTTGTGAGTTTGTTGATGTTGCTTGTGGGGGCCGTCTTTATCTACACTCCCGGCGATATCATCGTAGGAAATTTGCTATCGCAAAGTACTGCCCCCACCAATCCCGTTATCTGGATTGTTTATGCTACAATTTTTGTTTATTATCTACTTGCAACGCTCTTACCGATAGACAAAATCATTGGCAAATTGTATCCTATTTTTGGGTTGTTGCTAATTATTTCAAGCATCTTGGTGGGCATTGGTATTTTTGCAAAAGGGTATACCATAACCGAGTTGTCTTTTTCAAATTTAGCGCAACATCCTAAAGGGCTTAAATTTATCCCCATCTTTTTCGTCACAGTGGCTTGCGGAATTGTCTCTGGATTCCACTCCACTCAGGCAACCTTAATTGGACGCTCTGTGACAAACGAAAAATCTGGTAAAATGGTCTTCTTCAACATGATGCTTTTAGAAGGTTTCATCGCCATGATTTGGGCCGCTGCCGCAATGGGAATTTTTAACAAAAATTCTGAGCACCTTTTAGAAGGGGCAACCGCATTAGTGGGTACGATAACAAGAGATATCCTTGGCCCCACAGGTGCAATGATTGCTCTCATCGGAATTATCGTTTTGCCAATTACATCAGGCGATACGGCCCTACGCTCGCTTCGATTAATGTTAGGTGACTACCTAAAAATTGACCAAAGAAAAAAGAGAAACCGTCTTTTGCTAACCACAGGAATCTTTCTTCCCGTGATTGCAATTCTTTTCTTTGCCAAATTTGATGCCGATGGATTTAGCGTCTTATGGCGCTATTTTGCTTGGAGCAACCAAACGATTGCCGTTTTTGCTTTTGCAATGATTGCAATCTACTTAATACGAGAAAGAAAAAACTTTTTCATTGCCTTAGTCCCTGGTACTTTTTATGCATTTATTGTATCTAGTTACATTTTAAATGCAAAAATTGGCTTTGGCCTACCTTGGAATTGGGCATTTGGATTCGCAGGAATCTTTTCTGCGATATATTTAATAATTATATCTATAATTTATTTTATCAACAGGAGAAAAATATGATAAAATCGTCATTACCAGACATCCACTATTCGGATATCCCAAAAGAAGTTCACGAACTTGCAACAAAGATCGACAAACGCATCATCGATCCAGCACTTTTTAGCCAATACTCTGTCAACCGTGGTCTCCGAGACAAAAAAGGAAATGGAGTCTTAACCGGTTTGACCGAAATCTCCGATATTATCTCTAGCAAAATGGTAGACGGAGAAAAAGTTTCCTGCGAGGGAGAACTCTACTACCGAGGCTACAACGTATACGACCTCGTAGACGATTTCGTTAAAACGAAACGATTTGGCTTCGAAGAGACCACCTACCTCCTCCTCTTCGGCGAACTTCCCGATAAAGAAGAGCTAGATAACTTTAATGCTATTATCGCCGAATACCGAAACCTTCCCCAAACTTTCGTTCGAGACATCATCATGAAAGCACCTAGTAAAAACATGATGAACACTCTCGCTCGAAGCGTTCTAACTCTTTACTCATACGACGAAACAGCAGAAGACACAAGCATCCACAATGTCCTACGACAATGTCTACAGCTCATCGCACTAATGCCAGTTCTATCTGTCTATGGATACCAAGCTTTTAGTCACTACCACGACAACGGAAGCCTTTTCATCCACAATCCACTTCCTGAACTATCAACAGCAGAAAACATCTTACACCTTCTACGTCCAGACAGCAAATACACTCAACTAGAAGCTCAAATCCTTGACATCGCACTTATCCTGCACGCAGAACATGGCGGAGGTAACAACTCTACTTTCACCACACACGTTGTCTCTTCCTCTGGTACCGACACTTACTCTACAATTGCCGCATCTTTAGGCTCCCTAAAAGGACCTAAACACGGTGGTGCTAACATCAAAGTTGTAGAAATGTTTGATGATATGAAAAAGAAAATTACCGACTGGAATAGCGACGAAGAAATCAAAGCCTATCTTCTTGGACTTCTTAGAAAACAACGTTTTGACAAAGCGGGTCTAATCTACGGAATGGGCCACGCAGTATACTCCCTATCCGACCCACGTGCAAACATATTCAAAAAATTTGTCAAAACTCTTTCAGAAGAAAAGGGTCTCGACAAAGAATACAAACTCTATTGCAAAGTCGAAGAACTTGCTCCTCAAATCATCATGCAAGAGAGAAACATTTACAAGGGTGTGAGTGCAAATATCGATTTCTACAGTGGCTTTGTTTACAACATGCTAAACCTTCCACCCGAACTCTACACACCCATTTTCGCAATTGCACGAATCTCTGGGTGGGCAGCACACCGCCTAGAAGAACTTAACAACAGCGGCAAAATCATTCGCCCTGCCTATAAAGCGGTCTGCGATCACAAAGAATACATTCCGATGTCGGGAAGGTAATTTTTTGGCAAATTTTCCTAGCTATTTTTAGCTAATTTTACCAAAAAATTTCCACTTCCAATTCTAAATTGGATTTAATTCGCCCCTCATATAAAATGTTACCTATTAGGTAATATTTTATATGAGGGGTTCTTTTTTCTTTTCTTTTCTTTTTTTTTGGGGGGGGGGTGGGGGGCGACTGCGAGCTACCGCTCGCACCAGGCCAGTCGGAACTGTCGGTTCATTAATTACCCAAAAGGTAATTAATGGAACAAGCATCGGCTTTGCCTCGCTTTTCCTCATGTCCTTGTCGCTTTTAACTCAAGCAAGGTGAATTTACGAACTGTCTAATTATTTTCCCGAACCACTCTACAAGGCGTTCCCATGGCAATGGTATCGCTTGGAATATCTTTTGTAACGACACTACCTGCACCAATGACAACATTATTGCCAATTTTAACCCCAGGCATAATAATGACACCTCCGCCAATCCAAACATTATCGCCTATTGTAACGG
>CAYJGX010000012.1:20467-34014 GCA_964369795.1 uncultured Spirochaetaceae bacterium
GGAAGCCTCCTCAAATCACGAATATAAAAAGCTCGCTAAGTCAAACTATAAGACTGACAAACCATCAGGATAACATGTTTTTAAAAAAAACATCACTAGGAATGCAATTGCAAATAGGGTCCACCAAACTTTATCTTTACTTGACAATAGCGAAATCTCCTATCTTCTTGATTTGTTTCATAATTTCTATATCTTGTTCATCATAAGCATCTAAAAGGCTCTGCGATTCTGTGTCTCTGAAATAAAGAATTTTTTCCCGATTTGGAATCGAAATATTTCGTCGTAAACAAGCTAGATATTCTTCCCTGGGAATGAGTTCGCAGCCTAAGCTTAGAAGATGGTCCGTTGGCATTTGGCAATCGATAAAGGCGACACCCTTCTCTTTACAAAGTTCGCATAAAAACCAAAGTGCTGCCTTTGAACTGTCGGAAACAAGGCTAAACATCGACTCGCCGCAAAAGATGTCTCCAATGAGTTCGCCGTAAAGGCCTCCAACGAGTTGGCCATTTTCATATACCTCTATGGAATGTGCGATTCCTGCTTCAAAAAATTTATTATAAGTGAAAATAAAAGGTTCTGTTATCCAGCTACCGTTTTCGCTGCGATCTTTTGCTGTTTCGCAGTGGTGCATGACTTCTAAAAATTGAGTATTAATTTTAAAGGAGAAACGACCCGAATTTATTTTTTTGGCTAGACTTTTAGATAAATGAAATTTTTCGGGATACAGTATGGTTCGCTGCGCGGGATTCCACCACTGGACCTGTTCTTTCGGATTAAACCATGGAAAATAGCCTTTAATATAAGCAGAAAGAACAAATCCAGGATCCATATAGCCACCGGCAATAACGACATCTTCGTTTAGAGGAAATTTGAAATCGGAACCCATAAAGTTGATAAATGTGCCTAATGGATAAAGAAATTCATCGTGATCAGAAAAATATAAATCCCATAACGATTCTTCTTGATCATACTCCAAGAGCTGCCTCCTCTAGGATTTCTAATTTATCATTTTGACACTCAATCTTTGCAATGCCGCCATCTTTTAATGAGCCAAAAAGGACTTTGTCGATAAATGGCGATTTAATGTATTTCTCAAATGCTCGAGTCACATTGCGAGCGCCAAGTTCACGGGAGTAGCCTTTTTGGGCGATAAAAAGTTTTGCTTTTTTAGAGATGACAAGTTTGATTTTTTTGGATTTAAGCAATTTAGTAAATTCTTTAGATTCTTTATCCACGATTTTAAGGATTTGCTCCATGGAGAGTGAATTAAATTCTATGACCTCGTCTAGTCGGTTGCGAAATTCTGGGGTGAAGGTGTTTTCGACAGCTTTCATTAAACCCGATGAATTCATCTGAGAGGTGGAATTAAAGCCTAGCATTTTCTTAGATAAATCTTTTGCACCTGCATTACTTGTCATGATAAGAATCACATTGCGAAAATCGGCCTTTTTACCAGTAGAATCGGTTAGAGTTGCATAATCCATCACTTGCAAAAGAATATTATAAATATCGGAATGGGCTTTTTCAATTTCGTCTAACAACAAGACGGCATGAGGATTTCTGCGAATCGCAGCCGTGAGCAATCCGCCTTCATCGTAACCCACATATCCTGGAGGTGCTCCAATAAGACGCGCAACCGTATGCTTCTCTTGATATTCGCTCATGTCAAAGCGAATCAGTTCTAGACCCAACGAAGTCGCTAGCTGCCGTGTAAGTTCCGTTTTTCCTACACCAGTAGGACCCACAAACAAGAAGGAGGCAACGGGCTTGTCTTTTGTCGCAAATCCTGCCCGAGATCGTTTAACTGCACTTACCACACCATCGATAGCTAAATCTTGGCCAAAGACTTCTTGCTTTAAGTCGCTTGCAAGATTTTGAAGGCGCGTATTTTCGGAAACGGAGACCTTTTCTTCTGGAATACGAGCCACTTTTGCAATCATTTGCTCTATTTCTTTTATTGAAACGACATTATTTTGCTGATTGGATTTTTTACCACTATTAAGAATTTTTAAAGCAGCACCCGCTTGGTCGATTAAGTCGACCGATTTATCTGGCTGATGGTTATCTTTGAGATATTTTCCTGTTAAGGCAATGGTGGTTTTGAAAGCCTCTGGCGTATATTTTACATTGTGATATTCTTCAAAATAGGGTCTAAGTCCCATTAAAATTTTATAGGTTTCTTTTTCCGACGGCTCAAGCACGTCAATCATTTGAAAACGCCGCACAAGGGCTTTGTCTTTCGAAAAATGCTTATTGTAATCCTCATAGGTTGTTGCACCCATACATCGGAGACTACCCCGAGAGATAACTGGTTTTAGAAAACTTGCAACATCAATTGCACTTCCCTGCGAAGCACCCGCTCCAATAATTGTATGAATTTCATCGATAAACAAAATAATATTTTCTTGCTCTTCTAATATCTCTAAAAGCGTTTTTAATCGTTCTTCTAAATCGCCACGGTATTTTGCTCCCGCAATAATGGATCCAATATTTAGGGAAAGTATCACAAAATCTTTTAAAAAATGAGGCACTTTTCCACTTGCAATCCGATGTGCGAGTCCTTCCGCAAGAGCTGTTTTTCCAACCCCGGGTTCTCCCACCAAGATAGGATTATTTTTTAATTTACGGGCTAGCACAAGAATCATTTTATCAATTATTTCTTCTCTTCCAACAAAAGGCATTAAATTTCCAGTAGCCGCTAATTCTGTTAGGTTAGAAGTATAATTTTCAACAATCTGAGTTGCCTCTGCCCCATAATCTTGTTCATCCTCAAAATCAAAATCATCAGAATCAAGCGAATCAAGATAAGATTGGTATTCGTTGTGCTCTTTAGAATTTCCCTCTAGGACAACTGCGATATAATAACGAACTGCAAGATTGACAAGAATATCTTTGTCTAAACCCATTGCTCTTAACAAATCTTTTGCAAAGGAGTTTTCTAAAGAGATGACTGCAAGCAAATAAACAAAATTAAAAGCTCTATCCCAATGGAATTCTTCTGATATGCGAATCATATTTTGCAAGGAGTTGTCTAAATCGACCGTTTGAAGATAGGGTGCTCCCTTTTTTTTAGGAATATAGACATCTAAATATTGAAGTAGATCATCTTTCACCGCATCGATGTTTGCCGAATGATTTTTTAAATATTTTAAAATACTTTTGTCGTGTAAGATAGCTAAAATAAAATGCTCTGGACAAACATACTCGTGATTATTTTCCTTTGCAAACTGGTTCACCCAGACTGCTGCTTTTTGAAAATCGGTATAAAATTCCATATAAACTCCTATAGTTCTTCATAAATGGCTTGCAATGGATAACCAGCCTCTCTTGCGCGGGCTAAAACAAGAACAACTTTTGTTTTAGCAATATCCACAGAAAAGGTTCCGCACAAACCTTTTCCTTGCGTATGAACTTTAAACATGATAGTTTGTGCATCATCGTAAGAAAAAGAAAATATATCCATCAAAATGTCTATTACAAATTCCATCGTAGTGACATCGTCGTTTAGCAAATAGACATTTGCTTTTTTAGGTTGTTTAATTAAAAAAGAGTTTTTATTTTTTACGATTACATCTTCAATTTGTTCTGTTTTAAAAGCCATACCTTTCCTTACTAATATCTATATATTATGATAGTATTTCAAGTTTTTGCAACAAAAAAAGGTAAACTTGAAACTTTTTTTTTAATATAGTATATTAAATTATGAAATCAAGAAAAACTATTTTTTTTGCCATCTGTTTTTCATTTTTCTCATTATTTAGTTGTTCCAATGCTCCCGACTACCAAGCCTATTTAATTGGTTCGGAAGAAACTCAAGACAAATTAAAATTTCTTTTCGAAACGCTAAGTGACCAAGAAACGAGCGAAGGTCGATTCATCATCAACCTAGAAATTTCGCGCATCTTAATAAATTTAAAACAAAACTCCTTACGCAATGCCTATCTACTCGAGCAAATTCAATGGTATCCAGATGATTTTTGCAATAGCTTTTATTTAAACATTATCGCCGACGACTACCAAAGCAGAAAAATGCCTAAAATGGCAGAAAAATATTATAAAAGAATCATACGTAACTATCCTCCAATTATAAATAAAGGAGAAGAACTCCAAACAAATGTATTAGAAAAATTGTCCGAAATATCTTCGCACCCAGAAGAAAGAATTCATTATTCGGATCTTCTATTAAAACTTAAACCCGAAGATAAAAAAATTGCAAAAACTTATTACAACCTTGCAACAGCATATGAAACCATTGGAGAGTGGCCCACAGCGATTAGCATTTGGAAAAAATTTTTGGCCGCCCCACAAGCAGGAATGGAAAAAGAAGAGACTCTTCGAAAAGATATATCCAAAAAAGTTCGTTTCTACGAATACCAACCGAAGGACTGGGCCTACAGAGAACTTGATCCTCTGCTCGCAGCTATTCGCAGCGCTATTAGCAACAGAAATAACGATGCAATTAAGCGAAACATGAGCAAAATCGATTTTTTTACTCTCTCTTGGGGTCAAGACGACCAAGAAGCTAATTACAAATTTGTTTACGATTTGGCTACTTTTATACGTCGCTTTCCTATCAAATTTAATCCTAAAGTAGAACGAAATGCCAATGACACTGAAGCTTACTGGGAAACATACAACTGGAACTACCGAATACGAACTTGGTATCTATATTTTCAAAGGATCGACTTTCCAGCCGACCCATCTCTCCACGGCAAGTGGGAATGGGCAGGAATCTATTTTGGAGAAAAGCCGTTTTAAGGCCTAAGTGTTTAAAATGAAAAAATCAATTTTTCTTATGCTACTCTTTCTGCTTATTAAAGTAGGACTTGTAGGCAACTCGCTAGAAAAACCCATGAAAGTCAAAACCTCTTTTGGGGATTTTGATCATCATTCGATTTCGCAATCTATTAATCTGTACTCAAGAAAGGAATGGGGTCATCAGCTAAACAAAATTTTTGCCGATGCAAGCTACTACGAAAGTTATGTAAAAAGCAAAATTAAAGAATTAAAAGTTCCAGAGGAACTTTTTTACCTTCCCGTTGTAGAATCACGCTATATCAACAATTCAAAATCCTATGTTGGAGCTATGGGTATTTGGCAATTTATGAAAGCGAGTGCAGCCCCCTTTGGTTTACAAATCAATACAGAACGCGACGACAGACGAGATTTTATGTTAGCAACCGATGCAGCACTTCGTAAACTTCGCTGGAACTACAAAAAAACGGGAGACTGGTTGCTGGCCATCGCCGCCTACAATTGTGGAATCGGCGCTGTCCAAAGGGCCATGAAGGCTCACAACGCAACGACCTACTGGGAACTCCATCAAGCCAATGCATTACCAAGAGAAACTCTCAATTACATTCCTAAACTCTTAGCCGTCATTTATATCTCTCAAAACCCGAAATCTTTTTACCTAAGCCCACCCCCCGCCCCAATAGACTGGATCAAAATCCCAATTCCTAAACCTCTAAACCTAAAACAAATTGCCTCAATCAGTGGAGTTCAATACAGCATTTTGCGAAAAGCCAACCAGGAACTCATTGGAGACACAACCCCAAGTGATGGCTCTACCTACTTCTTAAAAATCCCCAAAAAATATTCTAAAAAGGTGACAAATGCAGTAAAAAATTACCCATCACTTTTCGTAAATGCTCATATAAAACTTGATAAATATACAAAATCGTTATATGATATTATCATATATGAAAAAGCGTAATTTATTTTTATTATCAATTTTGATTATCACCACTTTCTCTCTTTCTGCACAAACATCAATCGATGCAACCACTACAGTAGATTGGGAAAACTCCTTAATAAATATTTCTATTACAGCACCCTTACCTGCAAATATCGATGTCTTGCCGCAAGCCAAAACAAATGCAGAAAATACAGTAACAAGTTATCTCTCTATCATTATTCAAATGGCAATGGATTACATCCCACTCAATTCAAGCGAAAATGTCTATGACCGACTCAAAAAACAACTAGAACTAACCGATCATTTACAAACTTTTACAAAAAAAGAATACAAGCTTCAATCTTACCTAACTCCAGATTTACAATACCTAAAAACAGACTATCAAATCCCCCTCTACCCAGATTTCAGCGAAGCCTTTATCCAACACACAAATGTTAAACCTGTAAAACGGAAATTAGCCTATACCTCTTCTCAAAAATATACGGGAATCATCATTTTTGTTCCAAGTATCTTACCTGTCCATGGAGAAAAAACAGAAGCGCACCTTAACCCATGCCTCTTTCCAAAAATTTTATCCTCTTCTGGCGAACTTGTCTTTACTCCCGAATACATTAAACCCGAATTGCTTCAAAGCCAAGGGGCCGTCCAATATGTCGATCACCTAGAAAAAGTTAGCTTTGAACTAGCAGGGACAAATCCACTTAAAATTCAGGCAACGGCTCTCTATGGAGCTAATAGAACCGACATAGTCATCCCCGACTATCTTGCAAATCAAATTTTATACACAGCAGAAAATAGAAACCTGCTTTCAAATGCACGAATTACCATCGTTTGTGACCCACAAACGATCATTTCAGAAATAGATTTTTCAAACTAAACAGACTAGGAGTATCAAATGAATCAAACCCCCAATTTAACAAAAATAACTATTTTCACACTAGTATCTTTTCTCTTTTTATTTTCGTGTAGTTCTCCAACGATAGTCGCCCTCACAAATACCCAAAACATAACGGCAGGGACGGCCTACAAATACAAGTCGGAAACCTTTAAAAGAGAATCCAATAAAACAGTAGGGTATTATGTAATCGAGAACGAGGGCAAAACTTTCCAGGAAAAAGTGAGCTTTTTTGAACACTTTGCAAAATCAGAAGAAGCAGAGGCCTTTCAACAAGCTCTTAGCCCTTACATTCACCTTTATGCAAAATCCTCTACGGCTCACTTTGTTCGGACCTCTAAAAATGCAAATGCCCCAAATCCATATCGCATGAGGGCAAACGAAGAAGTTAAAATCATCTCCATCGACGAAACAAAAGTCGAGATAGCTGGCAACGAAGGCCGATGGATCGAAGTCATCACAGAAACAGGCTTTCGAGGCTACTCCTTCGACGCTAAACTGCAAATTATCGACAAAATTCAAGAAAAAATCGACCAAGAAAAGCTTAAATCCAATGATATTCTTCTATCAACACTAAAAAATAAATTCTACCCCGATTACTATAGCGAAATGATCGATGAAAATCGCATCGATTTAGACGAAATCAACCTTTCTAATGGATTTTTCTACAACGAGAGCTCAAATCAAATCATTTTACGAACTCAATCAGTCTATAAAACATTTAATCCCGATACAATCGTTGGTGTCTCAAAACAAACGTTTATGGATCCTAGTATTGAACTTGAAATTGATATTATAAACCCAAGACAAATTATTATTAGTTACAAAGAAAGAGACGAAATCAAGCGATATGAATTTTTTCAAATAGACGATTATGAAACAATTTTTACAGAAGAAGATACTCGAAGGAGAGATAACCTCGCACAACTCATCGACTTTGGGGGTACTTTTACAAGTAATTCTTACGGAACCCTTACCATAAATCCTAATGGAACCTTTGTCTGGAGTGACTATGATAGACTTGTTCCAAATCTGATCCCAGAGGGAGCAGGTATATCTGGAAATATTTCTTTCGATTTATATATGGCTCGCGCACTAGAGCGAAAATACGATGATGCAATCTATTTCAACTTTAAGCAAGGCAATCAGCTTTCAGAAATCCCATTTTTCATCTCCTTTTTTCCAGATAAAAAAGCTATTCGCCTTATTTCTGCGCAAAAGAACTTTATCACTCCAGACAATCTAATTGAACGAGAAAATAGCTCCCCTATTATTATCTATTTTCAGGCTGGAAACTAGATGGCTTTTGTTCAGGCGGACAACCTCTCTTTAGCTTTTGGTAATCGCGATATTTTAGACGGAATTCAAATTAATCTTGACTCGCAGTCTCGTGTTGCCCTATGCGGTAGTAATGGTTCTGGTAAATCGACTCTCATGAAAATTCTTGCAGGAATAGCAAAATCAGACTCTGGAAAAATAAGTACTAGCCCTTCCATTCGAATTGCCTACCTGCCTCAAACGGGTATCACGCATAAAGGGAAATCAGTGCTTGAAGAGATGCAACTAGCCTATTCCCATATCCAAAGCTGGATCGATGAAAAGAAACTCTACGAGGAAAAGCTCGCTCAATTAGATTCAACCGATGAAAATCTTCCTTTGCTGCTTGAACAACACTACCACCTCGAACAGCAAATTCAGGAATCAGGATTCTACGAACAGGAAAAAGCCATTTATAACGTTTTAACGGGTCTTGGCTTTTCCCCGAATCAATTTAACAACGACTGTTCAACCTTTTCTGGCGGATGGCAAATGCGTATTGCCCTAGCTGTCACCCTTTTAAAAAAGCCAGATATAATGCTCCTAGACGAACCCACAAATTATTTAGATATTGAGGCGCGTGAATGGCTAACGCAATTTTTATTAAACAGCACAGGTGGGTATTTACTCGTTTCCCACGACCGATATTTCCTAGATGCTACTGTCAATGAAATTTACGAAATTTTCCAAGGTGATTTAAAAAAATACAAAGGCAGTTATTCTGCCTATGAAGCAAAGCGTGCCGAGGAACTTGAGACGCTTATCAATGCATATAAAAAACAAGAAGAAGAAATTGAACGCAACGAACAATTTATCCGACGATTTAGAGCCAAAGCATCAAAGGCGACCTTAGTACAAAGCCGTGTAAAACTTGTAGAGAAGATCCAGCGAATCGAGCTTCCCGACAACATGAAAAAAGTTGTTATTCGCTTCCCAGATCCACCACGGTGTGGGGACTCGGCTCTTTCTGTAGATAATTTATCGCGTTCCTATGGCGATAATACGGTATTAACGAATGTCAACTTTCATATTCGAAGAGGCGAAAAAGTAGCTTTCACAGGGGTCAATGGAGCTGGAAAAACGACCTTGCTAAAAGCAATTGCTGGAGTCGACAAGGGGTATACTGGCAACATTTCTATGGGTTCGGGTGTTTCTATTGGTTATTTCGCTCAAGAAAGTGGTGAATTGCTAGATGAATCCCTATCTATTGCAGAGGAGATCGAAAAAGATTGTCCCACAGAAATGATCCCTAAAATCAGGAGCCTCGCGGGCGCCTTTCTCTTCACCGAGGACGATATTTTCAAACAAGTTGCCGTTCTTAGCGGCGGGGAACGAAATCGCCTCACCCTACTAAAACTAATGCTTAAGCCTCACAATTTTCTTATCTTAGACGAACCCACAAACCATCTCGACATTCACTCAAAAGACATCCTACTAGATGCCCTTCAAAATTTCCCTAGCACTATCATCTTTGTTTCCCACGATCGCTATTTCGTGGAAAAACTAGCTCAGCGCGTCATTCATTTAGAAAAAGGCTCTTTTAAAGATTACCCTGGAGATTATCAATATTATTTATACCGAAGAGAGCAAGAGAATAACTACCAACCAACGGCAAACTCAAACTTCACCTCCTCATCAAAAGAATCCTTCGCACAAGACAAAGGACAAAAAAGCCATCAAGAAAACAAAGAACTAAGAAATAAGCGCAAAGCGCTAGAAAAGAAAGAGGAAGAACTCTTAACTCAAATAGATGAGCTAGAATCTCAACTGCTTGCATGCGATGACCAACTTGCCCTCCCCGAAATTTATAGCGATTCTCAAAAGGCAACAGAAGTTTCAAAACAAAAAGAGGGCATCCAACAGAAGTTGCACGCCCTTACAGAAGAATGGGAAACGATCTCTGCCTCCCTAGAAGAAATTAAAAATAACCCCAGCTAACGGTATCTCCCACTTTGGCTTTTGCTTTTTTCAAGCGGCCTTTACCCACCTCTAAGACATATTTTGCCTCTTTTGGAGAAAACACGGGCGTCGTATCAAGCGGTTTCATTGTATGAATAGAAATAATTTTATTGTTTTGATCGATATAGGCTAAATCTAAATGCAGCAATGTATTTTCCATCCAGAAACTTCTAATTTGAGCATCCTCAAAGACAAAGAACATCCCATCATCTTTTCCTAATTCAGTCTGAAACATGAGCCCTCGCGCTCTTTGCGCATCGGTTGTGGCAATATCCACACCAAATCGATGTCCATTGATATCGGCATAGCCAAAGGGCATCGGTTCATAGGGAAATTTAGAAGTATTTTTCATCACTTGCGCTATTTTAGCTTTACTGACGCCTGGTTTATAGGCTAATTCCCCAGTGGAGACTGAAAAAAATATTCCTGCGATGACCGCTAGTGTTATTAGTGCAATAACAACCCATTGTTGTTTTTTTAATTTCATAGAAACTCCCTTTTAAAATTCGTCTAAAAATTCTTCCCTCGTTTGCTGAGCATTCGATTTTTCAATTTCAGACTGATTAATATAAATTTGATGTAATTCTAAATCTAGATAGGAAACGGTTAATGGCTTTTCAAGCGAAATAGAGGCTGTTTCGGAAAGCCACAAGACTCTGCTTGGGTCTAAGGAACTATATTTTCCATATTTTTCGTTAAATTGAGTCATTAGGGTATAATAATCCATTTGTATGGGATTAATGATTAAATTGATGGAGTAAAGTTGATCATCGACAAAATGAAAATGGCCTACATTGATAAGACCTCTGCCTTTAGCAGAAATGAGGGGAGTAAACGGGAGCCAGGAGATAAGCTTACTATCATAAATAAAGTATTTACTCTCGTCTAAAATCGATTCGACTGTATCCATCTTCATGCCTAGTTCGATTCCGGCAAAGCCCCATGGCGTTTCTTGCGTTATTTCGGTCTGTTCGGGTGTGGGCGTGAGCAGTGCTTCTTCTTCGGGAGTGACAGCAAAGAAAAGTGAGGGCAGGATAAGCAAAAAAATATAAAAATAGTTAGTTTTCAATTGGGTTCTCCTTTAATAATACCAGAAATTCGGATTCGGTTACAATTGTAATTCCTAATTTTTGCGCTTTCTCTAATTTGCTTCCTGCCTTTTCGCCCGCGAGCAAGTGGGTTGTCTTCCCAGAAACGGCACTTGTGACCGCGGCGCCTCGTTTTTCTACTTCGGTGGCCGCTAAATCCCGCGGTTTAAAGGTTTCAAAGCTTCCAGTCACACACCAAATTTGTCCTTCCCAGTAGCTCGCTTTCGGTCGAATTTCCTCGGCCGAAACTTCGAATTTAAGTCCTATTTTACGCAAATCGGCAATCATAGCGAGATTCTCTGCATTCGCCAACGATTGAACAATTCCTTCTGCCGTTATAGGACCAATTCCTCTAATATCGAGGAATGCAGAGGATCCCTTCTCGTTTACGGCCTTTAGCAAGGCATCGATATTATGATACCCGGCATTGATTAAAAGCTCGCAACTTTTAGGTCCTAAGTCCTTTATTCCAAGAGAAGACAAAACTTGCACATAGGGGCGTTGCTTCGCTAGTTCAATTCCTTTCTGAATTAAGGCAATTTTTTTTGCTCCAAACCCAGGGTAGTCAAGCAATTTATTGTAGTCGAAAGTGAGCAACTCAAATATTGAGCGAGCGAGTTTTTCTTTAAACAACAAAATAGCCGTCTCTTCTCCTACTCCATCTAAATCCATTTGCGAACGTGCAATAAAAAATAAGATTTGCCCTAGCTTCTGATCGGGGCAATTTCGGTTTGCACAAAAAAGATGTGCACCCTCCCCTTTTAATAAACTCTCGCACGAAGGACAAACGAGTGGCATTTTCCATGCAATCCCATTCTCTCCTTTTTCAATCACTTGCTCTATTGCAGGAATAACATCTCCACGTTTTGAAACACTAACACTATCGCCTATGGCGACTCCTAACATGTTGATGTAATCTTGATTATGAAGTGTGACATTAGATACAACAGAGCCTGAAATTTCTACAGGATTGATTCTTGCCACAGGAGTAATTCGACCTGTTCGACCTACTTGGATGTCAATTGCATTTACAACCGATTCGCCCACTGGGGACTCAAATTTATATGCCATTGCCCAACGGGGGTGATGTCCTGTATAACCGAGTTCCTCGCGCAAATTCCATTCATTGACCTTAAAAACCAATCCATCAATTTCATAGGGGAGCTCTTTCCTTTCGGCTGTTCGTCGTGCAACCCATTCTTCTAAAGATTCAAGAGGTTCGTATCCTTCCTTAGGAGTTGTAGAAAACCAAGCCCATTTGGGGTTGACTCTAAATCCTAATTGCTTAAGTTTAGCAATAACCTCTTTTTGAGTGGAAATTCCTAGGTCAGACGTAAAAAAGCCTTCATAGCAAAAAATTTGCAAAGGGACAGCCGCGGTTTCAGAGCTTTTAATTCTACGGATGGTTCCCGCTGCTAAATTTCTTGGATTTGCATAGGGAACTTCTAGTTTTTCATTTATACTTAAAAAATCCTTTATAGGAAGATAGATCTCACCCCGAACGGTTATGTCTATTTGTTCATCTAATTTAAGAGGGACGGCTCCAATAGTCTTTACATTGGCTGTCACATCATTGCCTATAGTCCCATTTCCTCGAGTCACCGCCCTCACGAAACGACCTTTTTCATAATATAAAACGATACTAATTCCATCAATTTTCTCTTCCATGCAAAATGAAAAAGAATCAACGCCCACTTTCTGTTTTGTTCTATTACACCAAGTTAACAATTCACCTACACTATAGGCTTTATCTAAACTAAGGACTGGGATCGAATGCACAAATTCAGGGAAGTCATGCGACAAATCAGACCCCACTCGTTTAGTGGGGGAGTCATCAAAATCGTATTGAGGATAATCCTTTTCAAGTTGGACTAATTGATCAAATATTTCATCGTAACGAGAGTCGGATACGCTTGGCCTAGATTCCACATAGTATTGGTGCTGCCACTCTCTTAGTCTATCGCTAAGAGATTCAATTTCTCTTAAAACATCGATATTGGAATCCTTCATGCCACCCTCTTATAAATTTGCTGTAAAGAAGAATCCATTTATTCCCATGCTACGAATATAGTTAGCGACAAAACCTTTCTCATCTGGCATTAACGATCCAAGAACCACTCGGTAAATACCTTCTTCGTGTTGATAAATTTCCACGACATCGGTGAACTCTTTTTCCATTCGCTCTTTCAATTCTATTGCATTATCTAAATATTTAAATGCTCCAAGTTGCATATACAATCCAGGGTTTAAATCTTTTAAAATTGCCTCGGAATTGATGACTTTAACCGTTTGAACTTCTTCTGTTACGGGGTCGACAACTTCAATTTCGGCAACATCACTTATTTCAAATTCTTGCATCACTTCGTCAATTTCATTAACATCTGCAATAACAATCTCTCGGTTTCCGTCTATAATTTTTGCAATATTGATGACTTCAGGGAGCGCACCCTCTTCTATCGATTCTAAATCTGTAATCACAATCTCGGTTGGAATTTCTCCATCGACCACTTGTGCAATATTATCGACTCCAGGCACTGCACCCTCTTCCATCGACTCTAAATCAGTAATCACAATCTCGGTTGGGATTTCG